>SMWF01000003.1 GCA_004357385.1 Gammaproteobacteria bacterium | reverse complement strand
GGTCGCGTTGACGGGCACCTTGCTCGACGCATCGCGTTCTTCGCGGTCGTAGCGCAGCGCCACTGCGATTTCGACGGTGTCACTGATGTCGTACTCGAGCTGCCCGAACACCGCGTAGACATCGGTCTCGAAGTCGTCCCACAGCAATTGTTCGGTCGGGTTCAGACCGTTTTGCGGGACGAACAGCGACTCGGTGACGCCGAAGCCGAGGTCGATGCCGAGGTTCACCCCGACTTCACGGTCGATGTGCAGGTAGTAGAGTCCCCCGAGCCAGCGCAGTTGCTGGTCATCGGGTGACGCGACGCGGACTTCGAAGCTGTAGTCTTCCTGGTTGCGCTCCTGATACTGGGTGCCGTCGCACGACACCGGCGTGTAGGGCCCAAACACCGAGAACTCGGGTACGGGTGCCAGGATCTGGGGCGACGGCAAAGTGGTCCCGGCGGCGAACTCATCGGCCGTGGTCTGCCGGCAGGTTGGCTCGGGAATGAAGAATCCGAACGCGCCGCTGGTACCGTCTGCCGACAGGCTGTTTTCGATATTGCTGTACAGCGCCCAGGCGGTGACCGTTCCCCAGTCTGCGTCGTAGTCGAGCTTACCGGACAGTTCGAGCGAGTCCTGATCGTTCTGCGGGTCGATGTTGGCCTGAAACTCGAAGTCGTGATCGTTGGAGTCCTCGTAGAAATTCGGGTCGCCGAAGATCTCGGCGACGACGGGTAGCGCGAAGGACGCGTTGAAGGTAATCGAGGCGGCATCGACTTCGCCGTAGCGCGCCTTGAAGTCCAGGGTCAGATTGTCGGACGGTTCGAACAGCAGCCGGCCGTTGATGTTCCAGGACTCGAAGTCATCGACCGAGTCATCGCCGGTAAAGCTGTTGCTGTGGAAACCGTCGGTATCCCGCCAGTCGGCCGAGACGCTGAAGTAGGAGCTGCCTTCAACGAGCGGTCCCATCGCTGAGATGACGCCGGTGTAGGTGCTGTCCTCACCCGCGCTGCCTTTGAACTTGAAGCGCATCGTATCGTCGGGTTTCTGGGTCGTGACGATCACCGCCCCGGCGGCCGCGTTACGGCCATACAGCGCACCCTGCGGGCCCTTCAACACTTCGATCTGCTGGAGGTTGATGTACTCGCGGTTGAACGCGGCGGGGTTGGTCATCAGGATGCCGTCGAGGATGAAGGCGAAGCTGTTCTCCGCGTCCCGGGCACCGTTGATGCCGCGAATATTGACCTGGGTATCGCCTACTTCGGCGGCGTCGACCAGGCTCATGCCCGGCACGAGCTTAATGAAGTCGGCTACCCGCTCGACGCCGGCGCGCTCCAATTGGGCACCGCTCAACACCGTGATGCTGGCCGGTACGTCGGTCAGCACTTCCTCACGTTTACGCGCCGTGACCAGAATTTCTTCGATGATGCGGTCCTGGGCGAAACTCGGAACCGCGGCAAAGGTCGCCCCCAGGAATGTGGCAGCGCCGACCAGCAGTGGCCAGCGCGTGCGTCGATTGTTCATTGGCTCTCCCTCCAATTGTATACAACGCCTCAAGCTAGGGTCGATTGTATACAATGCCTGAGAGTCGCACCAGCCACTGTCAGGCGTTGTGACGAAATTCATGCCGGGCCGCCAGCACGTGAGTGCGCATGACCGCTTCGGCGCCTTCGGCGTCGGCGCTCTCCAGTAGCTCCACGATCTCCAGGTGTTGGCGGGCACTGCGCCGTAGCGCCTCGTCGGAATAGTGTTGAAACGTCCGGATCACCAGGGTGGGTTCGATGAGGCTGATGAGGATTCGATTTAGCCGCCGGTTTCCCGCGGCAGCGTAGAGTTCCTGGTGGAATTGATTATTCAGCTCGGCGATGCGGTCGAGGTCGGGTGTCTTGCGCCGCACTTCTTCGAGTTGAGCGGTGGCCAACTTCCGCATTCGCTCGAGATGCTCGACGGTGATCCGTTCGCCCGCGAGTCGGGTTGCGAAACACTCCAGCATGGCGCGCAACTCGAAAATCTCTTCGGCATCCTCACTGGACCAGTTGGTGACCACGGCACCCAGGTTGGGTTGCATTTCGACCAGGCCTTGTGACTGCAGGCGTCGCAATGCTTCGCGCACCGGGGTGCGGCTGACCCCCGCGAGTTCCACCACTTCCTGTTCGGTGATGCGATCGCCCGGGGAGAACCGGCCGGCAAAAATACTCTCCCGAACGACTGCGTAGGCGGTGTCGACCGCTTTCATCGGCCCGAGTTTCGCCCGGCGCTGCTTCGGGCGCTTGTTCCCGCGCGTCTTCCTGCCGTGGACGCCGTTACCCAGGTCTGGAACTCGGGTGCTCGGGGTGCGGGCAAGCCGGTCTCGGCCACGCAGCGCCGGCGCAGGGTTTCAATGTCGCCGCCCCGATCAAACAGCGCGAGGCGGCGTTTACCGCGTTTCATCCGCCCACGCAGTCGGCGAGTGGCCGAGTCGTCCACCACGAAATCATCGCCGATCACCACCCCGTAGCGGCGTGCCCCCCCGGGGCTGACCAGACCGGCCTCGACATCGAAGGCAACTTCCTCGATCGGCCGTTGCAGCGGATCGCCCCAACCGCCCCCGCCCCAGGTGTCGTAGTGCAACAGGTCGCCTTTCGCAACCTGAATCCGATCGCACTTCGCGGGCAGCAGTTCCTCGCTGCCGTCCGTATGGATCAGCAGTTTGCGGGAGCGCATGCCCGGTGCGCCCCCGTTCACCCCCCACGGATAGGTCAACCAGCGGTCGTCGTGAATCGAGATCTCTCCGGGTTCCAAGAACCGGTAGCTGATGCGGATGCCGTTGCCACCCCGATGTTGGCCGGCACCGCCCGAGTCCAGGATCGTCTCGTAGGTTTCAATTCGCAGTGGAAAGTAGCTCTCCAGATACTCGTTCGGCACGTTGGTGAAACTCGGCCACAGCGAGTGCCCGTCCGGACCGTCCCCCGAAGGTTTGCCCGGGATGCCACCGAAGCCAATCTGGTACAACTGATACCACTCGCCACTCTCACGGTAGCCCGAATACATGAAATGGGGACTGTCGGAGAACCCGGCCGCGCACAGAAACTCGGGATTGCCTTGACCGAGCAGGCCTCCGAGGATATCGAAGATTCGCCCGAGCGCATGCGTCCGGCACGACAGGGCGGCCGGTGCGACGGGTTTCAGCAGCGTACCTTCCGGAATTCGCACCTCCATCAGATCGTAGAAGCCGTCGTTGAACATGATCTGCGGATCAAACACCTGGATCATGAAGACCCCGCAGAACATCTTGAACATTTCCTCGTTGAGATAGAAATTGATCGGCCCGATCGACTGTGGGTCCGTGCCTTCGAAATCGAAAATCACCTTGCGTCCCCGGCGCCACATCGTGCAGCGGATTTTGTATGGCCCCATCCCCAACCCGTCATCGCAGATGTAGTCCTCGAACACCTGTTTGGTCGTGGGCACGGTATCGCGTATGAGCTTGGCCATTGCGCGATGATTGCGCTCCAGAAGGCTGTCCAGCGCCGTGTAATAGACGTCGTCCCCAAAGCGGTCCGCCAGTTCAATCACCCGCTTCTCTGCGGTACGCACCGCGGCGACGATGGCGTTGAAATCACTGCGGTTCCACTGCGGAAGCCGGCAGTTGTGCAGAATCAGCTCGAGGATCTCGGACTTCAGTTGATCGCGCTCGTAGATCTTCAGCGGCGGCACGCGTATGCCTTCCTCGAAGATCTGCTTCGCGTCTGTTGGCAGACTGCCGGGCACCTTGCCACCCACGTCGGTCATGTGACCGAACATTGCCGACCAGGACAACAGCCGCCCGTCCTTGAAAATCGGTCGCAATATGAGCCAGTCGTTGGCGTGGCTGATCGCGCCATTGCAGGCATAGGGGTCTGAGGTCAGGAAGATGTCGCCTTCCTCGATGGTGCCTTTATAGGCTTCCAGGAAGCCGTGGATAAACGAGCCGAACTGGCCGACCACCATCTTGCCCTCGACGTTGGCGATCATTGGAAACTCGTCGTGTTGTTCGCGAATGCCGGGCGACATGGCGGTGCGGAACAGCACGGCATCCATCTCCCAGCGGGCGTTGAGCATCGCATTCTCGATGATGTCCAGGGTGATCGGGTCCACCTCGACTTTGCGGAATGGACGTGGCCGGGTTTCTACAATTTCTGCGGGCATCCCTTTCTCCTCAGACCGGTGTAATCAACAGGTTGCCTAGCGGATCGACCTTTGCCGCGTGGCCAGGCAGCACAACTGTCGTGGAGTCCATCTCAATGACGATTGCCGGCCCACGGATGACATGACCGGCGCGCAAGCGTGGTCGGTCGTAGACGGTGGCGCGCTGGCGGCGCCGGTCGGCATAGATCATCTGCGTGCCGATGGCCGCGCCCTTGGGATCGCCGCGTCCGCGACCGATGCGTGCGGCGACGACCTGCGGCGCTTTGCCCTGTACAACAGCACGTAGATTGACGAACTCTTTCTCTGCATCGAGGGTGAAGGTGAACAGCTGTTCGTGTTTCTCGTCGAACTGAGCAGCGATGGCGTCCAGGCCCACGCGTCGGCGCAGCGCCGCCGGGTCGACATCGACGGTCAGAGACAATCCTTGCCCGGAGTAACGGATGTCTGCCTCGAAGTGCACCGATTGCTCGCGGCTGGAAACGCCTTCCCCGGTCAATGACTTTCCGGCCTGACGCGCGAGCCGGTCCAGATGCCCTGCGACGTCGGTGGCCTTGGTGTCACTAAAGCGCTTGATAAAGGTCCGTGAAGCTTCGTCGCGCACCCGGGTCGTGGCATCTCCATACGCGCACAGCACCCCGGGACCGGGAGGAATGATGACCGGCCAGGAACTCATCAACCGGCCGAGCGCATTGGCGTGCAGCGGCCCGGCTCCTCCAAATGCGATCAAGGCAAAGTCGCGCGGGTCGTAACCCTTTTCCACGGACACCAGCCGCAGCGCGCCGAACATGTTCTCGTTGACGATGTCGATGATGCCGGCGGCCGCCTGCTCGAGGCTCAGGCCCATGGCGTCGGCGATGGTCTGTACTGCCGTTTCGGCGTTGTCGCGATTTAGCTCCAACTCACCGCCGAGTCGCGCGGCGCTGGGCAGGTAGCCCAGTACGACATTGGCGTCGGTGACGGTGGGCGCGGCACCGCCCTGGCCGTAGGCAGCGGGGCCGGGATCGGCTCCGGCGCTGTCGGGGCCGACACGTAGTGCCCGGGTCAATTCGGGCACGTGTGCGATCGAGCCGCCACCCGCGCCGACCGACCGCACATCGACCGAAGAAGCGCGCACGGTGACATCGCCCACGGTGGTCTCGCGCCTGAGTTGCGCGCGGCCGCCTTCGACCAGACAGACGTCGGTGGAGGTACCCCCCATGTCGAAGGTGATGAGGTTCTTGAAGCCCGCCTGCTCGGCGATCCAGATCGCACCGGACACCCCACCCGCCGGGCCGCTCATGAGTAGATTCACGGGAAACTTCTGGGCGGCTTTCGCGGAGGCGAGACCGCCGTCCGAGCGCAACACGTGGAGATTGACCTTTTTCATGGAGCGCTTCAGCTCGCGTTGCAGGTTCTTCAGGTAGGACCCGACGCGGGGTTTGACATAGGCGTCTGCGACCGTGGTAACCGTCCGCTCGTATTCCTGCATCTCGGGAACCACATCCGAGGAAAGCGAGATGGGTAAACCCGGCAGGACCTGGCGGGCGATCCGAGCGACGGCCCGCTCATGCACCGGATTGGCGAAGGAGTTGATCAGCGACACCGTGATCGCCTCGACACCCTTCGTTGCGAGCGTCTTCAGTGCCGCACGAATCTGGCGCTCGTTGAGTTTGCGTACGATCGTGCCATCGGCGCCGATTCGTTCGTCGGCTTCCACCGTCAGGGCAAGCGGCGCCAGCGGTTTGCTCTGATTGTAGACCACCCAGCCTCCAAGCCCCCCGGGAACGAAGGATCGGGCGATCTGCAGAACCTGGCGGTAGCCTTGGGTGGTGATGAGCCCCACCCGGGCTCCCGTCATGGTCAGCATGGTGTTGGTCGCCACGGTGGTGCCGTGCATCACTTGGGATATCTGTGCGGGGTCGACACCGGCGCTGTCGCAGACCCGGGCGATGCCGTTCAACACCCCGATCGATGAATCCTCAGGTGTGCTCGGCACCTTGGCGGTATGAGTCGAACCGTCGGATTCGTTGACGAGCAACAGATCGGTAAACGTACCACCCACATCGACACCGAGTCTGTAACCCATTTGAAGTGAACTCCTTGCTACTAATGAGGTAGTGCGCTCGGGAAAATTCCTGCCTTCGGGACCAGCGCCGGAAGCTCGCGCCCCAAGGTTTTGGTTAGCCACTGGCTGGTCTCGACGATCTTTGTCAGCGAAATGCCGGTCTCGATGCCGGACCGCTCCAGCATGTAGAGCAGATCGTCGGTGGGCACGTTGCCGGTGGCGTTCGGTGCAAACGGACAACCGCCGATTCCGGCGATGCTCGCATCCAGGGTAGCTACTCCCGCTTCGAGCGCGGCCATCGCATTGGCGAGCCCGGTGTTGCGGGTATTGTGCAGGTGGCAGCGCAGCGGAATGTCGCCGACCTCATCGCGCACCGCGTCGATCAGCGTGCGTACCTGCGGTGGAACCGCTACGCCAATGGTATCGGCGAATGCCAGTTCCACCGGCTCACCCGCGACCACCCTCCGCGCGATGTCCAGCACGCGCTCAACCGCGACTTCACCTTCGTAGGGACAGCCGAACGCTGCGGAAATCATGACATTGGCGCGCAGTCCCGCGGCCCGCGCACGGTCCGCGATGGCCAACCAGTTGTCGATCGATTCGTCGGTACCTACACCCTGGTTCTTGCGATTGAAGGTATCGCTGGCGACAACCACCATCCCGACTTCGTCGATGCCACAGTCGATGGCGCGTTCCAGGCCGCGCTCGTTGAACAGCAGACCGATGTAAGTAACGTCGTCACGATCGGGAAGCCTCGCGATCAACTCTTCGGCTCCTGCCATCTGTGGAACCCGCTTCGGGTTGACGAAACTTACGACTTCCAGGCGTCGCATTCCGGCGTCAATGGCGCGTTCGATGAACTCGCACTTCAGCTCAACCGAGAGTACGCCGGGTTCCGTCTGCAGACCGTCACGGGGGCCCACTTCGACAATCTCGACGGTGGTCGGCAGGGTAGTGTCGTTCATCGGTTGTCCTCCTCCTGGGTCGATTGTATACAATCTTGAACTGTATACAATCATGTCGCATAGGCACTCACGAAAGGCAAATGCGCATGACCAGCCAACCGAAGGTTGGGCCCCTGGCCGACCTTACGCTGATTGAAATGGGGACGTTGCTGGCGGGCCCGTTCTGCGGCCAGTTGATGGGTGACTTCGGCGCCAACGTGATCAAAGTAGAAGCGCCCGGCCAGGGCGATCCGATGCGCGACTGGGGGCGGGAAAAGGCGCATGGCAAGTCGCTGTGGTGGCCTGTTATCGCGCGCAACAAGAAATCCGTGACCCTCAATCTGCGCGAACCGGCAGGACAAGCGCTCGCGCGGCGGCTGATTAGCCGGGCTGATCTGCTGGTCGAGAACTTCCGGCCGGGCACCCTGGAGCGCTGGGACCTCGGCTACGACACGCTGTCTGGCGACAACCCGGGCCTGGTGATGATCCGGGTGTCCGGCTTCGGGCAGACGGGACCGTATGCGAAGCGTGCCGGGTTTGGAGCCATCGGCGAAGCCATGGGCGGGCTGCGCTACGTCTGCGGGGATCCCAGCACCCCGCCGTCACGCATGGGTATCAGCATCGGCGACGCGCTGGCCGCAACCTTCGCCTGCCTGGGTGGATTAGTGGCCATCCACGCACGCCAGAGCACCGGGCGTGGCCAGGTTGTCGATTCGTCGATCATCGAAGCGGTGCTGAACATGATGGAATCGCTGGTTACAGAATACGATCAGGCGGGTTACATCCGGGAGCGGACCGGCGCGATTCTACCGAATGTGGCTCCTTCCAACGTGTACCCTACCAAGGACGGCAAAATGCTGTTGATTGCTGCCAACCAGGACACGGTGTTCGGGCGCCTCGCCGAAGCGATGGGTGAACCCGGACTCGCCGCTGATGCACGCTTTGTCAGCCACGCGGCTCGGGGCCAACATCAGCAGGTGCTGGACGAGCGTATTGCGGCCTGGACCGTGACGCTGACCGCAGATGAACTTCAGAACAGCATGGACGAACATGGCATTCCGGCGGGCGGAATCTATCGCGTGCCGGAAATGCTGGAAGACGCGCATTTCAGGGCGCGCGAGGCCATCATTACCACGTTGCACCCTACCTTCGGCGAGCTGAGGATGCAGAACGTGGCGCCGAAACTCTCAGAGACGCCGGGCTCAGTGCGAAGCCCGGCGCCGGAGCTCGGCCAGCACAACGAGGAGATCTACCTCGAGTACGTCGGCCTGTCGCGTCAGGAATATGACGATCACGTGGGCGCGGGGGTCATCTGACGTTGGCTGATCGTGATCTGGCGGATGATTACCGGCAGGCCGGATTCGGCCGGCCGCTGGGAATCGGTGGGCGGCCCGCGCTTATCGTCGTCGATTTCGCACAGGCGTATGTCGATCCGGAGTCGCCTCTCTATGCGGGTGTTGAGGAGGTTCGTGAGGTCGCTGCACGATTGCTTGGGGTTGCTCGCCGCGTTTCGATTCCGGTGTTTCACAGTCGCGTCGAGTATCAACCTGGAGGTATCGACGGCGGGGTCTTCTATCGCAAGATCGCCGCGCTGAAGTGTTTCGACAGAGGATCGCCCCTGGGAAATTTCGCTGACGGGATGGAGCCGGTTGCCGGGGAGACGGTGATTACCAAACAGTACGCCAGCGCCTTTTTCAATACGCCGCTAGCGGACGCACTGACCGCGGCCGGCGTCGACACGTTGATCATCTGCGGCCTGACCACCTCGGGCTGCGTTCGAGCCACGGCCGTTGATGCAATTCAGCACGGTTTCGTCCCGGTGGTGGCGCGCGACGCCGTTGGCGATCGGGACTCGGCGCCTCACGAGGCAAACCTGTTCGATCTAGAGAACAAATATGCGGACGTTGTCGCGAGTTCGGAGATCGTTGCGGTGCTATCCGATCTGCGTGGAAAAGATCCCGGCGGCTGCTGATCAGCCGTTCGTATGCGCCTCTCGTTTCTTGCGCCTCGCTTCCTTCTTGGCCTCTTTGATCTGCCGCTTCGCCTCCGCCGCCGCCCGCTCGTAGCGCTCGTTGTCGGGCTGCAGCTTGAGCGCGGCCTGGAAATCCTTCAAAGCCGTTTTATCGTCGTCGATCGCACGGTACACCCAGCCCCGGTTGAACAGGGCGGGGGCGAACGCGGCGCCGGATAATTCGATCGCCCGGTCGTAGTCCAGTAGCGCATCGTGGTAGTTCTGATCGCGCGAGTGCGCATTGGCACGGTTGATCAACCCGCCAATCGAATCCGGGTTCAGCTCGAGGGCCTTGTTGTGATCGGCGAGCGCCTTTTCGATCTCGCCAGTCCGGGCCCAGATTACGCCGCGATTGGTGTAGCTGGCGGCGAGATCGCGGGTAGTCAGTTGGCCCTTCTCGATGGCTTGGGTACACACCCGGGTGCCCGTGGCGCGGGCCGGGCTCAGGGCCTCGCGGTAGCATTGCTCCGCTTCGCTGGTGCCGAAGGTCGTTTTTGCGGCGTGCGCGATTGTTACAGATAGCACCAGCGCGAGGCCCATCGTGAGTGGGAGTCTGAGCATTCCGGACCCTGAAAAGGTGCGATTCAATGATAGCGCGGTCAACATTGTATGATCGAGGCCGTCCTTGGAGGGGCCTGCAGGAGCGTTGCATTGACTTCGATCAACAGAAACGGCCTGCTCGCTGGCCAGGTGGCCGTGGTCACCGGCGCGAGTCGGGGGATCGGGGAGGCGATCGCGCGGCGTTTTGCGATGGAGGGCGCGAAGGTCGTGGTTTCGGCTCGCACGGAGGTGCCGGACGACCACTACCTGCCGGGTACGATTCACGAAACGGTCGCGCACATCAACGAAGCCGGCGGCGAAGCGCTGGCGGTCCGTGCGGATCTCGCGGTCGAGGCGGATCGTCGCCAGCTCATTAAAACCACACAGGATGCGTTTGGCTGCGTCGACATCCTGGTGAACAATGCGGCGATCACCTATTTCATTCCGGTCTCTGAGTTTTCAGAAAAGCGCTTCCGGCTGATGATGGAAGTTCAGGTCGTCGCGCCCTTTCAACTCGCGCAGCTGGTATTACCCGGGATGAGGGAGCGCGGTCGCGGCTGGATCTTGAACGTATCCTCCGGTGCTGCGATTCACCCCGACAAGACCGTTAGCGGACGCGGCGGCACCGTGTACGGCATGTGCAAGGCGGCGTTGGAACGATTTACTACCGGACTTGCCCAGGAAACCTACGACGACGGCATTGGCGTGAATGTGATTTCACCCGGACTGGTGGCCACCCCCGGCGTGATACACCACAAACTCATCAACGAGCAGACCAAGGACATGGTGACTCCGGTGGAGCACATGGCCGAGTGCTGTTTACGCCTGGTGCACGGGAACCCACAGGAACTCACCGGCCGAATCGATCACGCACACCTCGTGATGGAAGAGTTCAACCTCGAAGCCGCCGAGCTGATCTGACTCGGACCCCGAGCGTGTCCCAAGAGCAGCAGGTCTTTGAATCCGGCATCCAACCTAAGTAAGCGGCCTTATCGGCAGTTCGGTCTTTTTGATGACCGTGCGCAGCGCGAAACTCGAGTGCACCCGTGACACGTTTGGCAGGCGGGTGAGCGAACCGGCGTGAATGCGTTCGTAATCGCGCGCATCGGCGACGATGACGCGCAAAATGTAGTCCGCCTCCCCGGACATCAGATAGCACTCCATGACCTCGGGTATTTCCTTGACGGCCGCTTCGAAGGCGGCTAGATCGTCCTGTTGCTGGCCGGTCAGGGTGACCTGCACGTACACGTTGTCCGGATACCCGACTGAGGATTGGTCCACCAGCCCGACATAACCGCGGATCAAGCCGCTCTGTTCAAGCTGCCGGACCCGCCTCAGGCAGGCGGATTCGGAGAGGTTGATGCGTTCGGCGAGTGCGGCGTTGGTCAGGCGGCCATCGAGCTGAAGCTCGTGGAGGATTGCTCGGTCAGATCGATCCAAATCGGTGAAATCTTTCAATTATTTCAATAAAATACACGTAAACATGCATGAATGTACGATTTCTATGTGGAAATCGCAAGGAATCTCCGCGCCCCCGGCGCTAACCTGTGTGTCATTGGAAACGTACCTGTCGGAGCGACGAAGATGCGCGTCGGAGTGCCAAAGGAAATCAAGGTTCACGAGTACCGCGTGGGGTTGACCCCAGGCTCGGTCGCTGAACTGACGGCGCGTGGTCACCAGGTCATCGTCGAGACGGACGCCGGCGCGGGCATTGGGTTCTCCGACGCCGATTACCAACGCGTCGGGGCGCGGATCGTGGCGCATCCGAAGCAGGTGTTCGACGCGGCGGACATGATCGTGAAGGTCAAGGAACCGCAGCTACCCGAGTGCGCGCTGTTGCGCGACGGCCAGATTCTGTTTACCTATCTTCATCTGGCGGCGGACCGGCTTCAGACGGAAGCGCTGATGCGTTCCGGTGCCAGCGCGATCGCTTACGAAACGGTTACTGCCGAGGGCGGCGGGCTGCCTCTGCTTGCGCCGATGAGCGAGGTGGCCGGCCGAATGTCCGTTCAGGTGGGCGCACGTGGTCTCGAAAAAGAAGCGGGCGGCATGGGCAAGCTGCTTGGCGGCGTGCCCGGAGTGGCGCCCGCCCGGGTGGTGATTCTCGGCGGCGGTGTCGCCGGTACCAATGCGGCGCAGATCGCGTTGGGGATGCAGGCCAACGTGACGGTGCTGGAAAAGTCGGTCGAGCGGATGCGCTGGTTGGCGGATCACTTCGGTCCGGCATTGACAACGGTCATGGCGAACGCAGAGTCGGTCCGCGAGCACGTACTTGGCGCCGATCTGGTGATCGGAGCGGTGCTCGTACCGGGTGCTTCCGCGCCGAAACTGGTGACCCGCGAGATGGTCAAGTCGATGCACAACGGATCGGTTCTCGTGGACATCGCGATCGATCAGGGGGGCTGCTTCGAGACCAGCCGGCCGACCACTCATGCGGAGCCAACTTATGTTGAGGAAGGCGTGGTGCACTACTGCGTGACCAACATGCCGGGCGCGGTTGCACACACTTCGGCGCTGGCCCTGAACAACGTGACGCTGCCCTACGTCCTGGCATTGGCGGACCAAGGCATCAAGGCGTTGTGTGAAGACGCGCACCTGCGTGCCGGGCTGAACGTGCACGCCGGCCGTGTTACACACGAAGCCGTGGCCGAAGCGCTCGGCCTGCGGTTGAAGCCATACCGCATCGCTGCCTGATGTGGCTGGCCGGCGCGGCCGTGTGAAAGGCATCCGTACGCCGTAACGCTGCGCCGATCGAGTTGCGGGGCTGGCGTCATGGCAGCCCCGTCAGTACTCTGACGGACTCCACTGCGGCCGACGCCCGCCGACCAAGACATACGCACCATGGACCAGAAGAAGCTGGAAGAATTGCGCCGCCGCTACGGCGCTGCGTCGGCTGATGAGGACATCCAGGACCCGACGTTCAAAGCCGTCGCCGAGGCAGTGTTTTCGGATCCGGGCAATCGCTCGTTGCCGTATGCGAATGTGCCCAGCCTGCTCGATGCGCCACTCGTGGCTGACCTCAATGAACTCGACATTGCGCTGATCGGCGTGCCCATGGATCTCGGTGTGACCAATCGGCCGGGCGCTCGCTTCGGACCGCGTGCGATTCGAGGCATCGAGCGGGTGGGTCCGTACAATCACGCGTTGAAGGTACTGCCCTCCGAAAACCACCGGATCGGAGATGTGGGCGATGTCCCGTTCCGGTCCCGCTTCAGCCTGGATCAGAGCATCGAGGATATAGAGACGTTCTATCACGGTGTGGTGGACGCCGGCGTCCGGCCACTGTCGGTCGGTGGTGATCACTCCATCAGCTATCCGATCCTGAAGGCCATCGGCAAGCAGGCTCCGGTCGGGATGATTCACATCGATGCGCATTGCGACACCATGGGCATCATGGACGGTGCAAAGTTCCACCACGGGGGTCCGTTTCGCTGGGCGGTATTGGACGGCGTGCTCGACCCCGAACGGACCATCCAGATTGGTATCCGTGGCAGTTCCGAGTACCTCTGGGAGTTTTCCCACGAGTCCGGGATGACCGTCGTGCATGCCGAGGAAGTCGACCAACGCGGCATTCCCGCGCTGATCGAGAAAAGCCGGGCCGTGCTGGGCGATGGACCGGTCTATGTATCGCTCGACGTCGATGGCCTGGACCCCGCGTTCTGCCCAGGCACCGGCACCCCTGAAGTCGGGGGGTTGACGCCGCGCGAGACCCAGGCCCTGTTCAGGGGCCTCAAGGGGCTCGACATCATCGGCGGCGATGTGGTCGAAGTGGCACCCCAGTACGATTCCACCACGAACACCGTGCACGTCGCGGCTCAGATGCTGTTCGAGATCTTGAGCCTGATGGTGCTGGACAAACAACCGGAGTAGATCCGTGGTGAGTCAACCCGAACACGCGACGCGACACCTTGCCGAACTCGGTCCGAAGGAACTCGAAGCGTATTGGATGCCATTCACGGGTAATCGGAATTTCAAGGCGAACCCGCGAATCATTGCCGGGGCCCAGGGCGTTCACTACATCACCGCCGACGGCCGCAAGGTGCTCGACAGCCTGTCTGGCCTGTGGTGCTGCGGCGCCGGTCACAACCGGCCGGAGATCGCGGAGGCGGTGACCGCGCAGCTTACGACCCTCGACTACTCGCCAGCGTTCCAGTTCGGTCATCCCAAGGTATTTCAGCTCGCCAACCGCGTTGCGGGGTTGATGCCGGATGGCTTGAACCATGTGTTTTTCGTCAACTCGGGATCCGAGGCGACGGATACTTCGCTGAAAATCGCCCGCGCGTACTGGCGTCAGCAGGGCCAACCGGGCAAGACCAAACTGATCGGCCGGGCCAAGGGCTATCACGGCGCCAACTTCGGCGGCATCTCGGTGGGCGGAATCGGACTGAACCGCAAGTTGTTCGGCCAGGCCGTGGACAGCGATCACCTGCGGCACACCCTGATTGAAGGTGCCACGTTCACCCGCGGGCAACCTCAGGAGGGCGCAGAACTTGCGGAGGAACTCGACGAACTGGTCGCGTTGCACGATGCATCGAACATCGCGGCGGTGATCGTCGAACCCTTTGCCGGGTCCGGCGGTGTCGTCATACCGCCCCACGGGTACCTGCAGCGGCTGCGTGAGCTGTGCACGAAACACGACATTCTGCTGATCTTCGATGAAGTCATCACCGGGTTCGGTCGCGCCGGCGCGCGCACCGGATCCGAGGCGTTCGGCGTGATCCCGGACATCATCAACCTCGCCAAACAGCTCACCAACGGTGCGGTGCCGATGGGCGCGGTGGTGGTGCGCGACGACATCTACGAGACCTTCATGGCAGCCGGTGGACCCGACTACATGGTCGAGTTTCCCCACGGCTATACCTACTCCGGACATCCCGTGGCATGCGCCGCGGCGCTCGCGGCGCTCGACATCTTCGTCGACGAAAAGCTCGATCAACAGGTCGCAGACAAAGCCAGCCACTTCGAAGCGGGTATTCATGCCTTACGGGGCACCAGGTACATCACCGATATCCGCAACTACGGTTTTGCCGGCGCGCTCAGCATCGAGGCCTACCCCGGTGAACCCGCTCGCCGGCCCTACGAAATTGCCATGAAGTGTTGGGAAAAGGGGTTATACGTGCGCTACGGAGGCGATACCCTGCAGTTCGGACCACCCTTTGTCATGGAAAAAAATCAACTCGACGATGTGTTCAGCATCGTCGCCGACGCAATCAAGGAACTCGACTGATGAGTGAAGCGCTACACAACGTTGCCCCGCCGGGCTCGATCGAAGCCAAAGACCTGGAGCATCTGCTGCATCCCGTCACCAATCTCCAAATGCACCATGAGAAGGGTCCGGTGGTACACCAGCGCGCCGAGGGCGCGTATCTGTGGGACAACAAGGGTAACAAGTACATCGAGGGGATGGCCGGGCTGTGGTGTACCGCCATCGGCTACGGTGAGGAAGAGCTGATCGAGGTGGCCGCAAAGCAGATGCGCGAGTTGAGTTACTCACAGCTGTTCGGCGGCAAGACCAACGAGCCGAGCGTGCTGCTCGCGGAAAAGCTGAAGAGCATGATGCCATTCGATGCCGGACGGGTGTTCTTCGGGCTGTCGGGCTCGGACGCCAACGACACTCAGATCAAGTTGATGTGGTACTACTTCAACGCCATCGGCAAGCCGGAAAAGAAAAAGATCATCAGCCGCACGCGCGGCTACCACGGCGTGACGGTCGCCAGCGGCAGCCTCACCGGGCTGCCACCGTTCCACAAGCACTTCGACCTGCCGATCCCCGGCATACTGCATACCGATTGCCCGCACTACTACCGTGGTGCTGTGGACGGTGAAAGTGAGGCAGAGTTCGTTGCCCGGATTGTCGGGAACCTCGAGCGGTTGATCCTCGATGAGGGCCCCGAAACCATTGCTGCGTTCATCGCCGAACCGGTGATGGGGGCCGGTGGCGTGGTGGTTCCGCCGGACGGATACTTCGACGCGGTACAGAAGCTGTTGGCAGAGCACGATATCTTCTTCATCGACGATGAAGTGATCTGCGGCTTCGGCCGCACCGGCAACGACTTTGGTGCGACGACCTTCGGCATTACACCAACGACCATGAGCATGGCCAAGGCGATCTCCTCGGCCTACCTGCCATTGTCTGCGGTCGTGATTCCGGAGTTCATGTACGAGCCGTTCATCGAACAATCCGGCGAGGTCGGCACCTTCGGTCATGGATTCACGTATTCGGGACACCCGGTGTGTGCCGCGGTGGCGCTCAGGAACCTCGAACTGATGGAGGAGCGGCAGATATTTGCGCACGCCGCTTCCGTGGGCGAGAGCTTCCAGGCGCGGTTGCATGGCTTTGCCGATCATCCGCTGGTAGGCGAGACGCGCGGCGTCGGCCTGCTCGGCGCCATCGAGCTGGTAGCGAACAAGGCCAGCGGGCAAGCCTTCGATCCGAAGCAGGCCGTCGGTGCCTACTGCATGGGACGTTGTGAGGCGAACGGGTTGCTGGTGCGCTCATTGGGTGATTCCCTGGCGTTTTGTCCGCCGCTGATCATCAACGAGACACAGGTCGACGAGATCTTCGACAAGTTCGGTACCGCATTGAATGAGACGGAGACCTGGCTGAACGCATCTGGGTGAACGAGTAAGGGGGGCGGCGCGATGACGAAGGCGACAAGCCCGTATACATGCCGGTCAGAAGCAACGATATCGATTGGTGTCTCGGGACGCGATCGAACACCGCCGAGGGCCGGGCTTACCTCGCTCAGGTGCCGGGCGCCGCGGACGCGGCGCTGGATGATCGCGCGCTTGCCTCGGTGTTGAACTGGATCGCCGAGTATTTTGCCGCTGAATCGTTACCATCCGATTTCGCCTCTTACGACGCGGCCGAGGTGGGCCGTTATCGATCGAACCGCCCCGTCGAGATCGATGCGTTACGGGAGCGATTGACCGCCGAGATCGACGTACGCCAACGGTAGCCTTTGATGAATCTCAGCAAACTCCGCGAAGCCGAAGCCCAGTTCCTGTACCGCTATCCCGGCGGGTTCCAGAACGAGGAAATGCAGCAGGTCGTCGCCAAACGGCACAATGTCGTGAAACTCTCTGAATATGCCGCCACCGCGCTGGCGAAAAAGAACTTCGCGAAGCCCGGCACCCTGTTGGACGACATCGTGAAGATCGCGAGTCGCTCATCGATGGTGTCCAGGTTCGAAAAACCGAAATTTCGCGATTATGTGAACGGCCTTGCCCGCGGCGACCGCGAGTATCTGGTGGCAGGGTACAAGCGCCTGCTGCACGGCAAGCAGGAGCAGGGGTTCAACGACGTCCTCGATGTGCTGACGGAGGGTAAGCTCGCGAAGTGGAGCCTCATGACGATTCACCTCCACCATTTCCGCCCTCAGGAGGAGGTGTTCGTGAAGCCGACGACGACCAAGAATGTTATCCGCCAGTTCGAGTTGGAGGATCTCGAGTATCGACCGCGCCCGAGCTGGTCATTCTACGAGCGATACCGGTCCGTGATAGGCGACATGAAAGCCCAGGTCGACCCCAGCCTGTCACCCAACAATGCTGCCTTCACTGGATTTCTGATGATGAGCACGGCCGTCGATCGGTGAGCCGTTGCCGCCCGGATCCACGTCAGCTCAGTTCGAGGAAGCGCTCCAGCTCCTTGTTGCTCACCATCCGGGCGAACTGCCGTGCCTGGGCGCGGCGGGTGCCCCCAAACATCGCCACGAAATCCTCTCCGAACAGTTCTTTTGCCGCGCTGGAGTTTTCGAAGCGGGTAATGGCTTCATCGAAGCTGCCCGGAAATCGATGCGCCTTGTCGATCTTCGTCACATCAAGTTGGGTGTTGCCGAGGCTGGCGGGGCCGGGTTCCAGGCGTCCTTCCATTCCCAGTGCCCCGGCGCCGAGTATCGCCGCCAGCACCAGGTAGGGATTGGTGTCCGAACCTGCCACGCGACATTCGATGCGCTGGCTGTCGGCGGCGCCGGGGATAACGCGGATGCCGCAGGTACGATTGTCGATGCCCCAGTTGGCGGCGACCGGAGCGAAATGGCCCGGCACCAGCCGTTTGAAGGAGTTGATGTTGGGTGCCAGCATCAGCAGCAGGTCCGGTATGTGGGCCTGCAGGCCGCCGATGAAGTGGCGCATGACCCCGCTGATGCCGTGTTCAGCCTTAGCGTCGTGGAACAGGTTGCGGCCTCGCGTAGTGAGCAGCGACAGGTGCACGTGACCGCTCTGCCCATCGGCGTCATCCAGCGGGCGAGCCATGTACGACAGCAGTAGATCGTGTCGCTCGGCCAGCACCTTTGAATGGGTCTTGAACAATATCGCGTCGTCCGCGGCAGCGATGCCGGGTCGGTGTGCGATGGCGACCTCGGCGAGGCTGGGAGCGACTTCCCAGTGCATGCTCGCCAGCTGCACCTGCATCGCATCGCACATGTCGCAGAGTTCCTTGAAGAACTCGGCATGCACGCCTTGACGCATGATGCCGCCGTAAGTCGACACGTCGCTCAGCAACTTCAGATCGTGATAGCCCTTGCTTGCCGCACTGTCCGGCGTTTCCTTGAAGATCCGGAACTCGTATTCCAACGACTGCACGGGCTGGGCACCGAGTTTCTCCAGCCGCGCTTCGGCGCGTTGATAGGCGATTCGTGGATCCCATTCATGGCCGCGGGTGCCGGGCTCGAACTCGACGAAGTAGAAGAGATTGGAGTCTTTGTCCTCGAAGGGCAGGCATCGTTCGCCCTCGGCGATCCGACACAGGTTGTCCTCGAAGGCCAGGTTGCCGTCCAGGTACCCGCGGGGCATCAACGGCCGGTCGCCGAAGTCCATCATGTGCGTGTATGGCGCGAACGGGACGCCGGCCTCGATGGCCGCGGGTATTTTGTCGGCGGCGACGGTCTTGCCGCGTAGCTGACCGTTGAGATCGACGAATGCGAGTGTCACGAAACGGGCTTTGCGTTGCTGCAGCAGCGCTTTGACGGTGTCGGCGCGGGATTTATTTTGCTTGCTGCCGGGCATTCGACAACCTCGAGTGATGTCTGCGAAACTCTCCTGTTTGCATTCGACCAAACCCAGGGCAACGGGCAGCCGGCGGTCGTCCGGACCGCATCAGTATGGCCATTCTTCAAAGCAAAATCGACGTGAGCTCGGTAGTGTTCACGGCCAACGAAGCTCACCATCGCGGGCTGGCCGACGAGTTGGCCGAGCTGTGCGCGCGGCTGGCGCTTGGCGGTGATGAGCGCTCGCGCACGCGGCACGTCGAGCGTGGCAAATTACTGCCGCGGGATCGCGTAGACGGCCTGCTGGACCGGGGTTCTTCGTTCCTGGAGCTTTCCCAGTTGGCAGGCTACGAGTTGTACGACGACTGGGTGCCCGGCGGCAGCATCATCACCGGCATCGGCCGGGTCTCGGGCACCGAATGCATGCTGGTGGCCAACGACGCGACCGTAAAGGGCGGGACTTACTACCCAATCACCGTCAAAAAGCATCTCCGTGCTCAGGAGATCGCGGCCGCGCATCATCTGCCCTGCATCTACCTGGTGGATTCGGGCGGTGCGTTCCTGCCGATGCAGGAAGACGTTTTCCCGGACCGGGACCACTTCGGCCGGGCGTTCTACAACCAGGCCAACATGTCGGCGCAGGGGATACCCCAGCTCGCGATCGTGATGGGTTCGTGCACCGCAGGCGGCGCCTACGTACCGGCGATGTGTGATCAGGCCATCATCGTGCGCAATCAGGGCACGATATTCCTCGGCGGGCCGCCGCTGGTGAAGGCCGCCACCGGCGAGGAAGTCGACGCCGAATCGCTGGGTGGTGGCGATGTGCACGCGCGCAAATCCGGGGTAGCCGACTACCTGGCCAACAACGACGAACACGCGCTGGCAATCGCGCGGGAAGTGATCGCCCACAGCGCGGTTCGCTACTCCCGTTCGCTGGAGCGCCAGTTGCCGGCGCCGCCGCAGTATGCGAGTGATGAGTTGTATGGCGTATTGCCGACAGATACCCGGACGCCCTATGACGTGCGGGAAGTGATCGCCCGGTTGGTCGACCGCTCCGAGCTGCACGAGTTCAAAGCGCTGTACGGCGAGACGCTGGTCTGCGGGTTTGCCCACATCGATGGCTTTCCGGTGGCGATCCTGGCGAACAACGGCATTCTGTTTTCCGAATCTGCGCTGAAAGGCGCGCACTTCATCCAGCTTGCGGATCGACGTGGAATTCCGCTGCTGTTCCTCCAGAACATCACCGGCTTCATGGTCGGGCAGACCTACGAGCACCGGGGCATCGCCAAGGATGGTGCAAAGATGGTCACCGCGGTGGCCTGTGCCCGGGTGCCGAAGTTCACGGTGGTGATTGGGGGCTCCTTCGGTGCCGGCAACTATGCGATGGGTGGCCGATCGTACAGTCCGCGAATGCTGTGGACCTGGCCCAACGCGCGGATTTCGGTAATGGGCGGCGAGCAGGCGGCACACGTGCTGGCAACGGTCCGCCGCGATGCCATCGAAGCGCGGGGTGGCGAGTGGCCCATGGCCGAGCAGGATGCGTTCATGAACGACATCCGCACGCAATACGAGCACCAGGGCCATCCCTTTTATGCGAGCGCACGGCTCTGGGACGATGGCGTGATCGCACCGGTTGATACCCGGCGCGTGTTGAGCCTGGCGCTTGATCTGGCGCTGCGTGACTTTTCCAAGCCCGGAGCAGATCCCGACAGCAAGTTCGGCATATTCAGGATGTAAGCCCAGGTGTTGAAGCGCCTACTCATTGCCAATCGAGGAGAGATCGCCTGCCGGATCATCCGTAGCGCCCGGCGCCTTTCGATCGAGACCGTGGCGGTGTTCTCAGACGTGGATCGCGACGCCCTGCATGTGCGGGCGGCGGATCGCGCGGAGCACATAGGCGGTGCAGCGGCGCGGGACAGTTATCTGGACATCGAAGCGCTGCTGGCCGCGGCCGCCAAGTCGGGTGCGGACAGCGTGCATCCGGGTTATGGGTTTGTTGCGGAGAACGCCGAGTTTGCCCAGGCGTGCGCGGATGCGGGACTCGTCTTTGTCGGTCCGACGCCCGAGGCGATGCGCGCGATGGGTTCGAAGATCGAAGCGAAACGGATCGTCGCGGCGGCGGGCACGCCGGTAGTGCCGGGCTACCAGGACAGTCAGGACACCGCGACCCTGGCGGCCGAAGCCGAACGGCTGGGGTACCCGCTGCTGATCAAAGCCTCGGCGGGTGGTGGCGGCAAGGGTATGCGACTGGTGGAGGATTCGGGCGGGTTCGAAACGGCGCTGGCGGCCGCGCGCCGCGAAGCCGCCGCCGCCTTTGGCGAGGACGATGTGCTGCTGGAGAAATTTCTCACCCGGCCAAAGCACCTCGAGGTGCAGATCCTGGCGGACACCCACGGCCGGACCCTTTCGTTGTTCGAACGGGACTGTTCGGTACAGCGCCGCCACCAGAAGGTGGTGGAAGAAGCGCCGGGCCCGAGTGTCGATGAAGCGCTGCGCGCGCGCATGGGTGAGGCCGCGGTGGCAGCGGCCCAGGCCGTCGGGTATGTGGGCGCGGGTACCGTCGAATTCATCAGCGAAGGCGACGAATTCTACTTCATGGAAATGAACACCCGGCTGCAGGTCGAGCACCCGGTCACCGAAGCAATACTGGGCCTCGACCTGGTTGAATGGCAGTTGCGGATCGCCGCGGGCGAGGCGTTGTCATTCACGCAGGAGGACCTGACGATCGACGGGCACGCCGTCGAAGTCCGGGTGTACGCGGAAAATCCGCGGCGTAAATTCCTGCCGTCGACCGGACGCCTGGTTCACGTGGCATTTCCCTCCGGGGTTCGGGTCGACGCCGGTGTTGGCTCCGGGTCGGAGGTCAGCGTGCACTACGATCCGATGCTCGCCAAGATCATTGCCCATGGGACGAATCGGGCCGAAGCCATCGAGCGGCTCGATCGGGCGCTGGCGGCGACGGAGATTGCGGGCGTCGAGCACAACGTGTCGTTTCTGCGGCGCGTGCTTGCAGATGAGAGTTTCCGCGCGGGCGACTACACCACGGCGCTGATCGAGACCGGCGGCGATGCACTGATTCCCGCCCACCGGCCCGAAGCGCTGGCGGTTGCAGCGGTGATGGCGCTACGCGTGCGTCGTTCCGACTCACCCTGGCAACGCGGCGATGGGTTCCGAATCAACCGGCGGGGCCGGGAACGGTTGACGCTGCGTCACGCGGGGACGACACACGAGGTGCACCTGGAGATCACGGGCAACGGCTACGATGTGAGCGTCGCCAAGACGTTCTTCGCGGTGCGGGACATTGCTGATTCGGAGGGTGACTCCGGGGCTGAATCGGGGAGTGGCTCGGACGGTCGATTCGTTGCCACGATCAACGGGTCCCGGGTGCGCTGGCGGATCATCCGCGATGGATTGGATTGGTACCTGCTGGCCGACGGCGCCAGCGAAAAGGTGACCGAGATCGAGCCCGACGCTGCCAGCCTCGCCGACCAGGGGCCGGGCGATGGCCGGGTGCTTGCACCCATGCCGGGCCAGTTGCTCAGCGTTGACGTGAAACAGGGGGCGGCGGTGAAGCGCGATCAACCGCTGATGGTGCTGGAAGCGATGAAAATGGAACACATCATCGTTGCGCCGATTGACGGCCGCGTCACCGAGTTACCGGTGTCTGCGGGAGATCGAATCACCGAAGGATCAGTGCTGGCGGTGGTCAGCGGAGACTGAGCATGCCGGCGCACTCCACAACCCGTGCCCGGCGGAGCATCGACATCGTGCAAATCGCCTATTTCGTGTCGGACATCGAAGCTGCCGCGGAGCGCCTGCACGCGATGCGTGGAGTCGGCCCGTTCTTCGTGGCCCACCACATCGAATTGATCAATGTGCGCTATCGGGGTGAACCGGCCGAACTCGATCATTCCTCGGCGTATGTACAAGCCGGCCCGGTGATGCTCGAACTGGTTCAACAGAATGGTGAGTACCCCTCCCCCTTTCGGGACATGTACGCGCCCGGCGAATCAGGAATTCACCACACCGCCGCGTTTGTCGCGGATCTCGATGCGACTCTGGACCGCCATGCGCGGGACGGCTATGAAACGGCGCTGTATGCTGAGACGGGAACCGGCGTTCGTTTCGCCTTCGTCGATGCCCGGCCGCTGCTGGGCCATATGCTCGAATTCTACGAAGAGTCGGCGGCCATCCGCGGATTCTATGCACTGGTGGCCGAGCGCGCCGCGAGCTGGGACGGTAAAGAACTGTTCGTAGCTCTGAACGACACGAGTTAACGGCACGAGGTAACCACCATGCGCCAACTCCACGACAACCTCTGGGTTCACGAAGACAGCATGAAGCTGGGGCCCGTCAATCTTCCGTTGCGCACGACGATCGTACGACTGGCGGGGGGAGGACTCTGGGTGCACTCGCCGACGACCTTGTCTGCGGAACTTAGGAGCCAGGTCGATGAGCTGGGTCCCGTGAGTGCTGTGCTGGGGCCGAGCAATGGGCACAACCTTTGGCTGCGCGACTGGGCAGATGCCTACCCGGACGCGACGGTGTATGTCACTCCCGGCATTCCAAAGAAACAACCGGCGTTATCCGGGTATCAGCTGCTTGACGAACAGACGTCGGCAACCTGGACGGACGACTTTGATGCCAACATCATGGGTGGTGTTCCCTTCTTGGATGAGTGTGTGTTTCTGCATCGAGCAAGCGCATCGTTGATCGTGACGGACCTCGTGCACAACTACCGCGGCCAGGAGCAAGTCGGATTTGCCAAGGTGGTGACCAAACTCGTCATGGAGCCCATGGGCTTCAAGGACATCTGTGTCGCACCGCCACTGCGCTTCAAATTCATGATCAAGGATCGATCGGCGTTCGTTGCATTTCTCGAGGCCGTCCAGCGATGGGACTTCGACCGCATCATCGTGACGCACGGGGACATTATCGAAGACGATGCCAAGCAGACCCTGTCGAGGTTGTGTGAACGGTTCACGCGCGGCTGAACGGGCACCGGCTCACAGCGGGTGCAGCGGCAACTCGGTGGTGTACTTCACCTGTCGCAGGGCGAACGTGGAACTCAGATTCCCGACCTCGGGCAGATGCACCAGGGTGCGCTTCAGCAGGTGCTCATAGGCCGTGACATTTTCGACGAGGACGCGCAGCAGGAAGTCGGTGTCTCCTGAGACCGTATAGCATTCGACGACCTCCGGGATATCGAGCACGGCGTCTTCGAACCGATTCAGCGCGTTTTCCTGATGCCGCCGCAGGGTCACGTTGACGAACACGTTCACCGACACGCGTAACTGTTCGGCGTTCAGCAGGGTCACCCGGCGGCGGATTACGCCTTGCTCCTCCAGTCGCTTTACCCGGCGCCAGCACGGCGTATGCGACAGACCGACTTTGTCGCCCAGTTCCTGCATGGATTGATCGGCGTCGCGTTGCAGTTCGGCGAGGATCTTGAGGTCGAACGCATCGGGACTGAACTGATTGGTCATCGAACTACCTATTCATTCTGATATATATCCTAATAAATTGTCATTTATTAGGATAGTTTATCCAACAATGGCGTCTTTTATGCAATAAAGCAACACCATCCTAGCGTCCTGGGCTTAGCATGGGGCTCGACTGAATCCAGCCGAGCGGCCTCCATGCAGCGCGAATCCTTCAAGCTCGACGATCGGTACCTGAAAGAATCCGGGATCGTATTCATTTCGGGTATTCAGGCTCTGGCGCGGTTGCCGTTGGAGCAACGGCGTCTGGATGATCAGGCGGGTTTGAACACCGGGGGATTCATCTCCGGGTACCGCGGTTCGCCGCTGGGCGGCTTCGACCAGGAACTGTGGCGGCAGCGCGAACTGCTCGACGCGCAACACGTCGTGTTCGAGCCTGGCCTCAATGAAGAGCTTGCCGCTACCGCCGTGTGGGGTAGTCAGCAGGTCGGGTTGTTCCCGGGTGCCAGGCACGAGGGTGTGTTCGGCTTGTGGTACGGCAAGGCGCCGGGCCTGGATCGCGCCTGTGATGCGTTGCGGCATGGCAATTCGGCCGGTACGTCGCCCAACGGCGGGGTATTGGTGGTGGTGGGCGACGACCATGGGTGCAAGTCGTCGACCCTGCCGAGCCACAGTGAATACGCGTTCATGGACCTCGGCATGCCAATTCTGAATCCCGCGGACGTTCAGGACGTGCTGGATTTTGGAGTGTTCGGTTGGGCCCTCTCGCGATTCAGTGGCAGTTGGGTGGGCCTGATCGCGCTTGCGGACACCATGGACAGCGCCGCCACGATCAAGGTGGGCGCGGACCGCCACCGCTTTGTCCAACCGTTGGCACCGGCGGACGTTCACATCCGGTTGGAAGACCAACCCCTGGCGCAGGAAGCGCGGGCTGAGGAGAAGCGTACCCGGGCGATTGCCTTTGTACGTGCCAATGGGATCAACCGCGTCTTTGGATTGACGGCGAGGGGTGCGACGGGCAGGGGCAAGGCGAGACTCGGGATCGTCACGGCGGGCAAAGCGTACCTGGATGTGCGCCAGGCGCTTGCGGAGAGCGGCTTGATCGGCGAGAAGGCCCTTGAAGACGAAGGAATCGCGATCCTGAAACTCGGCATGACCTGGCCGCTGGATGACGTGGCGGTACGGGAGTTCGCGCAATGCGTCCATACGCTCCTGGTGGTCGAAGAGAAGCGGGGCTTCATCGAGGATCAGCTGAAGACCTTGCTGTACGGGCAACCCGATTGCCCGACGATTCTGGGCAAGCGCGATGCGCGAGGCCGGTCGCTGCTGCCCGCAGCGGGCGAGTTGGACACGGCGCGGGTGGCAGAGGCGATTCATTCAATCGCACCGTTGACCGACCGAACCGGCGCGAAGGACTATCCGGGCGAGCTTGCGGCACAACGTGGCCTGCTCAGTTCGGTGACGGAGTCGGCGACGAATGCTCGAACACCGTTGTTCTGTGCTGGCTGTTCGCACAATCGATCGACCCGGGTTCCCGAAGGCAGTCGCGCATCTGCGGGGATCGGGTGCCACTACATGGCGCAATGGATGGACCGCGAAACTTACACGGTGACGCAAATGGGGGGTGAGGGCGCCAACTGGATCGGGCAGGCCCCGTTCACCGATGAATCACACATCTTCGTCAACCTGGGCGACGGGACCTACTATCACTCCGGGCTGCTGGCAATCCGTGCCTCCGTAGCGGCGGGGGTCAACGTCACCTACAAGATCCTGTTCAACGATGCGGTGGCGATGACCGGCGGGCAGCCCATCGATGGGCCGCTGAGCGTCGCAGACATGATTGCGCAGCTGCGGGCCGAAGGAATCGACCGGATCGAGGTCGTCAGCGTCGACCCGAAACAGCATGGTGATCTCGACGTACCCGTCCATCCGCGGGAAGAACTCGATGCGGTGCAACGGATGTTGCGTGAGATCTCCGGGTGTTCGGTGCTGATCTACGAACAGACTTGTGCAACCGAGCTGCGCCGGCGCCGCAAGCGGGGCGAGGCGGAGGACCCGAACGTGCGGGTGGTGATCAACGACGCGGTCTGTGAGGGTTGCGGCGATTGCTCGGTCGTGTCGAGTTGCGTAGCGGTCGAACCGCTGGAAACCGAGTTCGGCATCAAGCGCGCAATCAACCAGACATCCTGCAACAAGGATTTGAGCTGCATCGACGGGTTCTGTCCGTCTTTCGTACAGATCGAGGGTGCAGCACTGAAGCGAAGTAGCGGAATTGACGTGGACCTCGATGCGCTGCGCGCCGGACTTGCCGAGCCGGAGATAGCACCGACCGGAAACATCCTGATCACGGGCGTCGGTGGGACGGGTATCGTGACCTTGAGCGCCTTGCTGGGTACCGCTGCGCATCTCGACGGCAAGGCCGTGTCGACCCTGGACATGACCGGTCTGGCTCAGAAAGGCGGCGCGGTATTCGGGCACGTGCGCATCGCAGCCAACGCGGGCGAACTGCATACGCCGCGAATTGCGCCTGCGCGAGCCGATCTGCTGCTGGCCTGTGACCTGGTCACGGCCTCCAGCCGCGAAGCCCTGGAGCTGGCAAGCCCCGAAAAGACCATGTGCGTCGTCAATACACACGTTGCACCCACCTCGGACTTCGTGCTGCGTCAGCAGAGCGATGTGCAGGGTTGGCAGCGGCTGCGCCGGCTGGCCCGCCTGTCGAAGCATGTGTTCCGTGTCGATGCCAACGCGCATGCCGAAACGCTGCTGGGCGATGCGATCTGCGCCAACGTATTCATGCTGGGGTACGCGTTTCAACGGGGTGGCGTACCGCTGAGCCTCGACGCGATCGAAGCGGCTATTGAGATCAACGGCGTGGCGGTTGCGGCGAATCTCGCGGCGTTCAATTACGGTCGGCTGGCGGTCGCCCGGCCCGAGGGCTTGCCGGACGCGGTTGCGCTCAGTACCGAGGCAATGCAGCCGAAGCGTTCCGCGACGCCGGCTGAATTAATCGAGGAACGGCTCGAGTACCTGACGAGATATCAGAACCGCGCTTATGCGGATCGTTATGCCGCATTGCTGGCGCGGATCACCGCGGCCGAGCAGCGCGCCCGCCCGGGTTCTCGCGCCCTGACACAGGCGATCGCGGAGAGCTATTTCAAACTGCTTGCCTACAAGGACGAGTACGAAGTGGCCCGGTTGTACAGCGACGGTGCGTTCCAGCGCAAACTTGCGGCACAGTTCGAACCCGGTGGCCGCATCAAGGTGTATCTGGCGCCGCCGTTGATCTCACGGATCGACGCTGCCACCGGCCGGCCGCGTAAACGCGCCTTCGGTGGCTGGGTGTTGAAACTGTTTCGAGTCCTGGCGAAGGCGAAAGGCCTGCGCGGCCACTGGTTCGATCCGTTCAGTTGGACCCGCGAGCGCAAACAGGAACGCTGGCAGATCGAACACTTCGAAAAGATCGTCGACGAACTGCTGAACACCCTGGATCGGCAGAATCTGGCGATGGCAGTGGACATCGCTGCACTGCCGGCGGAGGTACGGGGCTTTGGTCCCGTTAAGGCCGCGGCGCTCGACCGGATGCTGGCGCGCGAGGACGAGCTGATGGAGCGCTACCGCGAGCCCCCGGCGCCGATCACGATCTTCGACCCGGCCACCCAGCGCGACGCGGCCTGATCTGGCGTCAGAGGCGAAAACGCGGTGGCGTTGAGCCTGAGAGGTTCGCGATACGAAACCCTGATGGATGCCCAAATATTGCTACACGCATTATCATTCAGTGCAGTGAAGACAGGGGCCTGACGGATGACCAGTTTGCCGACCTTGGACTACGGTCTGGGTGAAACCATCGACATGCTGCGCGACACGGTGCAGCAATTCACGGCCAACGAAATCGCCCCGCGTGCCGCGGAGATCGATGCGAGCAACGAATTCCCTCGCGATCTTTGGCCGAAGCTGGGCGCACTGGGCCTGCTCGGCATGACCGTCGAGCCGGAATTCGGTGGTTCGGGGCTGGGGTACCTCGCGCATTGCGTGGCCATGGAGGAGATCAGCCGGGGTTCGGCGTCCGTGGGTCTGTCCTATGGCGCTCATTCCAATCTTTGCGTCAATCAGCTGCGGCGGTTCGGAACGGATGAGCAGAAACAGCAGTACCTGCCGAAGTTGATCAACGGCGAGCATCTCGGTGCGCTGGCGATGAGCGAATCGGGATCCGGTTCGGATGTCGTAAGCATGAAGCTGCGTGCCCGGGACGAGGGCGACTGCTTCGTGTTGAACGGCACCAAGATGTGGATCACCAACGGGCCCGGGGCCGACGTGCTGGTGGTGTATGCGACCATAGACCCGGCGTTGGGGCCCCGGGGGATTACCGCCTTCATCATCGAGCGGAGCATGGCCGGCTTCTCAACCGCACAGAAGCTCGACAAGCTGGGTATGCGCGGGTCCGACACCTGCGAGCTGGTGTTCGAGGACTGTCCGGTGCCGAAATCCCACGTACTCGGGGAGGTGGGCCGAGGCGTCGATATCCTGATGAGCGGGCTCGATTACGAACGCGTTGTGCTGGCGGCGGGACCGCTCGGCATCATGCAGGCCTGTTTCGACGTAGTGATGCCTTACGTGCACGAACGTCAGCAGTTCGGCGAGCCGATCGGTACGTTCCAGTTGATGCAGGGCAAGATCGCGGACATGTACTCCACCATGAATGCATGCCGGGCATACGTTTACGCGGTGGCCAGGTCCTGCGATGCCGGTCGCACCACGCGCTTCGACGCGGCGGGCTGCATTCTCTACGCGTCCGAAAAGGCTACCTGGATGGCCTTGGAGGCGATTCAGGCCCTGGGCGGTAACGGCTACATCAACGAGTTCGTGCCGGGCCGCCTGCTGCGCGATGCCAAGCTCTACGAGATCGGCGCGGGCACGAGCGAAATCCGGCGCATGCTCATCGGTCGGGAACTGTTCAACGCAACGAGCTGAGTCGTTATACTGCGCGCCCCCGGCGCTCGCCCTAACGCGCGAGCTGAGTTGAATCGCTGGTCGGAGATACCCGTGAAACGCCCGTTGACCCTCGCCGCTGCAATCGTTTGCCTGTCGCTGGGATTGCCGGCAGCCGCCGATCGGGTGCCCCCCGGTACCGACGACGACATCCGCGAACGCCTCGAGCCCTTGGGCGAGGTGTGCGTGGTGGGCTCCGATTGCGCGGCTGCGACGGTTGCCAGCAGCGCTGTGGACGCCGTGGCCGGTCCTCGATCCGGCGAAGAGGTCTACAACAGGTTCTGTTTCGCCTGTCATACGGCTGGCGTCGCCGGCGCGCCGAAACTCGGCAGCGCCGAAGACTGGGCTCCGCGCCTAGCCAAAGGCATGGATGCGATGTGGGAAACCACCGTCACGGGATTGGGCGCAATGCCGCCAAAAGGTACCTGCATGGCGTGTACCGATGACGAGATGCAGGCCGCCATCGACTACATGTCGGGTGGTTAGATAGAACGTTTGACTGCGCGTCAGTCGATCTCTCCGGCCGCGTCAACCAGCGACCGGTAACTCAGCGCCTCGGTCAGGTCGGGTCTGCGGATGTGCGGACTTCCGTCGAGGTCCGCAATGGTCCGGGCGACCCGCAACACCCGGTGGCAGCCGCGCGCGCTCAAGGCTAGTTTGTCGACGGCGCGGCCGAGCAGTTCGCGATCGTGTTGGCTCAAACGGCAGATGTCGTCCAGTTGCGCCGCCGCGAGATCCCGATTCAGGCCTCCGTTGCGGCGCTGTTGCAGTTCCCGGGCATCCCGAATCGCGGTTTGCGGCGTCTCGTCGGAGCCGTGCCGAGTGTCGCTGTTGAGCAGCTCCTTCGGGTCCAGCGCGGGCACCCGGACGTGCAGGTCGATGCGATCGAGCAGTGGCCCCGACAAACGCGACCGGTAGCGGCGTTGCTGCCCGGGGCTGCACCGGCATCCATTGCTCTGGCAGTCGCGGCCACCAGCGCAGGGATTCATTGCGGCCACCAGCTGGAAATTCGCCGGGTAGTGAACGTGGCCGCTGGCTCTTGCCAGCGTCACGCCGCGGCCTTCCAGCGGTTGGCGTAGTGCTTCCAGCGAACGTCGGTCGAACTCGGGAAGCTCGTCCAGGAACAGCACCCCGTGATGTGCCAGCGAGATCTCGCCGGGACGAGGAATGTGGCTGCCACCGCCGATCAGGGCTGCCAGGGAGGCACTGTGATGAGGCTCGCGAAACGGGCGGCGCTGCAGAAGGCGGCCCAACTCGATCTCACCGGACGCCGAGTGAATGCGCACCACGTCCCGGGCCTCGGCGTCCGTCAGTGGCGGCAGTAGACCCGGCAGCCGTTGCGCGAGCATGGTCTTTCCCGCTCCGGGGGGACCCGTGAACAACAGATGGTGGCCCCCGGCGGCAGCGATCGTCAGGGCTCGCTTTGCGGCGGCCTGGCCGCGTACGTCGCGCAGCTCGAGTATTCGTACCGCCGGTGTTGGTGTTGCGGGCACCGGTGGAGCCTCTGGAATCGACGCGGCCCGCAACAGGGCCAGAGCATCCGTCAGATGCGCGACCGGCAGCACTGCATCGCCCGTCAATGATGCTTCCCGATGATTTGCCGTGCCGACCAGCAATCGACGACCGACGCGGGCTGCCGCCATCGCGGCGGATAGCGCCCCGGCGACGGGTCGTACCGCCCCGAACAATCCCAGTTCCCCCAACACCTCGAGGCTGTCCAGATGACGTGCGGGAACTATTCCGGCTGCCGCGAGAATTGCCAGCGCGATGCCCAGGTCGAAGCGGCCACCCTGTTTGGGGAGGTCTGCAGGAGCCAGGTTGATGGTAATTCGGGCCGATGGAAACTCGAGGTTACTATTCTGAATGGCGCTCTTGACGCGATCTCGTGCTTCGCGGACCGCTGTCTCCGGCAATCCAACGATCGAAAATCCGGGCAGCCCACTACTCAGGTGCGCTTCGATGGCAACGCTCGGAGCATCGATGCCGCGCTGCGCACGCGCGTACACGCAAGCTACGCCCTGTGACTGAGCCACGGTTCGGAGCCGGCGATGTTCAGGAGGGCTGTTCGGCTTCCAGCGCGCTGATCCGCCGTTCCAGCGCTTCGAGCGTTGCCTGCAGTCGTTCCAGCACGGCGACCTGATGGTCAAACGCCTGGCGGGGCACCAGATCGAAACGTTCCAGGGTGCTCTGAATGATCGGTTCGATCCGATCGGTGAGCTCCTCGACCGGTCGGTCGGGCATGAGCAAGGACAGGGTTTCACTGAGGCGCGTGCGCAGGGTGTCGATCAGATCGTCGAGCGCGAAATCTGTGGCCATGGGTCATTCCAACCGAAGCATCTGAAACCATGGTAACCGGCGTGTGCCGGGTGCCACCAGCACGGCACGCCCCGTTCGCTTGTAGGCCCTGCGCCATTACCGCGCGTCGCCCGGCCTCTGTTCCGGATGGTCCCAGATACGCACCGTTCCAGTGCGTAGAGGGATAATCGTGCACCGTTTTAGCTCGACCCAACGCTGAACTGCGCATTGGATTTGACTCGAAATCTTATTGAAAACAATAGGTTAACGATCTGGCACGGATAGTGCTACCTGGTGCCCAAGTGCGCAGCATCGATTCGCGCCTGTGGTGGCCGAATCGGAGATTGCACCACTGAGCAATTACACCACTAGGGATATTGAGAGATGAAAAAGCTAGTTATGGGTTTGTTTGGCGCGGTTCTGCTGGCGAGCAGCGTGGTCGTCAGTGCCGCGGAAGTCGCGGGTAACGTCACCCTGGCATCCGATTACCGGTTCCGGGGTATCTCGCAGCTCAAGGATTCGCCGTCGCCTGCAATTCAAGGTGGGTTCGACGTGGATTTTGGCAACGGCTTCTACATTGGTACCTGGGCGTCGAACGTGAATTTCTCTGAAGGCGCGATCGAAATCGATTACTACGGCGGCTACGGCGGCAGCTTAAGCGACAGCGTCGACTACGACGTGGGCTTGCTCTACTACAGCTACCCGCGGGACGGGTTCAGCGATGTTGATCTCGACTACTACGAGGTTTATGGCAGCATCGCCTGGAACAGCTTCACCTTCGGGCTGAACATCTCACCCGACTACTTTGCTGAAACCGACACCTTCGTTTATCCGTACGTGGACTACGGTTTCGACTACGACAAATTGAGCTTCAGCTTGCATTTCGGCTACAACAGCTTCGAGGAAAAGGATTTTCTGGGTAACGACGACAGCTACATCGACTTCAGCGCCGGGGTAACCACCGAAGCCTGGGGCGCCGAGTGGGGTCTTGCGATCGTCGGCACGGATCTGGATGACGACGACGATTGTTTCGGCGACGAAGATCTGTGTTCCGTGACGTTAGTCGCGTCGATTTCGAAAAGCCTCTAATTGAGCGAGAATCTCTTCCGCACTGATCTTCCACGACACCATGTGGGCGACGGATTCTTAATCGGAGACCAACAATGAAATTAGTTACTGCAATCATCAAGCCGTTCAAGCTCGACGACGTGCGCGAGGCGCTATCGGAAATGGGCGTGCAGGGCATGACGGTGACGGAAGTCAAAGGCTTCGGTCGCCAGAAAGGCCACACCGAACTCTATCGCGGGGCGGAGTACGTGGTCGACTTCCTGCCGAAGGTCAAGGTCGAAGTCGCGATAGACGACTCGACGCTCGAGTCCTGCCTCGAAGCGATTACCAAGGCGGCTAATACGGGCAAGGTGGGAGACGGCAAGATCTTCGTCGCCACGCTTGAAGAAGTGGTTCGAATTCGAACTGGGGAAACAGGCTCTGAGGCCGTGTAGGCTTTTCGAGCGATAGGAGACTGATCGTGGAAGATCTTTTACGAAAAAACGAGATTGATCGAACGCACGCCAAGGGCGCGCGCGATCTACGACTGGGGCGTATCGGGGTGTTGCTTGCGGGAGCGCTGTTTGCACCCGCCGTGTTTGCCCAGGATGCGATCGACAGTGGTGATACAGCCTGGATGCTGGTGGCGACGGTCCTGGTGCTGTTCATGACCATCCCCGGCCTGTCGCTGTTTTACGCTGGAATGGTGCGCAGCAAGAATGTGCTGTCGGTGCTGATGCAGTGTTTTGCCATTACCTGCCTGGTGACGGTGCTGTGGGTCTTCTGGGGCTACAGCATTGCGTTCGGCGCAGACGGGCTGTACTGGGGCGGCTTGAGCAAGTCGTTTCTTGCGGGCGTCACCGCTGATTCCGTGTCCGGAACCATTCCGGAAACCGTGTTCCTCACCTTCCAGATGACCTTTGCCATCATCACCCCGGCGCTGATCGTCGGGGCGTTCGTCGATCGGATGAAATTTTCCGCATTGATGGTGTTCGTTGGCATCTGGGTGTTGGTGGTTTACGCGCCGATTACCCATTGGGTGTGGGGCGGCGGTGGCTGGTTGGGCGCGCAAGGCATTCTGGATTTTGCCGGCGGAACGGTTGTGCACATCAACGCAGGAATTGCGGGACTGGTCACGGCTCTGGTGCTGGGCAAGCGTAAGGGCTATGGCAGAGTCGCCATGCCACCGCACAACCTCACCCTCTCGGTCATCGGCGCTGCGATGTTGTGGGTGGGTTGGTTCGGCTTCAATGCCGGCAGTGAACTCGCGGCCAACGGCACCGCTGGGATGGCGATGCTCGTGACGCAGATCGCCACGGCCATGTCCGCTCTGGCTTGGATGGGTGCGGAATGGGTAGTGCACAAAAAACCCAGCGTGCTGGGAATGATCACCGGTGCGGTTGCCGGCCTGGTTGCGATTACGCCGGCGTCCGGATCCGTGGGTCCGATGGGTGCGCTGGCCATTGGTCTGGCATCGGGCGTGCTCTGCTATCTCGTCTCGACCAAGGTCAAGAGCATGTTCGGCTACGATGATTCGCTGGATGTATTCGGCGTGCACTGTATCGGTGGCATCGTCGGCGCACTGCTGACCGGCATCTTCTGTGCGGAAGCCTTTGGCGGCGCCGGGTTCGGGGTCGAATCAGGTCTGATGAGCGATCAGCTCATGGCCCAGGCGACGGGTGTGCTGGCCACGCTGGTGTACACGTCGATCGCGACGCTGATCATTCTGAAGGCGGTGGATCTGGTGATAGGTTTGCGTGTCGATGAAGAACAAGAAACCATGGGCCTCGACATCGCTTTGCACGATGAGACGGGCTACAACCTTTAACCACTGTTCTTAACGTGGCTTCGAGGGGTTGGTGCGAAAGCATCGGCCCCTTTTTTCTTGCAGCTTGCCAGGCGCGCGCTCAAGTGCCCCTTAGGGTGCGCCGACCGCCGGGCGTTTCGAGTAGAATCCTCCGCTCGCTCCATGCGCAACAAGCACATGCACTACATCTCCACGCGAGGTGAAACGCCCGCAATGCCTTTTCAGGACGCCGTCCTGACCGGACTTGCGCCCGATGGTGGCTTGTTATTGCCCGAGACGATTCCGGATGTGCGAGGCGAGCTGGATAGCTGGCGGGGGCTTGGGTTCGTCGAGTTGGCCGAGCGCGTGATGGGTAAGTTCATTGGTGACATGTCGGCCGTGGAGCTCCGGGCGCTGTTGGAACGCAGCTATGCACGCTTCGATGACCCGGCAATCGTACCCATTCGTGATCTGGGCTCGCTGAAGATCATGGAACTGTTTCACGGTCCCACGCTGGCGTTCAAGGATGTCGCGCTGCAATTTCTGGGAACGCTGTTCGAGCAGATTCTGACCGAACGTGGCCTGCGCATGAACATCCTTGGCGCCACCAGCGGCGACACCGGCAGCGCCGCGATTGCGGGCGTTCAGGGCAGGGACGGCATTGAGATCTTTGTCATGTACCCGGAGGGCCGCACCAGCGCGTTGCAGGAACTGCAGATGACCGCAGTGCCCGATGCCAACGTCCATTGCCTGGCGATCGATGGTAGCTTCGATGACTGCCAGGCGATCATGAAGTCGTTGTTCAACGATCTCCCGTTCAAGGCGAAGCACGGCCTGGGCGCGGTCAACTCGGTCAACTGGGCACGGGTGCTGGCACAGGTCGTGTACTACGTGCAGGCAGGGCTTGCGCTCGAGCGCAATGGCGTGGGTCCCGCGATCTGTGTGCCGACCGGTAACTTCGGAAATATTTTCGCGGGCTACGTCGCGCTGAAGATGGGTGCGCCGATCGATCGTCTGATTCTGGCCACCAACGACAACGACATCCTGGTGCGGTTCTTCAACACCGGCAGGTACCAGCGCGGGGCGGTGCACTTCACGCTCAGCCCCTCGATGGACATTCAGGTGGCCAGTAACTTCGAGCGCTTTCTGTTCCTGCACTTGAACCGCGACAGCGATGCGTTGCGGGCGTTCATGGAATCTTTCGCGAGCGGAGAGGAGGCCCGGTTGAGCGGTGGCGCGCCTCTGGATGATCGCATCGTGGCGACGTCTGTGGACAGGGATACGACGCTCAGAACGATTGCGGAAACATACCGCGACACGGGTTACATCGTTGATCCGCACACAGCGGTGGGCGTGGCGGCGGCGCGCCGCTTCGAGTCCGACGGTCCGGTGTTGTGCCTGGCGACCGCGCACCCGGCGAAGTTCCCCGAATCCGTGGATCAGACCATCGGCAAGCCGGTGGCCCGGCACCCTGCGTTGGAGGCACTCAAAGGCGCGACCAGCCGCAAGACGTCGCTGCCCGCGGAGGTCGGGGCGGTGCGCGAGTTCGTCGAACGGCACGCCCTCTGAAAGGTTCGCGCGCTACGAACCGGCCAGCTCGTCGATGCGCGATGGAACGTCCCGCAGGTCGCTTACCTCCACCGTTGCAGGCGCATCGTCCGGATAGCGCTCGCCGGTCAGGTTGACCCACACCGTATGGATGCCGAGATTGGCCGCGGCACGGATGTCGTGTTCCAGGTGATCGCCGACGTGCACCATTTGTTCGGGGTCCGCGCCGGTGTGCTCCAGGGCTGCGTGGAACATGTCCGGCGCTGGCTTGCTGGCGCCGACTTTGGCCGCCGAATAGTCGAAGCTGAAGAAGTCGCCCAGCCCCAGCCGGAAGACGTCCGCGTTGCCGTTGCTGAGCGCCCCCAGCAGGTAGCGCGACGCGAGTTCCTCCAGCACCTCCAGCGCGCCGTCGAAGAAGGTTACGTCGTGGCGGGCGTCGAGGAACACCACCATCGCTTCGTCGGCTAGCCGGACGGCGCTACGCGGGTCGTAACCGCACTGTTCGATTGAGCGGACGAAGGTGGTGCGCCGCAGCTCCGTGAGGTTGTGAACGATCTCCGGGTTCTCTTCGACGATGCGGGTTCTCAGCGCCAGCAACCCGTCACCGTCAAACGTCTGATTCACCTCGGGAATCCGTTCGTCGAACCAGGCGCGCAGCGTTCGCTCGGCGTTGCCGATTACGCTGTGAACGTCCCACAGGGTGTTGTCGAGATCGAAGGTCACCACCCGGATTCGTGGCTTCACGGTTCGTCCGTCTCGGATGGTTCGAACGCCTCGGATGAGCGGCGCCGCGCGCGCGGGTGCGCCGCGTCATACACCTTGGCCAGATGCTGGAAGTTGAGATGGGTGTAGATCTGGGTGGTCGAAATGTCGGCATGGCCGAGCAGTTCCTGGACGGCGCGCAGGTCACCGCTGGATTCGAGCAGATGGCTGGCGAAACTGTGGCGGAGCATGTGCGGGTGCAGGACATCACTGCCGAGTTGCCGCGTGCTCACCTGTTTTACGCGCTGCTGAACGGTGCGCTGACTGATTCGTTTGCCTGGCCGCGATTGAAAAACGGCCGCGTCGGACGATAGATCCTGCCGTTGTGCCAGGTAAGCGCGTAGCGCGGCGATCGCGTAGCGTCCGAGTGGCACTTGACGCACCTTGGAACCCTTGCCGGTGACACGCACGAAACCTTCGTCGAGATCGAGCGCGTCACAATTCAGACCGACCAGTTCCGAAAGCCTGAGGCCGCTGGAGTAGAACAGCTCGAGCATCGCCAGATCGCGGCGGTCAAGTTCGCTGGTGGGCGTGAAGTCGAGCAGTTTCGATGTTTGATCGGTATCCAGCACGGCGGGAAGTTTGCGCCGGCTTTTGGGTGGGCGCAGTCCGGTCGCCGGATTGTTCTGGGATGCGCCCTGGCGGCGCAGATAGTCGAAGAACGCCCTGATGCTGGACAGCGCGCGCTGGATGCTGCGACTGGCGTAACCCACCGAATGCAGATGGCTGATGTAGTCGCGAATCTCGCGGCGGGTGCAGGTCGTCAGGTCGGCTCGGTCGAGCCAGCCGTTGAACGCATACAGGTCACGTCGATAGGCGGCAACGGTGTGATGCGAATAGTTCCGCTCCCGCACGAGGTGTTGCAGATAACGTTCAACCTGCGGGTCGGTCGGCCGACCTTGGGCCGATTTCGGGGGAGAGCCCGGGTGAGTCTCCGGGGGGAGGGAGCTGCCGTCAGGATTCATCAGCCGCAGAGGGTCGGGTGGCGAGAACCACCAGGCGGCGCGCGAGGATGTCGCCGATAAAGCGAACGAACAGGGTGCCCATGTCGGGGCTGAAGCGTTCCGGATCCTTGCTGCCGATGGCCAGCATCCCGAGCAGGACGCCGTGTCCCAATTGCACGATCGCCGCAGAGCCTTCGCTTTCCGTGCGGGTTCCGAACAGGGCTTCGAACTCGTCTGGTCGCAGCAGACCACAGGAAATCCCCGTGCCCTGAGTCAGATGAAACAGCGGGACCTCCTGGATTGATTCGGCGTAGATCAGGTGCGGGTGCGACGCCTCGGGATGTGCTTGACTGAAGTAACAGACGGCGCAGTCGGCGCTGAACCCCTCGATCAATTCGGTGGCCAGCACCGCGTCGATGGCTTCCAGGTCGGGTGCTGCCACCAGCGCGAGCGTCAGTGTTCTGGTTTTCTCGAACAGCGTGTCGTTGTCGTTCGCGGCGCCAAGAAGCTCGCTGAGCCGTTGGCGCATATCGATGTTGCGTTCGCGCAGTATCGAGACCTGTCGCTCCACCAGCGAAACGGCTTGACCGGCGTCATGGGGCAGCGACAGTTCGGAGATCAGAGCCGGCATCCGTTCGAAGAAATCCGGGTGGCTGCGCAGGTACCCGGCGACCGTGGCGTCGTTCAGCAACAGCCCGTCGTGGGGTTCGCTCATAGCGTGATCTGACCTTCGTAGACCAGACATGCGGGTCCGGTCATTGTGATCGATTGACCGGGCCCGTCCCAGTGGATGCGGGTCTTGCCACCAGTCAGCGAGACTTTTACCCGTTGCTCGCAGTGTCCGGCAAGCTGCGCGGCGACCACCGCGGCGCAAGCGCCGGTTCCGCACGCGCGGGTCTCGCCCACGCCGCGTTCGTAAACCCGCAGCCGCATGAAGCCCGGGTCGACGACTTCGCAGAACCCGATGTTGGCGCCTTCTGGAAACGCGTCATGACGGGTCAGTGCTGCACCGACGCGCTCGACATCGGCGTCGGTGACACTGGGCACAAACAGCACGGCGTGCGGATTGCCGATCGAAACCGGGATCACCCGGTAGGTCTCCCCGTTGGCGCTGATGTGCTGGCCCGGACCGGCCATGTCATCGGGTTCCGGTGGGGTTGTGGTTGCGGAGGTAGCGAACGGTACGTCCGCCGGTTCGACACTCGGCACGCCCATGTCCACGGCTACGCTGCCGTCCTCGCGCAGTGTTGTGGTGATGATGCCGGCGATCGATTGCAGGCGTAGTTTCTGTTTGACGCTCAGGCCGTTGGCGTTGATGAAGGCCGCGAAACAGCGTGCGCCGTTGCCACACTGCTGGGCTTCGCTGCCGTCATTGTTGTAGATGCGATAGAAAAAGTCCGCGTCCGGATCGGTGGGTGGCTCGACCGCGAGTAACTGATCGAATCCGACGCCGGTACGCCGGTCGCCGAGGCGCGCGACCAGTTGCGGATCCAGATGAACCTGTTGGCTGACCAGATCCATGACCATGAAATCGTTGCCCAGCCCGTGCATCTTGCTGAATCTGACGCGCATCAGCCGAGCCTACCGCCCACCGGCGTCTTTGGGAAGCGAGCGTGTCGCGGCGGGGTCGGCGGGCAATACCGATTCCAATGCAAGCTGATCGCGGGGGGTTTCACGGCGCCGTATCAGGTAGGACGCGTCGCCGTCCACCAGCACCTCGGCGGCACGGTTGCGGCTGTTGTAGTTGGAACTCTGTGCGAATCCATAGGCCCCCGCTGAGCGCACGCACAGCAGATCACCGGCCGCGAGGCGCAGCGGCCGGTCGCGGCAGAGAAAGTCACCGCTTTCGCAGATGGGACCCACCAGATCCCAGCGCGTTTCGGTAGCGTCGCTGGCGTCTGCGACGCGTTCGACGTCGTGCCAGGCCTGATACAGCGTCGGGCGGATCAGATCATTCATGGCGGCATCGACGATGGCGAAATTACGTTGCTCGGGTGCGCTGGCGGGCTTGAGGTATTCCACCCGCGTCAGCAGGATTCCCCCATTGGCGACGAGGAACCTGCCAGGCTCGAGCATCAGCTGCAGCGGTCGGTCGGCGAGCCGCTTGCGAATCGCCGCCGCATAGGCCTCGACGTCGAAATCGGGTTCGTTGCGGTAGCGCACGCCAAGCCCGCCGCCAAGGTCGATATGGCGAATCTCGATGGCTTCGGCGGCCAGTGTGTCTACCATCGACAGCAGCGTCTCGAGCGCGTCCATCAGGGGTTTGAGGTCGGCGATCTGCGAACCGATGTGGCAGTCGATGCCGGTGATCTCGAGTTCTGGAGTGACGTGGGCGCGCCGGTACAGCCGCAGCGCAAGGCCGACGGGTACACCGAACTTGTTTTCCTTGAGGCCGGTCGAGATGTAGGGGTGCGTGTTGGCGTCGATGTCGGGATTCACTCGAATGGAGATTGGCGCCGTCCGCCCCAGGCGCCCAGCGTGCTCGATGAGCCGATCGAATTCGGCCTCGCTTTCGACGTTGAAGCACTCGATCGGCAACTTGAGCGCAAAATCGAGTTCCTCGCCGGTCTTGCCCACGCCGGAAAAAACGATGCGTGCCGGGTCGCCACCGGCCTGCAGGACGCGTTCGAGCTCTCCGCCGGAAACGATATCGAACCCCGACCCGAGGCGGGCAAACAGGTCGAGCACGGCGAGATTGCTGTTCGCCTTGACGGCGTAGCGAATCGCTGGCGGGCGGTCTCCGAACGCGTCCAGCAGGCGCCGATAGCGGTTCTCGAAATACGCGCGTGAGTAGACGTAGGTGGGCGTACCGAACTGCTCGGCGATGCGGGTTGCAGCGACCGACTCGACGTGAAGCTCACCGTCACGTTGGCGGAATGGGGAGGTCATCGGTAATCGCTGATCGCGCGGGTCAGGTTGGCTGGACCGGCCGGATGCCAGCCTGCCGCCCGGTTCGATTCTTCCGGCAGGTAGAGTGGTCCTTCCTGGCCGCAGGTCGCCGCCGAAAGCAGTAGCAGGACGAGCCCGATCAGTCGCATTGCCGCATTGCCAGCTATTGATAAACGCGCAAGTATACGCGGCTTCCAGCACTCACAGATTGGCGCGAGCGCGCTTCACTGCGGCGCGGACCTGGTCCGGCGCGGTCCCGCCAAGGTGGTCGCGGGCCGCCACCGAACCCTCCAGTTCCAGGACCTTGAACACGTCGTCCTCGATCAGTGAGCTGAACTGCTTCAGCTGATCGAGTTCCAGCTGATCCAGGCTCAACTCGTTGGCGATTGCGAAGGCAACGGCCTGACCCACCGCCTCGTGAGCGTCGCGGAACGCGACCCCGCGCCGGACCAGATAATCGGCCAGATCGGTAGCGGTTGTGAAGCCCGCCAGGGCGGCGCTGCGCATCGCCTCGGCATTCACGATGATGTTGGGAAGCATGCCCAGCATGGCGGTCAAACAGTCGCGCAATGTGTCGACGGAGTCGAACAGCGGTTCTTTGTCCTCCTGATTGTCCCTGTTGTAGGCCAGCGGCTGGCTTTTCATCAGCGCCAACAGACTCATCGTGTGACCGAACACCCGGGCGCTCTTGCCGCGAATCAGCTCCGGGACATCCGGATTTTTTTTCTGCGGCATGATGCTCGAGCCGGTGCAGAAACGATCCGGCAGTTCGATGAAGCGAAACTGCTGGGACGTCCACAGCACCAGTTCCTCGGACCACCGCGACAGATGCATCATGGCGATGCTGGCGGTGGCGCAGAACTCGATCGCAAAATCACGGTCGCTGACCGCGTCCAGCGAGTTTTCGGCGATGTATTCGAAGCCGAGTTCGCGGGCAGTAAACGCGCGATCGATGGGAAACGTGGTGCCGGCCAGGGCGGCGGCCCCGAGCGGCATGACGTTGGTGCGGCGCCGGCAGTCGGTGAGACGCTCGGCGTCGCGCGCCAGCATCTCGTGCCAGGCCAGTAGGTGATGCCCGAATGTGACCGGCTGGGCGGCCTGCAGATGCGTAAAGCCGGGCATCAACGTGGCGGCGTGTTGCTCCGCGAGGTCCAGCAGCGCGCCGCGCAACTCACCCATCAGGGCCAGCAGGCCATCGATCTCGTCGCGCAGGTAGAGGCGAATGTCGGTTGCGATCTGGTCATTGCGTGATCGGCCGGTGTGCAGCTTCTTGCCGACATCGCCAATTAATTCGATCAATCGGGCTTCGATGTTCATGTGCACGTCTTCGAGGGCGACGCTCCAGACGAACTCGCCGGCGGCAACCTCGCGGCGGATCTGCTCGAGACCGTCGACGATGGTGTCGGATTCACCCTGGGCGAGAACGCCGCTGTGGGCGAGCATGCGCGCATGGGCGATGGAGCCCATGATATCGTGACGGTATAACCGCGCATCGAAGCTTACGGAAGCGGTGAAACGCTCGACAAACTCGTCGGTCTGTTCGGTGAATCGACCGCCCCAGAGCTTGGGCGTGGCCGGATCTTCGTTGCTCATCGTATGGACGTGATGGATGAAAAGGCGGCCGATTATAGCAACCTACGCACACGCAACTCGTACCACCGGGAGAACAGCGAATGAATGACGCTGCAACCTCTCGAGTTCGTCAGCCGCCGAAACTGACCCGCTTTGTCGTCCCGGATCTTTGCAATGCGCCAGCGCTCGGTATCGTCGTGCTGGTCGCGCAATTACTGGTGATCGTGTTGCTGTTCGCGGGCGGGCCGGTCACCTGGGCGCGGTTCGCGCTGACTTCGTTGTTCGTCCAATGGGTGGCGTTGGCCAGCTCAGGCACGCTCTGCCTGGCACGTGGCCGGTTGGTCTCGCTGGGCCTCATGGGCGGCGCATTGGCGTCGTTCGTCATCGTGCTTGCGGTCACCCTGATCGTTGGCCTGATATCCGATCGCGTTCTGGCAGGATCCCTATCGGGGGACGTGGCTGGCGTTCACTGGCCCAAGATTGCGACCCAGATGGCCATTTCCGGCATCATCACGGGCATGGTGCTGCGTTACTTCTACGTTCAGGAGCAGCTCCGCGAGCAGGAACAGTCCGAGCTGCAGTCGCGCATTCAGGCGCTGCAATCGCGTATCCGCCCACACTTTCTGTTCAACAGCATGAACATCATTGCGAGCCTCATTCCAACCGAACCGGACACCGCGGAATCCGTGGTGGAAGATCTTTCGGAGCTGTTCCGGGCAAGTCTCAACGAGGCCGGCAATCAGGTGCCGATCGCCGAGGAACTCGCGTTGTGCGAGCGTTATGTACGCATCGAGCGCCTGCGCTTGGGGGATCGGCTGAAAGTACACTGGGACCTCTGCGATTATCCCAAGTCGTTGAAGATTCCGTTGTTGACGCTGCAACCATTATTGGAAAACGCCATCTACCATGGGATCCAACCCCTGCCGGAGGGTGGCACCGTGCATGTGAAGTTGCGCTACGATGGTGAGATCGTGCACGTCGACATAACCAACCCCGTGCCGCCGCCCGAATCCCGGGGGCTCAGCAAGGGCAATCAGATGGCCATCAACAACATCAAGAGCCGCCTCAGCGTGTTGTATGGCAACGGCGCCGCGCTCGATGTCGAGGAGCGAGGCGATTTCTACGTAACGACGCTGCGGTATCCGTTCCGGACGGACGGGTGAGGCCGGTGATTGTGATGGGACAACCATGAAAGTACTGATAGTAGACGACGAAAAGCTGGCACGGGACCGCATCAGCCGGATGCTCGCGGACGTCGATGGCTACGATGTGGTGGGCGAAGCAGGTCACGGGATGGAGGCAATCGAGGAATGCCAGCGAACCCAGCCGGACGTCGTGCTGCTGGACATTCGTATGCCGGGGATGGACGGACTCGAAGCGGCGCGACACCTGATGCAAATGGAGGAACCCCCTGCGGTGGTGTTCTGCACGGCCTATGAAGAGCATGCCATGGAGGCCTTCAACGTGGAGGCGGTCGGCTATCTCCTGAAACCGGTCCGGCTCGAGGATCTGGTCAACGTGCTGCGCTCGGCGAAGCGAGCCAACAAAGCCCAGCTCGCGGCGTTGATGGAGCAGGATGGCGACCGCCGCAGTCACATTTCGGCGCGTACCCGGCGCGGAATAGAACTGATTCCGATTGAAGAGGTACGTTTCTTTCAGGCGGATCAGAAGTATGTGACCGTGCGGCATGGTGAGGGTGAATTGCTCATCGACGAAACGCTGCGGGAGCTGGAAGACGAGTTCGGCGAGCGGTTCGTGCGCGTGCACCGGAATGCCCTCGTGGCTTCGCGGTTCATCGAGGGATTGGAGCGCGATGAGAACGGTCATTTTCAGATTCGCATGCGCGGGGTCGACGAGCGGGTCGACATCTCGCGGCGCCACCTTTCATCGGTACGCAAGTACATCCAAACCTTGTGAACCGGCGCCTGCGCATCGCGACCCGCAAGAGCCCGCTGGCGTTGTGGCAGGCGGAACACATCAAGGCTGCGCTGGAAACTGCCCACCCGGGTCTCGAGGTCGAGCTGGTGGGGTTTGTCACCAGCGGTGATCGCTGGTTGTCCGCGCCGCTCAGCGAAGTCGGTGGTAAGGGTCTGTTCGTCAAAGAGCTGGAGCAGGCGATGCTCGACGGGACGGCGGACTTGGCGGTGCATTCGATGAAAGACGTGCCGGCAGCACTACCGGACCCGTTCGTGCTGGGGGCGATCGGCTATCGCGCCGATGTGCGTGACGTGTTGGTCAGCAGAACGGGAGCCCCACTGGCTGCGCTGCCGGAGTCGGCGCGGATTGGAACGGCGAGCTTGCGCCGGGCCGCGCAGCTGCGACACCTGCGTCGTGATCTGCGTGTCGAACCGATCCGGGGCAACGTGAACACGCGCCTCGACAAGCTCGATGCCGGTGACTACGACGCATTGGTGCTTGCCAGTGCGGGGCTCGAACGGCTCGGGCTCTCCGGGCGGGTGACCGAGTATCTGGACCTCGAGGTCAGTCTCCCGGCAGCGGGCCAGGGGGCGATTGGCATCGAGTGCCGCGCCGACCGTGCTGACCTGATTGCCTTGCTGCAACCGTTGAATGACCCGGACGTTGCACGATGTGTGACGGCCGAGCGCGCCGTGAGCCGAGGCCTGAACGCGGACTGCTCCCTGCCGGTGGCCGCCTATGCCGAGTGCGGTGAGCGTGGTGTGTTCGTACGAGCACGGGTTGGAAGTCCGGACGGTGTGACCCTGCTGCATGCGGAGGCAACGGCTTCGGATCCCGAGGACGCGGGAGCCCAGGCCGCCGACGAGTTGCGTGCCCGGGGTGCCACCGAGCTGCTCGAATCGCTGCATGGCCAGTGACCGCGGTACCGTCTGGGTCACGCGCACCGAACCCGGCGCCAGCCGTTTGGCGGCGCGCCTCGACAGCGCTGGCTATCGGGTCGTCAAACGGCCGCTGCTGTGCATCGAGGGCTGCCTCGACCCCGAACTGAGCCTCCTGGCGCGGGAGGCTGCGTCCTTTGATCTGATCATCGCGGTGTCGGCACACGCGGTACGTTTCGCGCTGCCGCTGATCCTCGCGCAGGCGCCCGGGCAGGCTCCCGTGCCAGGAAAGGCGTCGGCTGCGCCGCGCTGGATCGCGGTAGGCGCGGCGACGGCCAAGGCGCTTACCCAGTTTGGTGTGCAGGCAGAGGTGCCCGAAGCGGAAAGCTCGGAAGGTATACTTTCCGGCGCAGTGCCCGGCGAAGTGTCCGGGCGACGGGTGCTGATGCTGTGCGGGGTGGGTGGACGACGGTTGCTGGCCCGGGAGCTGCGTCGGCGCGGCGCGGAGGTTGTGAGGTTCGAGGTGTACCGTCGTGTGCCTGCCACGTTTGCGGCGGAACCGCTAGCCACGGAGCTGGCGGCGGTCGATGTCACGCTGATTGCCAGTGCTGAAGCGGGCGATGCACTCGCGCACCTGTTGCCGAGCGCGGGCGAGCGGCGTCTGCGCCTGGTCGCGGGTTCTGAGCGAATTGCCCACGAGTTGACGGGGCTTGGTTTCACCGCGGTTGCGGTGGCCGAAGGGCCCGGCGATCACGCGATGCTGGCGGCGACGGACCGGTTGCTGGCGGACAGCGATTCTTAGGGGTAAGACAAGACATGAGTGAGCAGCCGGAGGAAATGCTGGACCCCGACCCCAGCGAAGAGGGATCGGTGGACCCACCTCGACCGGTGCGGGGCGGGCGGCTGTTGGCGCTGTTTGCCGTGTTGCTCGCGCTCACGGCGGTGGGCGGTGTCGGTTACCTTTACTACCTGACGGTCTATCAGGACCCGCTGGTGGGAATCGACGGGCAGATTGCGGCGCTACGAATAGAGCAGCAGGCTGCCCTCAGCGGGCAACGTCAGGCGTCCGAGCAGGCGATTGCGGCGCTGCAACGTGAAGTCCAGGCCCACCTGGAAGCGCGGCTCGAATCCGAGGAGGCGTTGGCGCGTGGGATCAATGAAGGGTTGCGTCTGAGCCCGCCCAGCAGTCGGGAATGGAAGGTCGCCGAAGTCGAGTACCTGCTGCGAATCGCGAACCATCGCTTGCTGATGGAACACGACGCGGTGGCGGCGGCGAAACTGCTCGCTGCGGCCGATGAGGTGCTCGCCGGGCTTGACGACTATTCGCTGTATCCGGTACGTGCCCAGTTGGCGCAGGAACGCCTGGCCCTCGGCAACGTCGAGGAGATCGATGTGCAGGGCGCATTTCTTCGTTTCGAGGCGATCAAGGCGATGCTCAACCAGCTGCCACTGCAGTTGCCGGAGTACCTGGCGGAGCGGCGCCGTCCTGTGGAGCCGGGCGCGCAACGCTCGTTCTGGCAAGTGCTTCTCGACCGGCTCGGTTCATTCGTCGAGATTCGCAGGTATCCGGAAGGCGGGTTGCGGCCGCTGCTGAGTCCCGATGAGGCCACGTATCTGGAAATGAACCTGCGGTTGATGTTGGAGCGGGCCCAACTCGGGGTATTGCGCCGCGACGCCGTCCTGTACGAGCACAGCGTGGCCGCGGCGCTGGCCTGGCTCGACGACTATCTCGACCACGAGAGCGCGGCGGTGATCGAAGTCCGCGCCGAGTTGCAATCGTTACAGGTGTTACGGCTGAATCGCGAGCTGCCGGACATCTCGGGTTCGCTGACCAACCTGCGCTCGCTGGCGCGCTATGGCATCGAAGACGATGAGGCCATGCCGTGAAACGGGTGGTTCTGATTCTGCTGGCGGCTTTGGTGATCGGCGGCGTGATCGGTGCCTTGGTGGCGCGCGATCCAGGGTATGTGCTGATCGCCTATGCGGATATGAGCGTCGAAACGAGTCTCTGGTTTGGCGTGTTCACACTATTGTTGGTGTACATGCTCCTGCGTTTGGCGAGTTATCTCTGGTCGCGGTTCGTGCTCAGTGGCATTGGGCTTGCCCTATGGAATAGGGAGCGCCGGGCACAGGTTGCTCGCAAACAGACCATTCAGGGCTTGCTGCTGAGCGCCGAAGGCCGCTGGTCGGAGGCGCATAAACTACTGGTGGCCGGTGCCCGGGATGCCCGGATGCCGTTGGTGAATTATCTGCACGGCGCCCGATCCGCCCAGGCACTGGGTAATTATGCAGAACGCGATGAACTGCTGGGCCGCGCCCGTGCGGAGACGCCGGGGTCGAAGGTCGCTGTGACGTTGACGCGCGTGGCGTTCCAGTTGGACGCCGGCCAGCACGAACAGGCGCTGGCCGCGCTGCTCGAACTGCAGCGGGAATCCCCTCGCAACCCCGCGGTGCTGGCAATGTTGCAGCGCTGCTACATGGCGCTGGGTGACTGGCAGGCGACGCTGGAACTCGCACCCGATTTGAGGCGGCAGAAGGCGTTGCCCGGGGACGAACTCGATGCGACGCTGCGCCGCGCGTGCCTGGCACGTCTGGCACAACTGGCCGATCCGAATGCGGCCGGCCAGTTCGAGGCCGTGTGGAACCTGCTACCGAAAACACTGCGGCACGACCCCGAACTGGTCGTTGCCGCGGCCAATGCGCGCTCAACCCAGGGTCGTCCCCGGGACGCGGAACAACTGCTGCGCGAGGGTTTGAAGCGCGCCTGGGACGACCGCCTGGTGGACTGCTACGGTCACCTTGACGCCGACCTCGGTGCCCAGTTGGAGACCGCGGAAGGTTGGTTGAAGGACCGCCCGAACAGCGCCCCCCTGTTGCTTGCGCTGGGACGGCTGGCAGGACGAAACGAGCAGTGGGACAAGGCCCGGGAATACCTCGAAGCGAGCCTGCGCAGCAACCCTGGACGTGACGTCTATGCCGCGCTGGGCCGCTTGTGCGTGAAGCTCGGCGATGTAGCGCGAGGTGCGGAGTATCTGGCGCGCGCGCTGACCAAGGACGCTCCAGCGTCCAGGTCCAAGGACGCTCCAGCGTCCAGGTCCAAGGACGCTCCAGCGTCCGTTGCGGCCTTCGACCCTCAGGAACAGGCCGCCCAGTCGGATCGCGGCGCATAGTCGAATGCGTCGGAGCGCAGCGCACCTCGGCGGACGCCACGCTCGAGCAACCCCCCGGCACAGCTGTAAACGAATCCCGGCGCCCCGCACAGGATGTATTGGCCGGGGTTGATGCGCCCGCTACGAATTCTGGCCAATGCACCGTTCGCCTCCGCGACCGGATCGTCGTACAACGTTTCCAGAGCGAACCAGGGTTCGTTGCAAGCCCGTTCGATGACGCTGAGACGATAGTTCGCGGCCGGCGCGGCCAGACTCCACCAGAGTTGTACCGGCAGCCGTTGTTTTCCTGTGCCCGCTAACTGCTCGATGATACTGGCCGCCTGGGAAACCCCGGTGCCGCCGGCGATCAGGGTCAGCGGCTCGCGGGTCGGGTCGGTCACCACGACGTTGCCGTGGGGGCCATCAAATGTTAGGTCCCGGGCGCGTGGCAGCAGTGCATCCAGCGCCGCTGCGTCCGCATCGCCCGGGGTCGATCGGTAGTGCAGTTCCAGTTCCGGGAGACGGGTAGGTGCGCTGGCGATGGACAGTGGGAGGCGTCGTTGGCCGGCGTGGAGGTAAATGTACTGGCCGGCCGAAAATTCAAAACCGGTCGACTTCAACAGGAGTCGTTGTACCGCGGGGTTCAGCGGCTCGATTCCGGGCAATCGAGCCTCCTCGACCGCAAGCAGCCGGGCCGTAATCGTGGTCATGGATTACCCTGGTGAAGGGCGCTATTTGCCTTTCATCATGCCGAAGAACTCGGCGTTGGTCTTGGTCTCCTTCAGTCTGTCCAGCATGAACTCGATCGCAGCGATATCGTCCATGTCGTGCAGCAGCTTGCGCAGAATCCACACCCGCTTCAGTTCGTCTTCACCCATCAACCGCTCTTCCCGCCGGGTACCCGAACGACGAATGTTGATGGCCGGATAGACCCGCTTCTCGGCGATCTTGCGTTCCAGGTGCACTTCCCAGTTGCCGGTGCCCTTGAACTCTTCGTAAATCACCTCGTCCATCTTCGAGCCGGTATCGACCAGTGCGGTGGCGAGGATGGTCAGACTACCGCCTTCTTCGATGTTGCGCGCGGCGCCGAAGAAGCGCTTCGGCCGTTCCAGGGCGTGGGCATCCACGCCGCCGGTCAGTACTTTCCCCGACGAAGGCACGATGGTGTTGTAGGCGCGGGCCAGGCGGGTGATGGAGTCGAGCAGGATCACCACGTCTTTCTTGTGCTCGACCAGACGCTTGGCCTTCTCGATCACCATCTCCGCGACCTGAACGTGTCGCGAGGGGGGCTCATCGAAGGTGCTGGCGACCACCTCGCCACGCACCGAGCGCTGCATCTCGGTAACTTCTTCGGGGCGCTCGTCGATCAGCAGCACCATTAGGGTCGCGTCCGGGTTGTTGGCGGTGATGGCCTGGGCGATGCTCTGCAGCATCAGCGTCTTACCGGCTTTCGGCGGAGAGACGATCAGGCCGCGTTGCCCTTTGCCGACGGGTGCGATCAGGTCGACGATTCGCCCCATCAGGTCTTCGCTGCTGCCGTTACCGCGCTCCAGTACGAAGCGCTCATCGGGAAACAGCGGCGTCAGGTTCTCGAACAGAATCTTGTGTTTCTTGCTGCTCGGCTCGCTGAGATTGATCTCGTCGACTTTCAGCAGCGCGAAGTAGCGCTCGCTGTCCTTCGGCGGGCGGATCTTGCCGGCGATCGAGTCTCCGGTGCGCAGATTGAAGCGCCGGATCTGGCTGGGTGAGACGTAGATGTCGTCGGGCCCGGCGAGATAGGAGGAGTCCGCCGAGCGGAGGAATCCGAACCCGTCCTGGAGAATCTCCAGCGTTCCATCACCGTAGATGTCTTCGCCTCTCTTCGCCTGCTTGCGCAGGATCGCCGCGATTACTTCCTGCTTGCGCGACCGGGTGATGTTCTCGCAGCCCATCTCCTGGGCCATGTCGATGAGGTCTCCAACGGGCTTTCTTTTGAGGTCGGTAAGGTTCATAGGTACACGAATACTGCGGAAAAAATTCAAGAAAGAGGTTTGCTGTGTCGAGTGGTTGCCGGGCGCCTGACGCGTCAGTCTCTCGGTACGGTCCGCGCGTGAATGGTGCGCAGGCCTCAGGTTCTTGGAGAATTCGCGAAGGGCGCAGCGCGATCGACTCGACGCTGGTGGCAAGAATCTACCACCACTGAATCGGTGCGTCTAGAGGCTATTGTCGGTGGTTTGCGCTCGTGTAAATGCCAAATGGGTCCCATTCCCGGGACCCACCTTGAGTTTCGACAGATCGATCAGATGTTGCTGTCCAGAAATGCAGCGAGCTGAGACTTCGACACCGCGCCGACTTTGGTCGCTTCAACCTCGCCGTCCCGGAACAGCATCAATGTCGGAATTCCACGAATACCGTACTTCGGCGGCGTCTCCTGGTTGGCATCGATATCGATCTTGCAGACCTTCACCCGGTCCGAATACTCCTCGGCAATCTCCTTGAGAATGGGCGCAATCATTTTGCAGGGCCCGCACCATTCCGCCCAATAGTCCACCAGAACGGGCTTGTCGGAACCCAATACATCGGCTTCGAAACTGGAATCTGTCACGTGGACGATGTGGTCGCTCATCCGTATCTCCCTGTGAGTTGCAGGTGCAGTTTAGCGTTATTGAGGGCGATCGCGCGAACTTCAAGAGTGTGAACGTGCGTGATTGCACATAACGTCGCATCGTTCGCACCGTCGGCGCGCTCGGCCCTTTGGCTTCGCGCGTTGCTGAGAGGAAGAATGCGGTGCCCAATGGGTTCGCGAGCGCTCCCCAGCCGCCCCTGTCACGTCATGTGTCCGCCGGGTGGTCTCAAATGCGCGCGGCAGCAAGTTCCTTTGCAACCGTCTTTGCGGCGTAGGTGAGAATCCCATCGGCGCCGGCGCGCTTCAAACACACCAAGGATTCGAGCAACACCGCCTCACTGAGCCAGCCGTTGCCGATCGCGGCCATGTGCATCGCGTACTCGCCGCTGACCTGGTAGGCGAATGTAGGCACTCCGAACGCGTCCTTGGCGCGCCGAATGATGTCCAGGTATGGCATGCCCGGTTTCACCATCACCATATCGGCTCCTTCATTGATATCGAGCTCGATCTCGTGCAAGGCCTCATCGCTGTTAGCGGGATCGATCTGATAGGTCTGTTTGCTGCCGGCGCCGAGTGCCGCGGTGGAGCCCACGGCGTCGCGAAAGGGGCCGTAGTAGGCGGAGGCGTATTTCGCCGAATAGGCCATGATCTGTGTGTTCACGGCACCCTGCTCGTCTAACACTTTGCGGATGGCGGCGATGCGTCCATCCATCATGTCGGAGGGCGCGATGACGTCGGCACCCGCGTCGGCGCAGACCTGAGCCTGGCGGCACAGGGCGGTGACAGTTACGTCGTTCAGAACGTAGCCCGAGTCGTCGATGATGCCGTCCTGTCCGTGGCTGGTGTAGGGGTCGAGCGCGGCATCGGTGATCACGCCGAGCTCTGGCAACTCCGCTTTTACGGCCGCGACCGCGCGAGGAATCAAGCCGTCGGCGTTGTATGCTTCAGCGCCGTCGAGACTGCGCAGCCCCGGGTCGACGTTCGGAAACAGTGCGATAGCGGGAATCCCGAGGCGGGCGACCTGCTCGCATTCGCGGACCAGTTCATCTACGGTCAGCCGCTCGATGCCGGGCATGGAGTCGATCGCCTGGCGCTGCCGGGTGCCTTCGATGATGAACATCGGATAGATGAGATCGCCGCTACCGAGTTCGGTCTCGCGCACCAGCCGGCGGGAAAAGCTGGCGCGCCGGTTGCGCCGCATACGGGTGGCGGGGAACTTACGCTGCACGTCGACTCCTCAGGTGGTGAATGTGCGCAGGCGGACGAGACGAGCGGGTGAATAGTAAGGGATTATCCGGATGAGCCGAAAGCAGTTGCTGATCGCGCTGGCGGTCCTGGCGCTGGTGACATTGTTCTTCGTCGCCGATGTTGGCCGCTTTCTCACGCTGGAGTATCTGCAGGCGAGCCGGGAGGTGATCGTTGGTCGGGTCGACGCGCAGCCGATCGCCAGTTCGGCGATCTATTTCGGGATCTACGTGTTGGTGACGAGCCTGTCACTGCCGGGCGCGGCGGTGATGACCCTGGCGGGCGGTGCCGTGTTCGGCACGCTGTGGGGGCTGGTATTGGTGTCCTTTGCCAGCAGCATCGGTGCAACCCTTGCGTTTCTGATCTCGCGAAGCCTGCTCCACGAATGGGTGCGCCGCCGCTTCGGTGGATACCTGGAGGGCATCGATCGCGGCTTCGAAAAGGATGGTAATTTCTATCTGTTCAGCATTCGCATGGTGCCACTGTTCCCGTTCTTCGTGGTCAACCTGCTGATGGGCCTCACTCGGATCAGCGCGCTTTCTTTCTATCTCGTCAGTCAGGTGGGCATGCTGGCCGGCACCCTGGTATTCGTGTACGCCGGAACCCAGCTGGCCCAGGTACACGTGCTTGGTGACGTGCTGAGCCTGCAACTCATCGTTGCCCTGTCGCTGTTGGGCTTGTTTCCGCTGGCGGCACGCAAACTGATGGCAATCTGGACCCAGCGGCGGACCGGCGATGACGACTAGACCCCGACGTTTCGACACCAACCTGATCGTGATCGGGGCTGGATCCGCGGGGTTGATCGCTTCTCTGATCGCGGCCACGGTACGCGCCAGAGTCACGCTCATCGAGCGAAGCGCAATGGGTGGCGATTGCCTGAACACCGGGTGCGTACCCAGCAAAACGTTGATCCGCTCGGCGAAGGTGGCGCATACGCTGCGCGATGCCGAGCGGTTTGGGATCGGCGCGATGGAACCGGACGTGGACTTCCGGGCAGTCATGGCGCGGGTGCATGCCGCGATAGCGAAGATCGCGCCGAACGATTCGGTGGAACGCTACACGTCCCTGGGCGTGGACTGCCTGCACGGTGAGGCTCGTCTGGTGGACCCGTGGACGGTCGCGGTGGGCGAGCAATCCATCACGGCCCGCAACATCGTGCTGGCGACCGGCGCGACGCCTTTCGTACCACCCGTTCCTGGGATCGATGACGTGCCGGTGCTGACCTCGGACACCCTCTGGTCGCTGACCGAACTGCCCGCCCGGCTGCTGGTGATGGGTGCCGGACCCATCGGCTGCGAGCTGGCTCAGGCGTTTTCTCGACTCGGCAGCACGGTCACCCTGATCGACATGGAAGACCGGCTGTTGCCCCGGGAAGACCCGGAGGTCTCCGCATCACTCGGGAGCGTACTGCGTCAGGAAGGCGTGCAGGTGCTCACCGGCCATCGCGCGGAGGCGTTTCTGAGCGATGCCGGCGGTCACCGGCTGCGGGCATCGACTGCGGAGGGATCGGTCGAGCTCGAGTTCGACCAGGTGCTGGTCGCGGTCGGCCGGCGCGCGCATACGGAGTCGCTGGGGCTGGATGCGCTCGGTATCGAAACGAATCCCAGTGGCACGGTGCGCGTGGATCGCTACCTGCGCACCAGCGTGCCCAACATCTATGCCTGCGGTGATCTGACCGGCCCTTATCAGTTCACTCACATGGCTTCGCACCAGGCCTGGTACGCCAGCGTCAATGCGTTGTTCGGCCGGCTGTGGCGCTTCAAGGTCAACTATTCGGTGGTGCCCTGGGTCACCTTCACCGATCCCGAAGTGGCGCGGGTGGGGCTCTCCGAGGCCGACGCCAGGGCCCAGGGCGTCGCCTTCGAGGTGACCCGTCACGAGCTGGCCGACGTGGACCGCGCCGTTGCCGATGGCAGTGACCATGGGTTCATCAAGGTACTCACCGTGCCGGGCAAGGATCGGGTGCTGGGCGCGACCATCGTTGCGCCCGGAGCCGGGGAGTTGATCACGGAATACGTGGCGGCACTGACCCACGGCTACGGCCTGAAAGCGATCATGGGCACCATTCACAGCTACCCGACGCTCGCTGAGCTGAACAAATTCGTTGCGGGTGACTGGCGTCGCAAGCATGCGCCTCGCCGACTGCTCGACTGGGTGAGCCTCTATCACGGCTTGTGGCGCTGAGCTTCGGCGCCTCCCTTGCGGATTGCTTCAGCTTTGCAGCTGGTCGCGCAGGCGTTTGATGGCTTGCCGGTACACTTTGGGTTTGTCCAGCATCTGGGCCAGGGCCAGCGCTCCGTACAGGCGGCCGAGCAACTCCTTGGCGCTGCGCGCAGCCCGCTTGCGGGGCAATCCCGACTCGACAAATACATCGGTCAACTCGTCCAGCCAGGCGGCCGTGTAGCGGGCAATCTCGCGGATCAGCGTCTCGCCACTGCCGCTGGCCGTCAACGCGACCATCAAGCAGTTGCGCGCGCCCCCATCGACATACGCACCGAAGCCGATGACGAATGCCGCGATCCGCTCGTTCCAGGAGCCCTTCTTGCGCAGCTTCCGGTAGGCCCGCCGATCAAGATCGGCGGCGCATGCCTTGAGCACCTCGCGCGCCATTTCGGGTTTGCCACCGGGAAAGTGATGATAGAGGCTCGCCTTGCCGAGCCCGGCGGCACGGGCAAGCTCAGCGAGCGTTGCACCTTCGTAGCCGCGGCTGCGAAACACGTCGCTCAATACCACCAGCAGTAAGGTTCGGCTTTTCCAGTGAGCCATGCCAGGAGGGTACCAGAGCGCTACGGGTTCGAAAGAATGAACAGTCCGTTGGTCACGTCGTTGACGATCAACGTTCCTGAAGGCAAGTAGGGGTAGACGTTCCACGCCCCGTCGAATTCGGCCGCGTCGCTTGCCGGAAACGTGTCGAAAAAGGCAATTTCCTGCAACTCTTCATTGGCCAGATCGCCGAATTGCAGAACGCGCAACCCGGAGGTGTAGTTGGCTTCGAACACCCGATTGCCAAGTACATAGAGGTTGTGATCGATTGCGCGGGTCGGTGCCTCGTAGGCAAACACATACTGTGGCGCATCGAGATCCGACAGGTCGAACACATGAGTCCGTGTAGGCACATTGAAACTGACCTCATCCGTCTCGTCGCCCACCAGAAAGTAACGATGGTCTTCGGTCAGCCAGCCCTGATGGAGGAAGCCAAGCTGCGGATAAACTGCCGTTGAAAGGGTCACAGGCGCGGATTTCGTAGTGACATCGACCACCTCGACATGATTCACGTTGGAACTGATGCAGACTTCGTGGCTCTGGTGGTCTGGATCGGGCCCCTGGTAGACGACGCATTGGGTGTCGTGCGTAGCCACGGTCGCATGGCAGCCTGCGAACATGGGACTGATCGGGATGCCGATATCGATGATGTGCAATCCCCCTCCGCACGTGTTTGTTTCGACTGCGTAGGCGAACCCGGTCGCTTCGTTGATCGCAATGTTATGCGCGCTTCCGAAGTCGCCATACACGACATCGGCGGCGAAGTTCTGGGCCGAGGTCACGCCACGCAGGCGCGTCAGATCGAAAACCTGCATACCGTGTTGGCCCGCGCCGTCGGCAACAACATAGGCGTGGTTCTGATAGACCTTGATGTCGCGCCAGGTCGCCCCTACCGTCGCTGTGGGCAGGCGCCCCAGGAACACCGGATTCTCGGGATTCGTGACATTGACGAAGGCGGTGCCGTTGGTCAAACCCACCAGGGCGTACTCGTCGCCGGATTGGGGGTCAAACCACCCCCAGATGTCGTTGCCCTGAGTTCCCCCCATTGATTCCAGCGGTACGCGTTTGTGCAGCGAGATGCCTTGGCAGGCAAAGTCGCCGGCGCGCGCGCGAATGCGCGTTCACTCAGCCGATTCAAAACTTGCAATGTACCCCCCCAATGAGGTTCACTTCGCTTTCTGACATTTTGTCATATTCGTTCAGTAAGTGCTCGCTTGGCATGAGTGAAGTGGTTAAACCCACCGATGGACAGGCACGTCGACGGCTCGAGAGCCGGCGCAAGTTGCTTGCGGCTGCGCGCGAGCTGTTCATCGAGCAGGGCTACGAAGCAACCCGCCCCCAGGACATCGCACGATCAGCCGGTGTTGCCAACGGTACGTTCTATCTGCACTTCAAGAGCAAGGAGGATGCGTTCCTTGCTTTCGCTGACGATGCCCAGGATCAGTTGATCGCGGAGTATCGGAAAAACCTCGACGGGGTCAGCGGGCTGCGCGAACGGTTGACGGTGATCCTGCGCACGTTGATGGCCTTCGACCTGGAGTACCCGGGGGTGCTGCACGTCGCGTTTCTGGATCCGCTGACCATCGCGCCCGAGGATGGCGACGCACGGCGTATCTACGATCGGCTCGGCGACTTCCTGTACCTGATTCTTGGCGAGCAGGAAATTCTTGGCGCTGGTGCCTTTGACGCGGCACTGATCAGCCATGCGCTGTGTGGATTCGTGGGCAACGCGCTGATGTATGTGGTGCGCAGGGACCTGTCGGGCGAGGCAATGATTGAAAACGTCGTCGGGTTCGTGGAGCGGGCACTGGTGCCTTCTTTGCGGCCGGGCGAGTCGCAATTGGCGACGGCTGTTTAAACGACTTTAGAGAACCGTAAGAAAGGGTGAAGACATGAAGTTTGGGATTTTCTACGAGCATCAGCTACCGCGGCCCTGGACCGAAGGGGCGGAGCAGCGTTTGTTCAACGAGGCGCTGGAGCAGGTCGAGGTCGCGGATCGGCTCGGCATCGACTACGCCTGGGAGGTGGAGCATCACTTCCTGGAGGAGTACTCACACTCCTCTGCTCCCGAGGTGTTTCTCGCGGCCTGTGCGGCGCGCACCAAGAATATTCGCCTGGGCCAGGGCATCCGTCAGGTGATCCCCCAGTACAATCACCCGGCTCGAACCGCTGAGGTCATCGCGACGTTGGACCTGGTGTCCAACGGGCGGGTCGACTTCGGTGTGGGCGAGTCCTCTGCGGAACTCGAGCTGGGCGGTTTTGGGGTTCCGGTGGCCGAGAAGCGCAAGATCTTCCTGGAGTCTACCGAGCAGATCGCCAACATGCTGACGATGGACCCCTACCCTGGCTACAAGGGCAAATATTTCGAGATGCCGTGTCGCAACGTGGTGCCGAAGCCGGTTCAGAAGCCGCATCCGCCGATCTGGGTGGCCTGTTCCCAGCGCGAGACCATCCGCATGGCTGCACGGCTGGGCATCGGCGCGTTGACGTTTGCTTTCGTCGATCCGCTGGAAGCCCAGTCCTGGGTGGAGGAGTACTACAGCATCATCAAGAGCGATGAATGCGTGCCCATCGGCCACGCCGTGAATGCCAACATCTGCATGGTGTCCAGCTTTTCCTGTCACCAGGACCGGCAGGTTGCGATCGATCGTGGCCTGAAGGGCTTCGAGTTCTTCGGTTACGCGCTCGGCAGTCTGTACGGTTTCGGCGCGCACAAGCCGGGCCGCACCAACCTCTGGGCGGAGTTCGAGGAGGTCTACGAGGAACGCCGGAAGGACGTCCCGGAGATGGTCACCGAAGCGCTCAGCGGCGGTGCTGGCGGAATTGGTACGCCGGACGACTTGCGGGTGCACCTTAAGAAATTTGAGACCGCGGGAGTCGATCAGGTCACGTTCATCCAGCAGGCCGGCAGGAACAAGCACGAGCATATCTGTGAAGCCCTGGAGCTCTTCGCCGCCGAGGTGATGCCGGAGTTCAAAGCGCGCGGCGCGGAACGCGAGCAGAAGAAGAACGAAGAGCTTGCCCCGTACATCGAGGCTGCTCTGGCCCGCAAGGTGAAGATGGCCGAGCTCGCGGATGACGAGATTCCGACCTACCTGGCGCTGGGTCGCAAGATCACGGAAGAAGCGAAAGACGAGCCGTCGATCTACGAGAAAACTGCTGCAGGCTGAGCCGAACAGGCCAGCGGAACCGAGAGGGCGCCTGCGGGCGCCCTCGTTGTTTGGTCCCGCATGAGTTTTATTTCTCCTTTTTTTTGCGGGGTGCAACCTTTCGGCGAGTTGGCACGTCTAAACCATCCGCTACAACCCTGAGCTGCGACCTGTGGTGCTTACCGGAGACGATCGATGAAACGACACGTACGATTGCTGATAGTAACGCTCGCGGCAGCCTTGCTGGCACCCCCAGGTGTGGCGCAATACTTGATCTCGGACGCTGAGTCGGATCCGGAGTTGGACGCGGCACTTCAGGCGGCCCGTGAACGCCTGGACACGGCGGCGCGCGAACTCTCGGCGTTGCACCGCACAGCTGGACCGCCGGTGGGATTCGACCTGCAACCCCTGCCGATCCCAATGCGTTTGGGCATGTTTCTCGGGCGGGCCCGGGCGGATGGCATAGAAATCATGGGAGTCACACCCCAGGGGCCGGCCGCCGCGGCCGGTGTCGAGTCTGGCGACCTGCTGACGTCGATCAACGGGTACGCGCTGGGCGGGTCTGGGATGGAGGCGGGTCGCGGGCTGCGTGCGGCGACTCGCGATCTGAGCCCCGGCGACACCGTGCAGATCGAATATCGGCGCGGCGACGAAACCCGGAGCGCGGAGATCGAGGTTCGCGATACGCGGCACTCGGTAGCGATGTTTGGGGCTGCCTCTGCGGGTCCGATCGCCATCGGCAGTCCCATGCCGAGCTTGGCCCTGGGTCCGGGGGCTGGGCGGCCGATGGGCGTAGTGCTGCACGATCTGAACCCCGGGGTGGGGCGTTACTTTGGCGTTGATGCCGGGATTCTGGTGCTCAATGGCGACGACAACCCGGACACGCTGATGCCTGGAGATGTGATCACTGAGCTCAACGGTGAACTTGTCGCCCGGCAACATGAGTTGTTTGCCGGCATGCGCGCCGGTGAGGCGAGTGTAACCGTGATTCGTGACGGCGGATCGCTGAGCCTATCGCTGAAACCTGGTGATGTAATGGGCGGCATGGGTTTCATGAGGGCTGTGCCCGTCGACGCCATGCGGGTGATCGAAATGCGCCAGCGCGTTGGCGAGCAGGACTTCGAGATATTGATTAACTCAGACTCGAGCTTCGTTGGCCCTTAGGGAGTCTCTAGCGCGTCGTGCAATTCGAGCCAGGAGTGTTCGGCCGTCTCGAGATCGCGGCGTTGCGCGCCTTGGGTCGCCAGTAACTGGGTGATCTGCTCGCTGGACAGCCGTTCGTAGACGCTCACATCGGAAAGCGTAACGTCGAGTTCGGCCAGTGAATCGCCGAGTTTACGTATCTGCGCATCGAGCTGTTTAATCTGCTTGCGAAGCGGTTCGCTTTCGCGCCGCCGTTCGGCCGCCGCGCGCCTGCGCCCCTTCTTGCTGGCGTCAGTTCCACCGGGATTCGCCAGTCGCGACTGAACCAGATCGCGGTATGCATCTAGGTCCCCTTTGAATTCCCGTACACGGCCCTGGGCCACCAACCAGTAGTCGTCGACGGTACGCGCGAGTAGCTCCCGGTCGTGGGACACCAGGATCATTGCGCCGGTGTAGTCCTGCAGCGCAATACTCAGCGTGTGGCGCATTTCAAGGTCCAGGTGATTGGTTGGCTCATCGAGGATCAGCAACGCGGGGCGTTGCCAGGCAATCAGGGCGAGCACCAGTCGAGACCGTTCGCCCCCGGACAAGGTTACGCTGGGGCGCTTGACGATATCGCCGCTGAAACCCCAGCCCCCGAGGTAATTCCGGCGGCGCTGTTCCGATTCGACCGGCGGAATGTCTTCGAGCAGCGCAAGTGGGCTGCGGCTGCCATTCAACTGTTCGAGTTGCTGCTGAGCAAAATAGCCGACGGCGCTGTGGGCACCGCGCTGCAATGCGCCTGCGATTGGCGCGAGGTCGCCGGCGAGGGTTTTCATCAGCGTCGACTTGCCTGCGCCGTTTGCCCCGAGCACGCCGATCCGCGCTTCGGGATGTACGTCGAGGCGGACCTCACTGAGCACGCTCGAATCGCCGTAGCCGAGTACGCCGTCGCGCAGGGTCAAAAGCGGCTTCGACATCTTCAGCGGGTTCGGAAAGCTGAATGCATAAGGGGAGTCGACGTGCGCGGGGGCGGCTGCGTTCAGGCGCTCGAGCGCCTTGATGCGTCCCTGGACCTGGCGGGCTTTGGTGGCCTTCGAGCGGAACCGGTCGATGAATCGCTGCAGATGCGCCGCCTGGTGCTGCTGCTTCTTGTGCACGGATGACTGCAGCGCAAGCGCTTCGGCGCGCTGTCGTTCGAAGGACGAGTAATTGCCCTTGTAGGTACGCGCCTGGCGGTGTTCCAGATGCACGATGTCGGTACAAACCGTATCGAGAAAGTCGCGGTCGTGGGCAATCACAAGGAGCGTGCCCCGATACCGAAGCAGCCAGCTCTCGAGCCAGAACATGGCGTCCAGATCGAGATGGTTGGTCGGTTCGTCCAGCAGCAACAGATCGGAAGGGCTCATCAGCGTTTGCGCGAGATTCAGCCGAATGCGCCAGCCCCCGGAAAACTCCGCATAACGCTGTTTGAACGTGTCCGCTGCGAATCCGAGCCCGTTCAGTATTTCTGCCGCTCTGGGTTGGGCGGTGTAGCCGCCGGCGTCCTCGAGATCTGTGTACAGGTGGGCCAGCGCGTGGTCGTCGCCGGTGGATTCCGCACGGGCGATTCGCGTTTCGACCTCCCGGAGCTGCCGATCCCCGTCCAGCACCCACTCCAGAGCTTCGCGATCACTGGTTTCCACTTCCTGGGCCAGGTGCGCGACGGTCCACTTTGCCGGGCGCACAACGTCGCCCTCGTCCGGCAGCAGCGTACGGCGTATCAGGGCGAACAGCGTCGATTTGCCGATGCCGTTGCGGCCCACGATCCCCAGGCGGTGACCGTCGTGCACGGTGATGTCGAGACCCACGAACAGGGGCTCGCCACCGCGTTGCAGCGTAACGTCGATGAGCTTCAGCATGTCCGTTCAGCCGGGATCGGGTGCCGGTCCGTGATAACCGTTGCGCACCATAGGGAACTGCAGGTCAGGGGTCCAGGGTTTCGAGGGGCTCCTGGGGGATGGTCAGGCGGGTTGGCGGTATGCGCTGCGGGCGTGGTGGGTCGCTCGTGCCGGGCTGGCGCGGTGGCGCGTGTCCGTTGCATCGATCCAAGCCAGCAGGGCTTGCCATTGCGGGAGCTCTGCCGCCGCTTCGCGATCCTCGGGCACGTCGACCACGCCCTTGCCCTGATCGGCCAAACGCATGTAAATCGCCCGGTCACGGAAGGTCGCGATGGTTGGGACGTCCAGTTGCGCGAGAAACTCCTTCAGTCGGGTGTGACCGAGGGTGTTGGGTCGGACACGATTTGCGATGGTCGCGACCGGCACGGGGCGGCTGCGCAGCAGACGATGGTTGCCCAACTGCTGGAGGAATCGGTCGGCGGCCCGAATGTCCAACGACGACGGCAGCACGGGCACGACGATCGCACTCACGCCGCGCAACAGGTGATCGAGTTCAGCGTCTCCGACGACGGAAGGTGTGTCGATGATGATCCGGCTGATGCGGCTCGGAAGCCGCTGCTGGAACGAGCGCGTCGCGTACATGGCCGTGCGCTGGTGCGCCTGGACGAGATGAATCGACGGCTGGTCTGGCGCCCGCTGGTTCAGCCAGTGGCTGCTCGATGCCTGAGAGTCGTGGTCGATGAGGGCCACGCCGTGTCCCTGGCGTGCATGTGCGGCGGCGAGGTTAGTCGCTATCGTAGTTTTGCCGCAGCCTCCCTTACCGTTGACGACTAAGATGCGTAGTGCGTTCGGCTCTACCATCGCGTAGTTATAGTTGTTGTCGTATCGTGGTCGGACTATACACCCGGGTAACGGCTAAGCAATGGATCTCCATCGTTCTCCAGGATTTTTCCATTAAGATTAAGGCGTTGCGGAATTCGAACGGCTGATCGCACATCCGTCTGCCAGGGAACTGTTACAGGACCGTTAAGGGACCCCTACCGGCGCGCGGCACGCCACTGCAGGGCGGCCAGTCCAGCCAGCGCCAGGAACCCGAGCAGCGCCCATCCTGGGAGACTGATTCCGATCAACGAGAAGCTCACTTCGGCGCAGTTGCCGCCGCCCAGGGTCATTTCGCGCAGCAGGTCGGCCAGCGGCCCGTCGAGCAAGTATTCCAGAGGTGCACCACACGAGGGCACCTGATCTGCTGGCAGGCTCTGCAGGTAGAGTTGCCGTACCGAGAATCCCGCCCCGGCCGTAGCCGCCAGCACACTCAGCAGCGGATAGATCAGAATTCGCGGATTGTGGGCCAGACCGGCCAGGGCGATGGCGCCAACGATCATGACCCAGATCCGCTGCATCAGACACAGCGGGCAGGGCGTCAGATCCATCACGTGCTCCATGAATAGTGCGCTGCCAAGCAGAACGCCGGTGGCGGCCACCAATGCGGCGGCGAACGTCTGGCTCGGGGTCATGGACGAATCTCCAGCACAACCTTGCCGATAGCCCGACGTTCGGACAGGCAACGGAGCGCGGCAGCGTACTCCTCCATCGGATAGCGTGCCCCGACCAGAGGTTTGAGCGTGCCGGTCTCGAACCAGCGCAGCACCTGGCCGAAATTTTCTTCGTTCACTGCGGGCTCACGAGCGGAAAACGAGCCGTAAAACACGCCCACCACCTGACAACCCTTGAGCAGGATCAGGTTGATCGGCACTTTCGGGATGTAACCTCCGGTGAAGCCGATCACCAGCACGCGGCCATTCCAGTTGATGCAGCGCATGCACTGGTCGAACAGGTCGCCGCCGACGGGATCGTAGATGACATCGGCGCCCTTGCCATCGGTGAGGGCTTTGACCTTGTCCTTGAGTTCGCCATCGGCGTAGTTGATCAGTTCATCGGCGCCGGCGGCGCGCGCGACGGCGAGTTTCTCGTCGTTGCTTGCTGCAGCGATCACCCGCGCGCCCATGGCTTTTCCCAGTTCGACCGCGGCGAGGCCGACGCCGCCAGCCGCGCCCAGAACCAGCAGGGTCTCGCCGGGTTGCAGCGCGGCGCGTTGTTTGAGGGCGTGATAGCTGGTGCCGTAGGTGGTGCTGATTCCCGCCGCCTGCGCGAACGTCATCGAGTCAGGTTTGACCCGCAGCCGATTCGCCGCGATTGCCGCCTGTTCGACGAACGCGCCGCTGCCGACTCCGCCGAACACCGCCTGGCCCAGTTGGAGGTCTGTGACCCCCTCGCCGAGCGCTGCGACCGTGCCCGACAGCTCACCACCGGGGGCGAACGGAAACGGCGGCTGGCTTTGATACTTGCCCTCGATCATCAGGACATCCGGGAAATTCAAGGCGGCGGCGTGCACGTCCACCAGCACCTCACCGGGCTTTGGCACGGGCGCGTCCACGTCCTCGAGCGTGAGCGACTCCGGAGGTCCAAAGGCATGGCATAGCACGGCTCTCATCGCGACTCCCCTCCGTTGTGGGTGTAGTTGGGTGTGATGTCGGATCTGTGAATGCGGCGGTGAAGGTTACCGGGCATATCGGTGGCGTCAACCGGGCGTCTCCCTGGCGGCCAGCCAATCGGCGGTATGAGACTTCAGATCGGGATAGTACTGAGAGAAATCGGTTTCGAAACCAGCGTATTGCGCCCGTAGCGTAGCCATCGCCGGCGCGACGATGTCCGTCAGATGGAGACGTTTAGCGATGTGCAGGAACGCACGTTCGATGACTCGGGGCTCGGTGTAGGCGCCGAGCAGATCATGGGTTCGCATTACGTCGAGGAAGCGCCGGGCCGGGTCGGGATAGAGATGGCGGGCGTCGTCGAGGACCTGGTAGGTATAGCGCGTGAAGGAACTCAGCGATTGACCCTCCCACTCGGCGAAGCGCCGGGCCAGCACGTGATCGGCGACCAGATCGACGAACACCGGAGCGACGCGGCGCAGTTCGCTGGGCAGACGCAAGACGCTGTGCCTGATCTCGGGCTGTTCCGCGCTGTAGGCGTCCAGGCGGCGGTGCAGGCGCACCCCATCGGCGACCCGGGCGGGCAGTTCTGCAGAGATTCGCCCTTTCAGGAAATCGCCAAGAAAGCCACCGACCATCAGATCGGGATGGCTCCGCGCGAGCGCGCAATGGGCGAGGAAATTCAAGGATTCTCTGGCAGTTGCAGGTATGACGTCAGGAACGAATCGAAATCCACCACATCGTTGGCTTCGATGGTTTTCTGGTCCGCCAGCGACTGGCGGGCCAACTGCTCAAACCGTTTGCGCATGGGCGGGTCCATTGGGCTGGCAAGGAACTCGTTGCGGTGGGCAAGGGATCGATTCATGGCAAAACGGAAAAACGGCACCGCCTCCTCCCGCATTGCCGCAAGAATCTGCGCCGAGGGCGTCAGCTCGGGGTCGGCCACTCGGTCCCGTTGCTGGTGCCAGCTCTCACGATAGGCGCTGCCCCCGTGGGCTTCGTCGAGCAGCGCGGCAATGTCGCCGCATTCGGCGAGCAGGTGGGTCGCCCAATCGGCAATCGAAACCGGGTCGTCGCCTTGCTTTAAGGTTGTGTCGGTGGCGCGACCGCGTTCGACCACCGTCAGTTGATTCTCGATCAGACGCGCCGATTCCGTGCGGCTGTCGGGAGGACTTTCGCTCAGCAGACAATGCAGCAGAAACGTGTCCAAGAAACGGATCTGGGCCGCATCGATTCCCACCGGCAGGAATGGATTCAGGTCGATGCAGCGAACCTCCACATACTCCACGCCGCGTTCGTTCAGCGCCGTCAATGGCCGTTCACCGGATCCGATGCGTCGCTTCGGCCGAATCGTGCCGTAAAATTCGTTCTCGATCTGAATGAGGGTGCTGCTCAGCTGGCGATACTGGCCGTCGACCCTCACGCCCAGGGCCTCGTAGGCAGGAAACGGTTGCGTCAAGGCGTGGCGCATGGAATCCGCATACTGCGCGAGGCTGTTGTAGGAAATGTGCAGATCTGCCTGGGCGTCGCTCTGGTAGCCAAGCCGGCCCATCCGCAGCGAGGTGGCGCCGGGCAGGTACAGCGATCCCTCATCGAAACTCTCGAGCGTGTGGGGCGTGTCTTTGACGAACGACTTGCACAGTGCAGGTGACGCACCGAACAGGTAGATCAGCAGCCAGGAATGGCGTCGAAAATTACGAATCAGACCGAAATAGGCGTCGGTCTTGAAGTGTTGGTCGAGGTGTCCGCCACGCACCTCGGCGAGCACCGACCACAACGGCTCGGGAATCGAGAAATTGTAGTGAATGCCCGAGATGGTCTGCATCAAAGGTCCGTAGCGCGTCGCCAGGCCCTGCCGGTACACGGTTTTCGTGCGGCCGATGTTCGATTCGCCGTAGTAGCCCAGGGGAATGTCGTCGCCGGCCAGCACGCACGGCATGCTGGACGCCCACAGCAGCTCGTTGTCGATGTGCTCGTACACGTATCGGTGCACGTCGGTGAGTTCCTTTAGGCAACCCTCGACGCTGTCGTTGACCTGGGTGATGAGCTCGAGCTGCGCTTCACTGAAATCGGTGGTGATGTGTGGATGAGTCAGCGCTGCGCCGAGCGCGGGCGGGTGGCTGGTGCGTGCCAGTTCGCCGCTTGGCAGCACCCTCAGACTTTCTTTTTCGATGCCGCGGTGCAGCCCCACGAGGGACGCGGACCGGTTCGGTCCCGTCAGGGCTGACAGGTGACTGGAGAGCGAGATTGGCATCGACGCGTTAGTGTAACTGGCTGGGGCCCGCTAGATTAGCGTCATCGGCGCGCACTGCAAAGCGGCGTACGGCGGCTCGCCAGCGGCGCACGACGCGCAGATCTATGCGGTTGGACCTGCTGCAACGATCGCCGGGGCGACGTCGAAGCGTTTGAAGTTCGCCCGGAACTTGGCTGCGAGGGCCGCCGCGGCCGCGTCGTAAGCTGTCTTGTCTGCCCAGGTATTGCGGGGGTTGAGGATGTTCTGGTCGAGATTGGCCACAGTCGTAGGGATGTCCAGATTCAACGCGGGAAGGGTTTCGGTAGCAACCTCCCGCAGGGCCCCGTTCTGAATCGCATGAATGATCGCCCGGGTGGTTGGAATGCTGAAGCGTTTGCCGACGCCGTAGCCGCCGCCCGACCAGCCGGTGTTCACCAGGTACACCTGGGAACCAAATTCCCCAATGCGTTTCATCAGCAGGTCCGCGTAAACGCCTGCCGGCCGCGGGAAGAACGGCGCGCCGAAACAGGTCGAGAACGTCGCGCTGTACGCTTCAGTGGAACCGACTTCAGTCGAACCCACGGCCGCCGTGTAGCCGGACAGGAAATGGTAGGCCGCCGCTTCCTTGCTGAGGATCGAGATCGGCGGCAACACACCGCTGACATCACAGGTCAGGAAGATGATTGATTCCGGCTCTCCGGCACGGTTCTCTTCGACTCGCAGTGCGATGTTCTCCAGCGGGTAACACGCCCGGGTGTTCTCCGTGAGAGTCGAGTCCGCGTAGTCAAGCTCGCGCGTGTCCGGATCGATGACCACGTTCTCGACGATTGCGCCGAAGCGGATGGCATCGTAGATGACGGGTTCGTTTTCGCGGGTCAGGTCGATGCATTTGGCGTAGCAACCACCTTCGAGGTTGAACACGGTGCCCTTGCCCCAGCCGTGCTCGTCGTCGCCGATCAGCAGGCGCTCGGGGTCGGCAGAAAGGGTGGTCTTTCCGGTTCCAGACAGGCCGAAAAACAGGGTCACCGTTCCGTCCCGGCTCGTGTTTGCGGAACAGTGCATCGGCAGCACATCTCTCTCGGGCAGCAGAAAGTTTTGCACCCCGAACATGCTCTTCTTCATCTCCCCGGCGTAGCGCATACCGGCGAGCAGAACCTTGCGCTGGGCAAAATTGATCATCACCGTGGCATCGCTGTGGGTGCCATCGCGCTGGGGGTCGCAGGTGAAGCCGGGCGCATTCACGACCTGCCAGATCTCCTTGCCGTTAGGGTTGTAGTGGGGCGGCTCGATGAACAGAGCGCGGCCGAACAGAGCGTGCCAGGCATACTCCGTGGTGACCTCAATGGGCAGGTAGTGCTCGGGATCGGCGCCAACGTGAAGATGGGAAACAAAGGTGTCACGGTCGGCCAGATGAACCTGCACGCGATCCCAGATTGCGTCGAACATGTCCGGGGCGATGGCCTGATTGATCGTGCCCCAATCGATTGCCTCGGCGGTGCCGGGCTCCTCGACCAGGAAGCGATCCTTCGGGGAGCGGCCGGTGCGGGATCCTGTCTCGACCACGATTGCACCGTTCGCGGCAAACTGCCCTTCGCCGCGCACCACGGCCCACTCCGCCAGGGCCGCGGTGCTCAGCTCAGTGTAGACATGCTTGCGCGAAGTGGTGTCGATATCGAGTGCCATGACGTCGTGAAGCGCGCCTCTAAAAGTTTTATAAATCAATAGCTTGCCGGTCGATGACCGATGCGGAAGCCGTTCCCCCAGGGCGCATTATGCCAAACTCAGCCGTGGAGCCCAATACCCGGTCAGGGGCTCCCTCGCTGCTTGAGCGCGGTCAGCGCGCGCCGATCGTGCTTGTCGGGCCGGCCCATCGGTTGCTGCAATCCGGCGCGTTGCAGCCGCGCGCGCTCCTGCTCGGTCGCTCGCCTGGTGATGCTGGTTTCGGTTTCGTGGTACAGCTGCTGCGCCTCGACGGCCGGACCGCGCCGATCAGAGAGCGCGTCGACCACCACGGTCAGGGCCTGAAAGTTGCGGGTAATGTCGAGTTCAGCGCCGATCTCAGTCTCGCGCGCAGGTTTGGTGCGCTGCCCGTTGTAGTGGACCTTGCCCCCTTCGATGGCCTGTTTGGCCTGAGACCGGGTCATGAACATGCGCGCCGCCCACAGCCAACGGTCGAGTCTGACCTTCGGCTTCGCGGAAGCTTGCGCCAGGACGTTCGCTCGCCGACTCATGGCATGATCTCGTCGAAGCCGTTGAATGCCGGGTAGTCGAACCCGACGCGCGGCGGCCGGGCCGAATCGGGCTGCGAAACGATGCACAGTTGCGCGATTCCGTAGGTGCGCGCCGCATCCAGCACGTTGACATTGTCGTCGATGAACAGCGCACGCGCTTTGTCGAAGGGATGGTGCCGAGCGAAACGCTGCCAGAACTCCTGGCTTTCCTTCGGCGCGTCGTAGTCGTGTGAGGAGATCGTGAGGTGGGTCAGCTCCGTCAAGCCGGTGAATTCATTCTTGATGTCGATTCCGTCGCGGTGTGAATTCGTGACCAGCCGAACGTGCCGGCCGCTGCTCATCATGCGCTCCAGGAATGCGCGGGCATGGGGGCGGTAGCGGATGAGATGGGTCAGCTCGCGGTGCATCGCTACGACGTCCATCCCGGTGACTTCGGACCAGTGGTCCAGACAGTAAAACCGGAGCGTGTTGCGATGTGTGCTGAACTGAGCAAACAGGTGCTCGCGGGCGGCTTCGCAACTCATTCCGTGGTGCTCGGCATAGCGTAAGGGGATGTGCTCATTCCACAGTACGTTGTCGAAATTGAGATCGAGCAACGTGCCATCCATGTCCAGTAGCACGGTGTCGATTGCACACCAGTCGAGCAACACTCGTTCCCGTTCGTCGCTTGAGCAAAGTCCGTATACTACTCGGTTGGCATACGAGGGCTCACACGAGGGCAGGGCGTGAACCACGAGCAGCTCATCGACGAAGTAAGGCCCATCGTCGAGCGTGCCGGGGCCGAAATTCTGAAAATCTACGCATCGGACTTCGATGTCGAACTGAAGGATGATCAATCGCCACTGACCCAAGCGGATTTAAACGCCCATGCTCTGATCGTCAGTGAGCTGGCGGCATTGACGCCGGACATTCCGATCATTTCCGAAGAATCGGAGTCACCGGGGTTCGCGGTTCGCAGCGGGTGGTCCCGCTACTGGCTGGTCGATCCGTTGGACGGCACCAAGGAGTTCATCAACCGGAACGGTGAGTTCACGGTCAACATCGCGTTGATCGAGGATCATGCGCCGTTGCTGGGCGTGGTCGGCGTACCGGCGCTGGGTAACCTCTACACGGGCAACGTGCCTGCGGGTGAAGCGTGGAAATATGCGGGTTCGGAGGTCGCCCGGATTTCGGTCCGGCCCATGAACGGCGACCATCCGCTGACCGTGGTTGCCAGCCGCAGTCACGGTGGCGAACGGCTGGAGCAGTATCTCGATGCGCTGAGATTGGAGTTTGGTGAGGTAACCCGGACCCCGGTGGGTAGTTCGCTGAAGCTGTGTATCCTGGCTGAGGGCAAGGCGGACCTGTATCCGCGGCTTGGGCCGACGTCGGAGTGGGATATCGGTGCGGCCCAGGCAGTGCTGACCGCCGCCGGTGGGGCGGTGTGGACGTTTGCGGAGGAACCGCTGGGTTACAATCAGAAAGACAGCATCTTGAACCCCGAATTTCTGGCGGTTGGCGATGCGGAATTCCCCTGGTTTGAGCGGCTGCCGGCGCTCTGAGATACTGCCGGGCTTTGCCGGCACACCTATTTTCCGCCGCGCCCGTTCTGCCCGGCCTGCGCGTCACGCATCGTCTCGGTGTGTTCGCTGCCTCCACCTGTTGGAGTGCTGTCTGGTGACAGAAGGTGCTGAAGTTTCGCTGTGCCTGGGCGTGGAGGGCATGTTTGGGCCAGCGGCTGCGTGGTGTTGAGCCGCGAGGAGCACTGAGGCAAAGGGCTGACCTCTGTCAGATGAAATCGGGTCAGCGACGTGGGGTTGGCCTCAACTAGCCGTGCTGTATGAAGTGCGTTCGCCCTGCCGAGGAGAATTACACTGTATATTCATACAGCACCGGCTAGTGAGGGCTCCTAGAATAGCCACAACAATTTGCGATTGAAAGAGCCTTCCAGGGGTGCGGGAGCCCCCTCGGAAAAAAACCTCAGCACATCAACGCCTTAAGGTGTCCGAATCCATAGAATCTTCATTTTTCCCTCGGGTTCGGTTCGCTCGGGCGAGTTGGTCATAGTCCAGCAGGCTGCTTTTACAAAGCTCGCACAAGATATTGCGTAGCAGATTTGCTGTGACGGGGTTCACAGGTTAGAACCTTAGCGGAGATTCAAGCTGCTGGGACCGTTGGGGCGTTCGCAGCAAAGCTCATGAGGGAAGATGTACATGAGTGGACACAACGAAACGTTTGCGCGTTTCATCGCTGTTTCGAGTTCGTTCGTTTTCTGGGGCTGTATCAGCCTGATGACGGCGGGTATCTGGTGGCTACACTGACCCTTCGGAGGTTCCGGCCGGTTCGTCGGCGGGGCTCTTCCAGCCTGGCTGCAGGAGCCACTTGATGGCCTGTCCGTAGTCGTCGAACACCTCGGTACCTGGAAGGCTGCACGCCAGACGGTATACGCCCGCATAGAGTTCGGCACTCATATCACTGTCCAGCACCACCGCCACGGCGGCGTCTATTCGAGGACTGTAGGTGCCGGTGAGATACTTCACGAACGGCTTGAGCGCACCGGGCATCAGATTGAGCTTGATGTTGCGCAGATCCATGAGCTGGGGCCAGGCCGGCTGAAACTCCGGATCCGCGAGTAGATCCCGCAGCAACTCGTAGAGGTCGACCAGGTTGACCTGGTCGGCGAAGTTGAACGAGATGAACTCGTCTTCGGCGTTGATGTGGTAAGCGGCGCTCACGACAATTCCGGCGCTCAGGTCTGCTGATCTTAGACGATGCAAATCTGGCCTTTTGTGCGGCAGGTACCAGCTTGAACGACCTGCTTTGGCGCAACCCTCAGTGACCCATTGCCAACGTTTGACGCAGTGTCTCCAGCCGTTCTTTCTTTACTGCGGAGCTCACTCGTAGTTCGACGATCTCAGACTCCAGCTGGCCTTGGGTGCGGGCCAGCGCCTTGGTTTCGTCCAACCAGCGCATGCGGTCCATCTCGGTCGCATCGCCCGCTATCAGTCTGGCTTCGGCATCGCGCAGATCGTGCGCTAATTCCTTCAGCTGCCTGGATTTGCTGGCGATGCTGCGCTGCATCTGGGTGATCTCGGCCTGGGCGACGTACAGTTCCCGGCCTGCGAGGTAGGCGTCGTGGAAGCCGGGTTCGAGGTCGCTCGGACAAACGTTGCGGTAGCTTGAGCCGCGCTGGCCCTGCTGGAATCCGTTGTCGGGCGTGCAGTAACGCACCACACCTTCTTCCCAGCCAGCCATGTATGCCACGCGGTCGGGCGTTACGCCGTGCTTCATGCATGCGTTTTGATGCTTCAACAGGCGCGATGAATCCTGACCGCTTGCGCCATCGCTGTAGCCGACTGTCTGCCAGTCGTTCGCGGCACACTGGCTTTCGCTCAGGGTGGCGCAGCCCGGTAGCAGGACGATCACGAGCAGCGCTGTAGTCTGCAGAAGTGTGCGTGGCGTGATTGTTGCTGTCTTATCCATGACAACCGCTCGCTGACTGTTGGGCTGGGGCAGCGGCGCTGCCTGGAATCCCTAGCCTAGGGTGGTTGTCCATCGGGTGGGTGCGACCGGTTCACAAAGTCGGGCGTTTGCGGGCGACCTGGATCACGGCTTGATTGCCAGCACATCACAACGTGCCTTGGCCAGCACGCGCTCGGCGGAATTACCCAGCAGGAAGCCACGTAGGCCCTTACGCGATGTGGTGCCCATCACGAGCAGGTCCGCCTTCAGCTTGGCCGCCACGCTGTTCACCGCATGCCCCACCTTGCCGATCGGAAGGTAGACGCGTGACCTGGGTATGTCGTACGGCGCGAGCAGTTCGTCGAGAAATGCCCGGGTCTGGACCCTGGCTTTCTCGCGCGCGGTGCGCGGGTGGATCATGTCGAGGTCGGTCAGCACTGGCGATACCGGTAACGCGTAAACGCAGTGGATTTCAGCGTCGGGGTAGGCCTGGCGGATGGCGTCCGCATAGGCCAGCGCGTTGCGGTTGAGACGCTGATGCGCTCGGTTGTAATTGTTCAGATCCAGCGCGACGAGAATTTTCGGCCGGCGCGCAAAGCGTTTGCGAATGCACAGTAGGACCGGCGCCGGGCAGTCCCGGATCAGATTCCAGTCGGTGGGCGTGTGGGTCAGGCTTTGACTCCGATGGGCGTGCTTCAACACCAGGTCCATTGGCTTGCTGACCAGTGACGAGGTGATCCAACCCGCGATGTCCTTGGTCCAGACCACCTGCTGAGTCACTTCGCGCGGGACGCCCCCGGCCTTCGTCAGCGTGGCGCTGAGCCACTGCCGGCGTTTGTCGACTTCATGCTGCCTGATCGAGCGGCGGTGCGTGGCCTCGTAGGCGCCGCGTTGGTCGTAGCTCGGGTCCCAGGCGAATGCTCTGAGGTGCAGCCTGGCGCCAGTCTGACGCTGCATTGCCAGTGCGCGTCGCAGGGCAATTTGTTCGTGCTTTGGTTTGTCGACGACGACCAGGATGTTTTCCAACGCCTTCATTCATGCCTCCGTTGATGCCGTTGGGGTGGTGGTGCCCCGGTATTGTCGCGCATATAGCAGTGTAAGATCTTTCCAGGTTTGTTCAGGACCAACACATGCGCTTCGTCATCTACGGTGCGGGCGGCATCGGTGGAACAATCGGGATGCGCCTGCTGCAGGCGGGCACCGAGGTGGTGCTGATCGCGCGCGGAGCGCATCTCGAGGCGATCCGTGAGCGTGGTCTCGAGCTGCTCGCCCCAGGGGAGCAGGTCACGCGTCAGGTCGAGGTGGTCGGACATCCGCGCGAGTTGGGTTACCGCCCGGACGATGTCGTTCTGATGTGCATGAAGTCTCAGCATATGGATGCCGCGCTTGGAGACCTGCGGGCGGTGGCGCCTGACGGGATCGCCGTTGTTTGCGCACAGAATGGTGTCGCTAACGAACGTGCTGCGTTGCGTCGGTTCGCTAACGTGTACGCCATGCTGGTGATTCTGCCGGGATTGCATCTCGAGCCCGGCGTGGTGGTCACGCATGCCGACGGGATTGGTGGAGTGCTGGACCTGGGCCGCTATCCGCAGGGCGTCGACGACCGATGCGAATCGATCGCGGAACGTCTCCGTGCGGCAGGTTTCAGTTGTGAGACGGATTCACGTGTCATGCGTGCCAAGTACGCGAAACTGCTGGGGAACCTGAGCAATTCGCTGCAGGCGGCCACGGACATGGTTGAAGGCTCTGCTGAGATTGCGCGCCTGTTGCGTCGTGAAGCACTCGACTGTTTCCGTGCGGCAGGAATCGATTGCGCCAGCCGTGAAGAGATGCAGGGACGCTATGCCCGGGGTCTCAGCTACGCCGACATCCCCGATGTGCCGCGTGGCGGCGGGTCGTCCTGGCAGAGCATCGCGCGCGGCACCGGCGATATCGAGAGCGACTTTCTGAATGGTGAAATCGTTCTGCTGGGCCGGCTCCACGGCGTGCCAACGCCTGCCAACGAGGCACTACAGGCGCTGGGCAACGAGATGGCCCGAACCGGCCTTGGCCCCGGGAGTTTCACCCCGGACCAGGTGCGCACCCGAATTGATGCCGCGATTCCCGCTGACTCGTCCGCCGCATCGTCTGCTGAATCATAAACTCGCCAGCCATTCATCGTCAGAGCCGTCGGGGATGTCCTCGAACATCACGGTCGACAGATAACGCTCGCCGGTATCGGGCAGCATGACGACCATGACGGTGCCCGGCTCCGCTGTTTGGGCGACTTCCAGGCCTGCCGCAAGGGTCGCGCCCGAGGAGATGCCCGCAAGAATGCCTTCGTTGCTGGCCAGATCCAGGGCTGTCTGGACGGCGACGGCGTCATCGACGGATACCAGTTGATCCACGACGTCGCGTTCGAGCACGCCCGGGATGAAATCGGGCGTCCAGCCCTGAATCTTGTGAGGCTGCCACTCCTTGCCGGAGAGCATCGCCGCGCCGGCCGGTTCCGCGACGACGATCCGGGTATCGGGCCGCGCCAGCTTGATCATCTCGCCGACACCGGTGAGTGTTCCTCCGGTACCCCAACCTGTGATCCAGTAGTCGAGCCGTTTGCCGGCGAAGTCGGAGAGAATCTCAGGTCCGGTCGTGTTGCGGTGATAGGCAGGGTTGGCAGGGTTGTCGAACTGGCGGGCCAGAAACCAGCCGTGCGCTTCGGCCAGCTCTTCAGCGCGCTTGACCATGCCGGTGCCCCGCTCTGCGGCGGGTGTCAAAATTACTTTTGCACCCAGCGCGCGCATCAACTGACGCCGCTCGACGGAAAACGAGTCGGCCATGGTGGCGACAAACGGATGTCCGGTAACGGCGCAGACCATGGCAAGGGCAATGCCGGTGTTGCCGGAGGTCGCTTCAACGACCGTTTGGCCGGGTTTCAGCGTGCCGGAATCGGTGGCGTCGCGGATGATGGCATGGGCCAATCGATCCTTCACAGACCCCATCGGGTTGAACGATTCGATCTTCACGAAAATATCGACGTCGTCAGGACCGGTGCGTTGGAGGCGGACGATGGGTGTGTTCCCGATCGTATCGAGAATGCTTTGGTAGATCATAGGGTTCCCCTTCAGAACGAGACTGATTGTCTGGGCGGGACCGGTAAAGTCAAGGGCTCGACCGGAATCGTCAGATGTATTCGAGGGGCGCGGCCGACCGTGCGATGGCCAGCTTCTCGGGGATTCTCTATGATCGGCGCTTTGGGGGTTGTCGGGACCTGACGTATGGGCGCAGCCGATCGGATGGGAAGACGCGTGCAGCTTTCAGCCGCAATGATTCTGACGTTGCTGTGTCCCAACGCCTGGGTAATGTCGATCGACGACGCGGCCCATGACGCGACCATTGCGACACAACTGGCAATGGATGAACGTCAGGAACGAAAGTTCTGGCCGATCTTCAGCGAGTATCGCTACGAGCTGGCCAAGCTGAACCACGCCCGGCGGCAGCTGTTGGACGATTTCAGCGTGCACGGTGCTGCGTTGAGCCTCGCTCAGGCGCGGGAATGGATCGACGGATGGCTGGACAACGAGGCCGGCCGGGTCAAACTGACCGATCGGTTCGTCAAACGATTCAGGCGAGTCCTGCCGGACGCGAAAGTGGCCTGGCTGTTGATTCTGGAACACGCGCGGGCGGTCGAGGATGCGCAAGCCATGGCGTGGGAGCCCGTAATGGGAGGGAATGAGGAGGCGCACATTGAGTAAGCAGATTACGTTTGGATTGATGGCGTTGCTGGCGGCGGCGGGCGTCCCGGCTGCGTTCGGCGATGTTCCGTTGTTTGCGTCTCAAGAGCCGTTGGAATTTCGCCTCGAGGTGCCGATCAAGGCGCTGCGCAAGGCAGACAAGGAGACGTGGTTTCTGGGCAAGCTCAGCCATGCCGGAACCGACTTCGATGTCGAGTTCCGGGCGCGAGGCAAGTTCCGGCTTGACCTGTGCCGTATGCCGCCGCTGTGGGTCAAATTCGACAAGCAGCAGGTCAAGGGCACGGTGTTCAAGGGGCAGCGACGTCTCAAGCTGGTGCCCTTCTGCCGAGATACCGACAAGTATGAAGAGTACGTGGTGCTGGAGTATCTGGTGTACCGGATCTACAACCTGATCACGCCGGAGAGTTACCAGGTACGACCTGCGCAGGTCGTCTACGTCGAAACGAAGGATGGCAAAGCCACCGAGCCGAGATTCTCGGTCCTGCTCGAGCATAAACGACTTCTCAATAAACGCCTGGGATTCGAGACCATCGACGTCGAGCGAATCGGGCCAACTGACCAGAACCCGGTGACGGCGAGCTTGCTGGAGATGTTCTCCTTCATGATCGGCAATACCGACTGGTCCGCGATCCGCGGTCCTGAAGGCGAGAACTGCTGCCACAACGTGCATCTGTTTGCACCGAAAGGCGCTGGCGTGGCGGAGGGGACGGTGGTTCCCGTCGCGTACGACTTCGATCAAACCGGTTTTGTTAATCCGTCGTACTCGGAAGTGAACGAGGATCTGGGGATTCGCACGGTGAAGACCCGTCTGTATCGCGGTTGGTGTCGGGATCCGGCCTTCCAGGAACAGACCTACGCGAATTTCAATGCTCAGCGGGGCGCCATCGAACAGCTGGTGAGTTCACAGCCGGGCCTGTCTGAAAAGACCAGAGCAAAGGCGATGAAATGGGTTGGCGGCTTCTACGAGGTCATAAACGATCCCAAATCCCGGGCCAAACGGATCGACAAAAAGTGTCGCGGCAAGCGGAAGTAGCAGTGCCCTGCCACGCGAGGGGTAAATCAACCCAGGTAACGGCCGGCGGCGGGAACTACGGCTGGTTGATTCGCCCGAGCTGCTGGACGGCGCCGAGGTGTGACTCCACGTCCTCGGCTGTAACGCCGTCGAGCGTGCGTGTCGCCCGCAAACGGATCAGGTGGTAGCAGAACGCGGTCAGCGACACGCCCGCAGCAACGACGTACAGCACGGCCAGCAGGCCGGGTTCGGTCGTCAGACTGACTTCACCACTGGTCCCGACGCAGGCGCCCACGAACAGTGCCATCGACAGTCCCAGATAGATCCGAACTCGCTGTTTGAGGGCGGCGAGTCCGGTACGTAACCAGGCGCGCAGCTCTGCGCTGGAAAAATGATCGAGGTGCCAGCTGAGCGTTTCATCGATCCCGCGTTGGGAGATGGGCGGCAGAGATCGGCCGGTGATGGGATCCCTGGCTACCTCGCCGCGCTTGTGCGCTTCGATGCCCTGCCAGATCTGCTCATGCACCTGGCGCGAGATCGGGTAGGCCCAGGCGACAAAGAAGGCGATCAGTGCCGTGGCTGCGGGCGCCAGGCCAAAGATTGCCCGGATCGTAAACTGTACCGTGTCGGTTTGCTCGATATTGGGGACATAGCCCATCGACGCGAGAATCGCCAACGGCATCGACATGCTGGGAATGATCATGAACTTCGACATGATCGACCACATGGCACCGTATTGCGCTTCGCGGCGTCTGCCGGTATAGAGCTCGTCATAGTCGATCACGTCGGCTTGCATTGATGGCGCCAGAAACAGGCTTGCGCCGAACGCGGCACCCGCCCAGACCAGCACCACCAGGGTCTCGATCAGATCGCCTTTGCCGAGAAAGAACAGGCACAGCGATGCGGTGAAACCGGGGATGAAGCTGACCAACCAAACGGGTTTCTTCTCGAAACGGCGCGCGGCCCAGACCCAGAAAGGGAGAAAGAGGAATCCGGCGCCGAAGTAGGTGGCAAGAAATATTGCCAGCCAAAGGCCAGGTTCGTCGGGTTGCAGCACGTACTTCGTGAAGTACGGCATCATCAGACCGGGTATCGCGCCGGTAATGGAGCCGGTCAGGTAGACGGCCAGCAGCACGCGGAACGCGCGGTTGCGCAGTACCCTGCGAACGCCGGGCACCAGCGGGTTCGACTCGCGGTTTGCGAACTCGGGGCGCTCGCGAACCTGCACGACGAGGTTCAGATAAAGGATCGTCAGCAACGCGCCGAATATGATCGCGAAGGCCGAGTAGCCGGCTCGCTCACCGCCTAGATTGTCGATCAGGATCGGTGGCAGGACCGCTGCGGTCAGCGTGCCGAACACCACGAAGCCTTCCCGAATGCCGAATAGCGACGTTCGTTCGTGGTAGTCCAGGGTGAGTTCGGGGCCGAGCCCGTAATGTGGAATGATGTAGATGGTGTGGAACACGTAGTACAGCGTGTAGGTCGTCGCGAACCAGAACGCCGCCTGGATGCCACTGAATTGTTCCGGCGGTGTGAACATGGCGTAGAACGCGATCGCCGCCAACGGCGCGCCAACTGCGATCCATGGACGTCGGCGCCCCCAGCGACTGCGGGTGCGGTCGCTCAGCCAACCCATCAGTGGGTCCGTGATGGCATCCATTGCCCGCGCCACGGCTTTGACGATCGCAATGAAACCCAGCGGCACCAGGATGGTGTCGGAATAAAAAATCGTCAGGTGAATACCGATCGGAATGGCCAACGCCGCGCCGGCAAGCGACGGTGCGCCGTAGGACAGCTTGATGCGCAGCGGGAGCGACTTTTCCTTGGTGGGTCCAGCGGCCGCCGGATCGGCGTCCGTTGCGCCGGATATGGCGGGGCTGGTGGTTGGCATCAACGCATGGTGGCGGGAGTCTGACCGGTTTGCAATCGAATACGCATCTGCCTGCTATGCTGGTCGGGTATGCAGACAGACCAGCAATCAGCGTTGATCAGTTGGCGCGAAGAGACGCAGTCGGCATGGCTGTATCGGGTGCTGGCTGATTGTGAAACCGAGTCGGTACGGGCGCGGCTGTTCGCGGATCTCGCCCGGGAAGCTGATGCGCAGGCGCTGATCTGGGCGGCGCATGCCGGTTCAAATGTTCCCGAGTTCCATCCAGGCACGCGCGCCCGGGCGGTGGCGATGTTGGTGCGATGGTTCGGTCCCCGACCCTTGCGTCAGGTGCTTGCGGCCATGAAGGTGCGCGGCATGTCCAGCTACGAGCCGCTTTACTTTACGGGCGCAGCGGACGGAACCAGCGGACATGTCATGCCGCTGTCCGTGGAAGATGTCGGGTTGCGGCACCGCGGACTGGGGGGTGGCAATCTCCGCGCGGCGGTGTTCGGTGCCAACGATGGTCTGGTTTCCAACACCAGTTTGATCATGGGCGTGGCGGGTGCAACAGGGGACCCTGGCTTCATCCTGCTCAGCGGCTGCGCGGGGTTGCTTGCCGGGGCGCTGTCGATGGCCGCGGGAGAGTACGTCTCGGTCCGGTCCCAACGTGAGTTTTACGAGCACCAGATCGCATTGGAACGTAAAGAACTCGAGGCGTATCCGGAAGAGGAAGCCGAAGAACTCGCCTTGATCTACGCAGCGCGGGGCATGGATCTGGATGAGGCGCGCGGCGTTGCGCGAACAATGCTGGAAGATCCGGACCACGCGTTGGATGTGCTGGCCCGCGAGGAGCTCGGTCTGAATCCGGATGATCTCGGTTCGGCCGTAGGCGCAGCGAGCTTTTCCTTCGGCGCGTTCTCGACGGGGGCGGTGCTGCCGCTGCTACCGTTTCTGCTGGGGCACCCGTCCGTGCCGGTGGCGGCGTTGGTAGCGGCTGTCGGGTTGTTCGGTGTTGGTGCTGCGCTTAGTCTGTTTACCGGTCGTCGTGCTATGTATGGCGGGCTGCGCATGCTTGCCATCGGGGCCGGCGCGAGCACCCTGACGTACCTGTTGGGATCCTGGCTTGGCGTCGCGCTTGCCTGATTCGCAAATTCAGCGGCCTTGAAATACCGCGGGGCGCGGCTCCAAAAATGACGCGACACCTTCCTTGTGGTCTTCAGAGGCGAAGCATTCCGCCATGTTCCGGGTGTGGCGCTGCCTGTGCGCGCCAACGTCGGATTCGAGCCCCGCATAGAGCATGCTTTTGATGCGTTGCAGTGCAAATGGCGAACCGGATGCGATCGTTTTCGCCAGCGCCATGCAGTGCTCCTGCAACGCCTCCGGCGCGACGACCGCATCGACGCAACCTAATTCCAGTGCTCGCTCAGCGCTGAGAAACTCGCCCGTAAACAGCAGTTTCATGGCTTGCTGGGGACCGATCAGCCGAGGCAGCAGCCAGGAGCCGGCCTCGGCGACCGCGGCAGCACGCCGATGCCCTCGTGGTGCTCGAGTTGGATCAGGTCGCTCATATGTGGGGTCGCTCCGACGGAAACCCTCGCGTGATCTCAGGTTTTGCGGTGTCGTCCGCGATCGAGGAAATCCAGAATGCGCTCCAGTCCCGATTGCAGCGGCCGCTCCGATTGCGCAAAGCACAAGCGGAAGTGCTGATCGTTACCCGGGCCGAAGGTGTAGCCGGGAGAAACGCCAACATTGGTTTCATCGAGCAGCGCTTGCGCGAAATCCCAGCTGGACTGAATCGCCGGCACCCGGGGAAAGGCGTAAAAGGCGCCGGTCGGAGCCGTCAGCTCGATCTCGGAGTGGTTGGAGAACGCCTGAATCACCCGGGCGCGGTTTTCCTGATATCGCTGTTGCAGGCTTGCGATGGCGCCCTCGCCGTTCTCCAATGCGGCGATCGCACCCTGCTGGCCGAATACCGTAGCCCCGGTGTTGAAGCACTCCGACAACAGCGCCCACTGAACGGCGTGGCGTTTCGGCGCCACCACCCAGCCGATGCGCCAGCCGGTCATCGCCCAGGCTTTGGAGAATCCGTTGACGACGATCATCGGGTCAGCGTCGCCGGCAAGCTCCAGGAAGGAAGGTGCGACCCGCGCCTCGTAGACCGTGCGGTGGTAGACCTCATCGGCGATCAGCAGCACGCCGCGTTCTCTACAGAATGCGAGCAGCTCTCGTTGGTCTTCCCTCGGCATCATCCAGCCGGTGGGATTGCAGGGTGAATTGACGAAAATCGCCCGGGTTTCTGGCTGCACCGCGGCGATAATCTCAGCGGCGTCCAGGGTCCAGCCACCCGGCGTCTCGCGTTGCCGTATGAAGTCCACCTCGACTCCGGCCACCCGAAACGCGGTTTCGATGTTGGGCCAGTTGGGGCTCACGATCAGGCCGCGGCTGCCCGGGCTCGCCACCATTTGCACCGCGATCGTGATGCCCAGCATCGCCGAGCCCGGCACCGAGATGCGGTCGGGGTCGACGTCGATGCCATACAGCGCGTCGAGGTAGTGTTTGATTGCGGTGCGCAGTTCGGGTCGACCCCGGGTGTGCGTGTAGAACGTGTCACCTTCGTCCAAGGCCCGCATGGCGGCTTCCCGGATGAACGCTGGCGTCGCCATGTCGCCCTCGCCGAACCACAGCGGAATCACATCCGGATCGTCCATCCGAGGGAAGGCGAGCTTGGTAATTCCGTTTTGCTCCAGCGCTTCGAGCTCAGGCCGGAACGGATTGCCCGGCCCATCTGTCACGGAATCCGTCACGGGTTCCCCACGGCTCCGTCGCGGGTTTCCAACGGGTTCGTCACGGCGCGGAGGGCAGGCCCAACCAGCCGTGCTCCAGCCACTCGGCACAGTCCGGGCTCAGCACCCGTTGCTTTGCCCGCTCGTACAGCTCGAGGTCATCGTCCGTCAGGACGCCGCGCCAGCGTTCGTTGGTGCCTTTGTAGAAGAATGTCTTTGCACCCCCTCTGAATGCGCCCTGCATGCCGTCGCCGTTCTCGAGCGCGCGTTTGCGCATTGCATCGATATGCGATGCGGCCGCCACCTCCCGGGCTTGTGCATCGTCGACGGCGATGTCGAGAAACGCGCCGAGGCGCCGAATTTGCCCGGGCAGATCGCGTTTCAGGTCGTTGTAGTGGAGCAGCAGCACGTTGTCGAGCTCGCGGTGGGGCCACCAGGTTCTGGTGTGATGCATGTTGGAGAACATGGGATAGCCTTCGGACTCCCACTCGAACCAGCCGCGGGTGATCCAGGACTTCCACAACCGGCGGATGTCGCCGTCGAATTTGGGCATGGGATCGCCTACTCGTCCTGGCGAGTCGTTCATCATCGTGTAAAGCGCGTCGGTATAGGCGGCATAGTGGTTCACCAACGACATGAATACGTCGCGGGCATCGCGGGCCACAACGATGTACTTCAGGTTGGTGTGGAATGGCAAGCCGTCCGCAGGCAGGTGCGATTTGAGAAAGCGTCGGTGACGCTGCTGCTCAACCATCCTGCCGAGCTGCTCCAGCGGAAAAGGCATGAACCGGGCGTCGATCCACGGCGAAATCCCGTCGAAGGGCGGCGGCTCGGTCTCGCCGAGAAAGATCAGGTTGTAGATGATCCACTGGGTCCAGGTGGTGCCCGACTTGTAGGAGGAGGTGATGATGATGTCGTCGTCGCGGGGGGTGACGACGTCCCATCGGGTCGAATCCAGATGATGATTCTGATAGATGTGGTCGAGGCTGGGTCCGATGCGCACGGGTGTTCCTGTTCCCCGGATGGTGATCGGACTTATACAGTGGTCGTTGGCCGCCCTGCAACATGCGCGGCGGCGTTGGCTCCGGCGATGCGGCCGAACACCGCACCCGACGTGAGTCCTGACCCGCCCGGATAGTTGAAATAGAACAACCCGCCGACCAGCTCTCCGGCGGCATACAAACCCGGAATGGGTTCGCCGGCTTCGTCGATCACCTGCGCGTCGGCATCGACATGCACGCCACCGAAGGTGAACGTGATGCCGCAGGTCACGGCATAGGCGGAGTATGGTGGGGTATCCAACGGATTGGCCCAGTTGCTTTTCGGAACCGCCAGGCCGTGCGCTGCGCGACCATCCTTGCGAGTCGGGTCGAAGGGGGTCGCCACATCAACCGCGCGATTGAATGCCGCAACGGTTGCCGAGAATGCGGCGGCATCCACATTCTCCATGCGCTGCACCAGTTCTTCGAGCGTGTCCGCATGTACCCGCGTCACCTGTCGGATTCGATACTCATCGCGCAGCAGATGCTCGACCTTGGCATCGAACACCTGCCAGGCGAACTGCCCCGGTTGCGCGAGAATCTCACGCCCGTATTTGGCGTACGTGTAGTTTCGAAAATCGGCGCCCTCGTCTACGAAGCGATGGCCCGCCCCGTTGACCAGTATGCCAAAAGGGTATGAGTGTTTCTGGAAGCCGTCGCCAATGTCGAGATCGCCGAATTCCGGGGCGTTGAGATCCCAACCCACCGCGTGGCAGCCGGACCAATGTCCGCGCGCGGCCGCGCCGGCGTTCAGGGCCATGCGAATGCCATCGCCGGTGTTGAAGCGGGTGCCGCGCACCTTGGCCAGATCCCAACCCGGACCCAGGTAGCGGGCCCGCCAGCGGGGGTTTGCTTCGAAACCGCCGCTGGCGAGGACTACCGCGTTTGCCTCGAGTCGATGTTCGATTCCCGCGCGCTGCACGACCACCCCGACCACGCGCGGACCGTCGGTGATCAGCGAGGTCGCGCGCGCCGTGTACTCGATTCGTACCCCGCGTTGCTCCACCAACCTGACCAGATTGTCCACCAGCCCCGGGCCGCCGCCCCAAGCTTCGATCGTCAGTCCGCCCCAGAACCTGGCTTTTCCGTCTACCTCGAACGACTGGCGGCCGTACATGGGAAGAAACCGAATACCGTTTGTCCGCATCCATAGCAACGTCGGAAAACTCGCGTCGGCGAGCCGCTCGGCAAGATCGGGGTCGCAGCGATACTCGCTGATCCTGGCGAGATCGTCGTAGAAGCTGTCCTTTGAGTAGCTGCCGAAGTCGACGCGTTTCAGTTCATCGGAGGTTAACTCGGGAATCAGACGAACCAGATCGTCAGCGCCATCGTAGGCGACGCGCATGGCGCCGGCGGTAAATCTGGAATTACCGCCACGCAGCGCTTCGGGAGCGCGCTCCAGTACGGTCACCTCGGCACCTTGCTCGCAAGCGCTCAAGGCCGCGCACAGGGCTGCGTTGCCAGCGCCAACGATGATTATTCGCGGCGTCATGGCGCGAGGTTAACGCATCGGACCCCTTGTTGCGGCTCTTGCGTGAAGGTTGCGAAGGCAAGGCACACCGCGAGGGTCCGCGCCCGTTAGCGCCTTTTAATACCCTACAGCGCCACAGCGCCGTTGACGGGCACCGGGTGGGGGCGGATACTCGCCGGCTCACACGGATGGTCAGGGCGAGCGCGTGGGCTGGGGACGAGCGCACACAAGACGCACAGGGAACGTCGACGGCAGTCCATGGTTGCGGCGCGCCGAGCGCGTGTCATTCGTTGCCGGCGTATTGCTGGTCGGTTTCGTGGGTTTTGCTTACGTTGATTCGGTCAGCGCGAATCGCGCCGCGTTGGCGGCGTTCGATGCGGCACTGGCGAGTCAGGAACCTGATCAGAGTCTCTGGTCGGCCAAGCGGCGGCACGCGTATGATGCCAACGCGCAAGCCGATCTCGGCACGCCCGCGGCGGTACTCCGAATCCCCTCGATTGAGTTGGAAGTACCAGTGTTCAATGGCACCGATAAGATGTCCCTCAATCGGGGTGTTGGTCACGTCGCAGGCAGTGAACTTCCGGGAACTCCGGGCAACGTTGCCATCGCCGGTCACCGCGATAGCCACTTCCGCAGGCTGAAGGACGTTCTGGTTGGCGACCTCATGGAGGTTGAGACGCTGGCCGGGACCGACCAGTACCGAATCTCTGAAATACTGATCGTCGATCCGTTGGACACCGGCGTGCTCGAGCCTACCGATGCGGACGTGCTGACGTTGATCACCTGTTATCCGTTTTATTACGTCGGCTACGCGCCGGACCGCTACATCGTGCGGGGCGTGCTCGACAACAGTTCCCCTAGGCGACCCACGACTTCCTCCGGGGGAGAGCCGACGTTGGCTCGAGGAGTGGGTCCCAGAATGGAGTCGGACAGGCTCTGAAGCACATGACGAAAGGAGACGATAGATGAAGATCATAAAGATCATGATTGCCGGGCTTGGCCTGTTGGCGTTTTCCGCGCTGGCACAAGATCCGGCAACATCGCCCGCGGTATTGACAGAGATGGCGTGCGAGGACTTTACCCCGACGACTGAAGCTCAGGAGCGCTTTGCGGAGCTGGAAGGTGCCTGTGAAGCGATTGTCGAACGCGCCGGTGTACTGTACGCAAAGACCACAGCGATCGTTCGGCGGGTCACCGCCGGCAGCGTGCGGCTCTATTTGCCGGCAACGGACCACACGTTCACGATTCGCCCGGGGTCTGACGCCTATGTTCTGGTGGCGGGCCAAAAGACCCGCCCTCGTGATCTCGTTCGTGGCCAGGAAATTCGTATCTACGTCAGCGTAGAGGAGTTTGGCCAGCCGGTAATTGAAGAGATCGCGCTGGTCACCGAGACCGACGAGATCGTCGTGCATGTGGCTGAAGCAGTGTCGGCGTTGCCGACGACGGCGTCTGTGCTACCTGCGCTCGGTCTGGCGGGCGGCCTGTTGCTGTTCGGTGCCGGTCTGATTCGTCGCTTGAGAACGCGCAGAAGTTGATTCGAGCCGACCCGGTCTGTCGGTCGCGACGGACCGGGTCAGTTCCAGATCGTGGCGTCGAAATTCAATAAACGCAGCACCGCCGAGGAAGTCACCGAGGGACTCGACCTCAGCGGTAAGACGGTGTTGATTACCGGGGTGAACTCGGGAATCGGCACCGAGACGATGCGCGTCATGGCGCTGCGCGGTGCGCACGTGATCGGAACCGCACGCACCCTGGAAAAGGCGAGCCACGCCGCGGCGGGAGTGGCCGGAACCGTGACGCCCCTGGCCTGCGAACTGACCGATCAGGACGACATCCGCCGCTGCGCCGTGGCGGTCGCCGAGACGACACCGGTGATCGACATCGTCATTGCCAACGCCGGCATCATGGCGCTGCCGAAGCTCGAGCAGGTTGACGGTATCGAGAAGCAGTTCGCGACCAACCACCTCGGCCACTTTCTGCTGGTGAATCTTCTCAAGGACCAGATCACCGCGGCCGAGAACGCGCGGATCGTGGTGGTCAGCAGCTCGGCGCATCTGCAGGCGCCCAAGGAAGGCATTCAATTCGACAACCTGTCGGGCGAGCACGGCTACAGTGCGTTTCGCGCCTATGGACAATCGAAGCTCGCCAACGTGTTGTTTGCGAATGGGTTGAATCAGCGCCTTGGCGACGGTGTGACGGCAAATTCGCTGCACCCCGGGGTCATCCGTACGAACCTGGCGCGCCACATGAATCCGGTCCTCACAGGTGTGATGGGTCTGTTCATGGTCGCGTTTTCGAAGAGCATCGCCCAGGGCGCCGCGACCCAGTGCTACGTTGCGACGTCAGCAGATCTGGCTGGAACGGCTGGAAAGTACTTTGCCGACTGTCATGAGGCGCGTACCCATCGGTTGGCGGGCGATCGGCATCTGGCTGATCGCTTGTGGAAGGTCTCCGAAGAACTGGTCGGGCTTGCCTGACTCTCCGGAGGCTACCAATGGGCCGGGAGCGTCTTCACTCCCCTCAAGGTAATCGTGGGCTTCCACTCGGGCGTGTCGATGTTGTCGAGTTCGAGGTCCGGTAGACGCTCCAGCAGAATGCGCAGCGCCTCTTCCGTTTCCAGTCGGGCAAGCTGGGCACCCAGACAATAGTGAATGCCACCGCCAAAGGACGCCGGCTTGACGTTTTGCCGGGTGAGGTCGAGTCGATCGGGGTCGTCGAACTGCTCCGGATCGCGGTTCGCTGCGCCGAGCAGGGTCAACACCTCGTGGCCGGTTGGAATTTCGCATCCGCCCAACTCGATTGGCTCAAAGGTGCTGCGAGCGCTGAGCTGCACGGAGCTGTCGTAGCGAATGAATTCGTCCGCGGCGGTAGCAAACAGTTCGGGCCTGGCGCGCAGCAGGTCCAACTGATCACGATTTCGGTACAGCGCAAGTAGCGCATTGCCTAGTAAGTTCACGGTGGTTTCGTGCCCGGCAGCGAACAACAGCGAAATGTTTGATGTGAGTTCATCGCGGGTCAGCTTGCCATGCTCGGTTTCGGACTCGACCAGCGCGGTCAGCAGGTCGTCCTGGGGATGCTTGCGCCGATCGTCGCAGAGCGCGTTGAAGTATTCCGCGCTTTCCACCATGTTGACGTTCGCCTGGTGCAGCTCTTCCTCGGTCATCGGCGTGGGATCGATGAGCCGGCCCTGGACGTTGGTTTCTTCGATGAAACCCGCGCGATCGGCTTCGGGAACACCCAGCAGATCGCAGATCACGATCACCGGCAGCGGGTGGTTGAAGCCGCGTACGAGGTCGCCGCTGTTGGAGGCCAACAATGCGTCGACCAGTTCATTGGCGATCGAACGAACACGGTCCCGCATCTGCTCGATGCGTCGCGCATCGAATGCTTTGACCACGAGACTGCGCAGTCTCGTGTGGTCCGGCGGGTTCTGCAGCAGCATCGTGCGGCTCAGTCCCGCCAGCGCGGGATTGTCCATCATCTCCCGGCGCTGCTCCTCGGTCAGGTTCGGGGTGGCGTTCGGCATGGAATGATGGCCGAGTCGTTTATCGCGCAGCACGGCGGTGACGTCGGCGTAGCGCGACACCAGCCACATGGTAGTGTCGGGCACGTGGAACACTGGTGTGGTTTCGCGCAGCGTTCGGTAGGCGGGGTAGGGGTCAGCGAGCTGCTCAGGCGAGAAGATCGCATCGAATGATATGCCTGGGGCGGGTTCGGCCATTGTCGGGTGATCCCCTTCTGGTTGCACAGCAATCGTCGGATGGACCATGTTAACCACGCGTGGACAGATGCGCGACCTCGTTCAGGCTCATCAGGTTGCGTTCGCCGGAACGGGCGCACAGGTAGCGATGAATGCTGGTGTAGCGAGGTTCGAAGAACAGTCTTGGTGCCATATCCAGCACGTGTGTGGTCCACACGTTGACGACCCCACCGTGGCAGAACACCGCCACCCGCTCGCCGCGATGGTCGGCGATGATCTGTTCGAGGGACTCGACCACGGTGGCGCGAAACGCCGGGATGTCCACGTTCGCGCCGTAGCCGCCGGCGACGAACGCCTTCCAGGCTTCATAGTCCTGGGCCTTGAGTTCCTCCATTGGCACGTAACGGTTTGCTTCGCGGTCGTACTCGGCCACGCCGTCGTGAATACGAATGTCCTGGCCGACGAGTGCCGCGAACGGTTCGGCGGTTTCCACGGCCCGTCGCATCGGGCTGGAATAGACGGCGTGGATGGTCTCGTTGGCCAGCCAGCGTGCCGCCTGGTCCGCTTGTTCCCGGCCCGCCGTGGCGAGGGGTGGGTCGGCTTTTCCGTGGTCGAGTTCGACGCGTTCGGGCAGACCGTGCCGGACCAGAATCAGTTCCATCTCGTCGTCCAGACAAAGCGCGCACCATAGCACGGGCCCCTCTCGACTCCCCGGGAGTGCTGGGGTAGCGTGCCGGGGATGAACGACGATCTGCTTGAATGGGCCAAGGACCTGGCGCCACGCGTCGCTGCGTTGGCCCCGGAAATCGAAGCGCAGCGAAGACTGCCCGAGGTGTTGCTCGAGGAACTGTTCGCCCAGGACATCTTCCGGGCGTTGGTGCCGCGGGCCCTGGGGGGCCAGGAGCGCGAGCTGCCGGAATTTATGGCGGCGGTCGAAGTGCTTGCCAGGGCTGACGCCAGCACCGCCTGGTGCGTCAACCAGGCGGGTGTGTTCGCGACGATTGCTGCTCTTTTCGAACCCGAAGGTGCGGCGGAAATCTGGGCGAACGAACGCTGTGCGATCGGCAATGGACCGCCGCCGCCGGGCACCGCCGAGGTGGTCGACGGTGGTTTCGAGGTCACCGGTCGCTGGTCGTTCAGCAGCGGTTGTGACCATGCGACGTGGGCGGCGGGCCTGGCTCGCGTGCAGCATGGCCAGCGCAAGGAAACACGGATGTTTTTCTTCTCGCAGGAAGACGTCAGCTTCTCCGATACGTGGAACGTACGCGGCTTGCGCGGCACCGGAAGCTACGATTTTTCTGTGGACGCGCAGTTTGTGCCGGCGCGACACACGGTGTCGTTTGATCGGAGCAACGAAGTGGCCACCGCGCGATACCCGGGTGCGCTGTCGTCGATACCGATGGTTCTGATGTTTGGCTGTGGATTTGCCGCTGTGGCAGTGGGCCTCGCGCGCGGTGCGCTGGATGACGCGCTCGCTATCGCGCGGCACAAGACGGCCCGCTTCGACCGAGCTGCCTTGAACGCTGATCCGCATGTCCTGGAGCAGGTCGGGCGTGCTGAGACTCTTCTGCTGGCGGCGCGACAGCTACTGTTTCCTACCGTGTCCCAGGTGTGGTCGGCGGTGGTCGCGGCCGGGGAGATCAGCCGGGCGCAGCGCATCCTGCTGCGGATGGCCGCCACGCACTGCATCCGCGAATCCGCGCGGATTGTGGATATCGCGTACAACATTGCAGGCACGGACGCGATTCACGAGGATCAGTCCCTGCAGCGACGCTTTCAGGATATGCATGTCATCACTCAGCACGTGCAGGCGAGATCCGCGTTCTACCCGGGGCTGGGGGCGTTCTTCCTGAACGGCGACTGGCCCGACAGCCCCTATATCTGATCGCTGTTGCGGATCAGTTGCGCGTAGAAGGACACCACGCGCGCATACTCGTCGACGGCAAGGCGTTCGTTGGTGCCGTGAAAGCGCGTCATCATGTCGGGTTCAGCCAGGATCGGGCTGAATCGGTAGATGTTTTGCGACAGTCCGGCGAAGTGCTTCGCATCGGTACCGCCCACCACCAGATACGGCGCGATGATGACGTCATCATTGAGCTGGCGGACTGTGCGGGCGAGTGCGGCGAAGGCGGTGGAGCCGGTGTCGGACACGCCAGAAGGGTCCCTGGCGGTCAACGGGGCCACCGAGACGCTCCCGTCATCTATGATCTCGATTACCCGCGCGGTCACACTCGCGACGGTTTCTCCGGGGATGATCCGGTGATTCACCACCGCCCGGGCGTTGATCGGCAGCACGTTCTCCTTGATGCCGGCATTGAACATCGTGACCGCGGTGGTGGTGCGCAGCATGGCATTCATCTGATCGCTGGTCGCCAACAGCGGACCGAACAGCCACAGGTTTGCGGCCAGCACCTGCATTTCGAACGACATGTAGGGCGCCAGGTAATGGGCAAACGTCATCTCGAGATGATTCGGATTCATGGGAAAGGGACTGGCCTCCAGCCGCGACACGGCGCGGCTCAGAACGCCGATCGCGGTGCTTGGCGGGGGCATGGATGAATGGCCGCCGGCCGCCTTGGTGGTCAGCTCGAGGCTCAGGAATCCTTTCTCCGCGATGCCGATGAGTGCGACCTTGCGATCGAGTCCCGGCAGCGTCCCTTCAATGATCGCGCCGCCTTCGTCCAGTACGTACGCCAGATCGATGCCGCGCGCCTCGAACAAGCCCGCGATTGCGGCCGCGCCGGCGTCGCCACCCAGTTCTTCATCATGGCCAAATGCCAGATAGACATCCCGGCTGGGTTGGAATCCAGCCTGCAGCAGCCCTTCGATGGCGTCGAGAATTCCGGTAACACCGAACTTGTCGTCCAGCGTACCGCGTCCCCAGATGTAACCATCGGCGATTTCGCCGCTGAACGGCGCATGCTGCCAGTTAGGCTCGGTTCCCGGGATGACGGGCACCACGTCCAGATGAGCCATCAGAAGGTAGGGCTGTTGCGCCGGATCGTGCCCGGGCCACCGATACAGGAGGCTGTATTGCGCGACGAGTTCACGCTCCAGGTTGGCATGAGCCAGCGGAAAGGTCTGCTCCAGATAGGCGTGGAGCTCACGGAACGCCACTGGATCGAACAGCGAAGGATCCTGGTGTGAAATCGTTGGGATGCGAATCGCGCCGGCGAGTCGCAGGGCCCGCTCCCGGGCCTGAACAGGATCGTTGGCAACGTCCAATGCCACCACGGATTCTGTGGTCGGCGCAGGAACCAGTAGCGCCACCCGACCGACCAGCAATGCCGCGAAGCCGAGCAGCAGTAGCGCGAAGAGCCATAACAGACGTCGCATGGGTGTCCTGAACTCCGGGTGGTCGCGCTAGTATAGCCACCGGTGTTCAAGTCCTGCGCCCTGTGGCAGGCTTGCTCGCGGCGTAAGGACTGTGTCACGTGAACGGAGGCGGAAAGTGATTTGGGCTGAAGCCAGAAGCAATCGGTTCAACCGGGGTTTGATGCTGTGCGCCGCTCTGGCGCTCGGCGCTTGTGGTGATGATCAGCGCTCAGCCGTGCCAGCGGTTCAACCGCAGCCGATGGTCAAAGCGCCGGCCCTGCCCGACACACAGTTGCTGTGGGGCGATACGCACTTGCACACCAACTTCTCCGCGGATGCGTACATTGGGGGAAATGCGACGGGCACTCCGGATACGGCCTATCGCTGGGCGAAAGGCTACCCCGTGGTGCATCCGTACAACCGGACGCGGGTGCGAATCAAGCGACCGTTGGATTTCCTGGCGGTGACCGATCACGCCGAGTACGCAGGTCTGGCATTGCGGTTGTTCCAGGGCGATGCGGAGGTGGCGGCCACCGTTTCGGGCGCTCGCTTCGCTCAGATGATCGAGGCGGGTCGAGGTGGCGAGGTGTTTCGCGAGCTGGTTGCCACGGTCAACCTGAACCGGCCCGTGGCGGAACTGAACACTCTGCGCCTGCGCCGTTCCGTCTGGAGCGAGTTGATCGATGCGGCTGACCGGCACAATCAACCGGGCAAATTCACGGCGCTGATCGGTTGGGAGTGGAGCTCGCTGCCGAACGGCGCGAACCTGCACAGGGTGGTACTGACGCCCCAGGGCGCAGACGTGGCAAGCCGGTTCGTTCCATTCAGCGCCTTCGACAGCGATCGTCCCGAAGATCTCTGGGACTGGTTGGAGTCGACGTCGCTGCGCACCGGCGCCGATTTTGTCGCCATTCCGCACAACTCGAACATCTCGGATGGGTTGATGTTCATGCACAACGACTCGAATGGGCGGCCCATCACCGCAGAGTACGCGCGCGTGCGGATGAAGTGGGAACCAGTGGTCGAAGTGACCCAGATCAAGGGCGACTCCGAGACACACCCGGCATTGTCTCCGGACGACGAGTTCGCTGATTTCGAAACGTACGATCACCTGATGAAGATGGTCGATGTCGATGACGGCGTCCCGCCGGACAGGGTCGCCGACTACGTGCGGTCCGGCCTGAAGCGGGGTCTTCGAATCGGACAACGCACGCGGGTTAACCCGTATCAGTTTGGAATGATCGGATCCACGGACGCACATACGGCGCTCTCTTCTGCGGAAGAGGACAACTTCTGGGGCAAGATGGGGAAGGATTCAACGCCGGAGAACAAAGATGACCTGCGAGTCGCCGGGTCCACTGGCTGGGACATGTCCGCTTCCGGGCTGGCGGGCGTCTGGGCTACGGAAAACACTCGCCAAGCCATCATCGAGGCTATCCAGCGCCGCGAAGTCTACGCGACGTCCGGGCCGCGCATTTCGTTGCGCCTGTTCGCCGGCTGGGGGTTCGAGGCAACGGACGCCGATGCACTCGACGTGGCTGCGGTCGGCTATCGCGGCGGCGTACCCATGGGTGGCGAGATCAGCGATCCGCCGACCCCGGATCATGGGCCCACTTTGCTGATTCAAGCGGTCAAGGACCCGGACGATGCGAATCTGGATCGTATCCAGGTCGTGAAGGGTTGGATCATGCGGGACGGCAGTGCGGCGGAACGGGTGTTCGATGTCGCCTGGTCGGATCACCGCGAGCGCGGCGCCGACGGGAGGTTGCCGCGCCTGCGCAGCACCGTGGATCTCGACCGGGCGACCTATGACAACAGCGTTGGAGCCTCCCGGCTGGCCGTGACCTGGCGGGATCCGGAATTCGATCCCGCGCGGCGCGCGTTCTATTACGTGCGGGTGCTGCAGATCGAGACGCCACGCAACTCGCTGTACGACTCGGTGGCGTTGAATCGGCCGCCAGTGCCGGGACACGCGGCGACCATTCAGGAACGGGCGTATTCCTCGCCGATCTGGTACACGCCGTGACCGTCTGCAACACGGGGATCTGGTAACATGGCTCGACCCGTGATTGGGGAGTCGAGCATGCCGCCACCGAGCGAGAGCACCGAGGTCCGCACCCCGGCCTTCTTCGCCGACTAGCGCCGCATGAAGCTCGAACAGGCATTGTTCGTCAACGAAGCGTTCTACCTCGCGTTTGCGCAGAAAGATCTAACGGCCATGGACAACCTCTGGGCGCGGGACCATCCGGTGATCTGCGTGCATCCGGGATGGCCGGCGCTTACCGACCGTGCCGAGATCATGCAGACCTGGCGACAGATTCTGGGCAATCCACAGCAACCCGGGATCGACTTCTACGATGTCGAAGGCCACGCGGTCGGCGATTCGGTGATGGTGACCTGCTACGAAGCGTTGCCCAATGGTGTCTGCACTGCCAGCAACGGATTCGTGCTCGAGGGCGATGAGATACGAATGTTCCACCATCACGCAGGCCAGTGCGTAAATCCCCCGGAACCGAGTGTCCAGGAGCGGGGTCCGCTGCAGTAGGATGGAACTCTGGACGTTGACCCATTCGCATCCGCGCAATGCCATGACGGTTGCGCAGCGGGCCGAGGCGGCCGGATGGGACGGCATGCTGGTGGTCGATTCGCAGAATCTCGCGGCGGATTCCTACGTTGCACTTGCCATGGCGGCGAGTGTCACGCAGCGGTTGGGGCTTGGCACCGGCGTCACCAATTGCGCGACCCGACTTCCAGCGGTCAGTGCGTCTGCGGCGGCCGCGGTGCAGGACGTGTCGAACGGCCGCATGGTGCTCGGTATCGGGCGCGGCGATTCGGCGCTGGCGCACCTCGGCCGGGCGCCGGCGCGGTTCGCTCAGTTCGAACGATACGTCGACGTTCTGCAGCGTTATCTGCGGGGCGAGGCCGTTCCGTTTTCCGACCTGCGCATGGACGATTCGGTTGCGAGGCCAGTCGCCAGCCTCGATCTGGCGGATCATCCGAGCGACAGCAGAATCCGCTGGATCAAACCTGACGGACTGAAAAAGGTGCCCGTGGAGGTCGCCGCCACCGGGCCACGCGTGATCGGGATGGCGGCGCGCCTGGCGGATCGGGTGATGTTCACCCTGGGGGCGGTTCCCGAACGTATCTCCTGGGGCATCGAGACGGCGCGCGCGGCGCGACGCGACGCCGGTCTGGACCCGGCCGAGGTGAAGTTCGGCGCGTACGTCAATCTGGTCTGTCACCCCGACCGCGCCACGGCACGTGCGTTGGTGCGTGGGGGGTTGACCACTTTTGCCCGTTTTTCTGTTATGCACGGCTCGGTGGCCGGCCCGGTCAGCGATTCTGACCGCGCGACCATGAATGCGCTTCACGACGGGTACGATATGCGTGCTCACACCCGCGCTGATTCCCCCCAGGCGGGACTGCTCGATGATGACTTCGTGGATCGTTTCGCCATTGCCGGCCCGCCGGACTACTGCATTGAGCGCCTCCGGGAACTGGAAGCGCTGGGCATGGAGCGCATTGCAATTTCTGGTCCCACCGCGGGTGCTGATGTGGATGCTGCGCGCGCCGCGATGAGCCTGTTGGATGCGGAACTGATACCCGCGCTTCGCTGAATAATCGCACTTGAGGAGAACGAGATATGTTGGACCTGCATTATTGGCCGACCCCGAATGGCAAGAAGGTGACGATTCTGCTGGAAGAATGCGGGCTGGAGTACAACGTGGTGCCGTGCCGGATTGGTCGCGGCGACCAGTTCACGGCTGAGTTTCTTGCGATCAGTCCGAACAACCGGATGCCGGCGTTGGTCGATCATGACCCGCTCGGCGGCGGCGAGCCCATTGCCGTGTTCGAGTCGGGCGCGATCATGTTGTACCTGGCAGAGAAGACCGGTCAGTTCTGGCCTCAGGATCCCGCGACCAAGTACGAGGTTGTGCAATGGGTGATGTGGCAGATGGCCAATCAAGGCCCCAAGCTGGGCGAGTGTGGGCATTTCCGACGCTTAGGCGAGGACGAGGGTGAGCAGGATTACGCCGTTCGACGTTTCACGGATGAGGCCAACCGGTTGTATGGCGTGCTGAACAACCGGCTCTATGATCGTCCGTATCTCGCCGGAGACGAGTACACGATTGCGGACATGATCAGCTATCCCTGGTGCATGGGCTGGGAGAATCAAGGCCAGGACATCAACGAGTTCAAGCATTTCAAACGCTGGTTCGAGGAGCTTGGTGCCCGTCCCGGGGTCGAACGTGGTATGGCGGTCACGGCAGGTCCGACTGAAGACTTCTCGAAGTTGAGTGACGCCGAACGGGATCAGGTGCGCAAGCTGCTGTACAACCAGCGAGCCAGGCCCGCGCCGGACGCGTAGGGGGGTCGAGATCGCGGTCCTCAGCCGAGCAATATCGTGGTCACTACGACGGTTGAGAGGCCGATCGTCAGCATCAGCCCATACAGCATGGACAGTGCGGCGTATTTGCCCAGGGTGATTGCCCACGATTGTCCGCAGACTCGGCGCAGCGCCAGGTAGCCATACACGTAGCACGCCATCAACAGTGTGATATCCAGCCATTTCCACAGGTAGGCCAGGCCCTCCGCTTGCGCGATAGCCTCGCTTGGCGTAAGTGCCAGGACCGCGAACACCATGAAAACGAACGAGTGCAGATGCATCGAGAAGACCAGGTGTTCGGCATAGAAATGCTGCCGATAGAAAAGTTTCATCAACGCTGCAAGCAGCGGCAGCATCACGAACATCGCGAACGGTAGGTTGCCCAGCATGTCCTGGTAGGCCTGCTGCGGATCCTCGAGAAAACCTATGCCGCGTTCGAGGAATTTCTGTTCCAGTGCCGATGGTTCTTCCGGGTCCGCCTCAGACGCCGGTTTGGTAGTGCCGTCGAATACTGTTTCCACATCGACGCCGCGCTCGCGCAGCAGTTTTTCGACGCGCTCTCGTTCGGTGCTGGGGAGGCGCTCGAAAACGCGTTGCAGTTCCGGATCGTGGCGCAGCGACTCGGACAATTCAGCTCCGGATTCGGCGTCGAAACTGAGCGATCCGCCGGTAAATGACAGGATGAAGAAAAACGTCAGGCTTATCAGTAGATACAGTCGGCCTGGTGAAACGTAACGGGCGCGCCTGCCCAGCGTGAACTCCCGGCTCAGATAACCGGGCCTGGTCAGCAGATAGCCCAGCGTGCGGAACAGGCGGCCGTCGACGTCGAACACTTCGGTGACGAAGTCGCAACCCACACGGAACGCCGAACGCAGGTAGTCCCGACTGTTCTGGCCGCACACGGCGCAGAATTCCCCATGCTTGTCAGCGCCGCAGTTGGGGCAGGTGTGATTCACGAGCACCATGGTACGTCGCCGGATCGACCACGCGAAACCCCGTGCCAGGGTGTATAAGCTAGGTCGGGGTGGATAACCATGATCGCGGGGGAGTGCTGATGTCCCGGTTGAGAATTTAACGTGCGCAAGGACGATTTCTTCCGAGACGCACGCACGGATCTTGCCGGACCGCTGGAAGGCATTCGCGTGTTGGAAGCCACCACGTCCTGGGCGGGACCTATGGCCGCCTGCTTGCTTGCCGACTATGGGGCAGACGTGGTCAAGATCGAACATCCAGACGGCGAGATCGCGCGTTACCTGCAGCCGTTCGTTCCGGATTCGCGATTGTCTCTGGTTAACGAAACGGTGAATCGAAACAAACGTAGTCTGACCCTGGACATGCGCAGCGATGAAGGCCGGGAACTGTTCCTGCGGCTGGCCTCGCGGGTTGACGTCGTCGTCGAGAACTTCAAGCCGGGCACGCTTGCCGAATGGGGTCTCGGATACCCACAGGTGCGCGACGTCAAACCGGACATCGTGTACGTGTCGGTGAGCGGGTTCGGCCAGTTCGGACCGCTGCACGATCGACCGGGCTACGATCCGATGGCGCAGGCCTTCTCGGGCTGGATGTCATTGAATGGCGCCGAGGATGGCGCGCCCACCAAGGCGTCAACCTGGATCGGCGATGATCTGGCGGGCATCCATGGCGCGCTGGGTGCGCTCGCTGCGCTGCGGCATCGTGATAGAACCGGCGAGGGCCAACACGTCGACGTGGCGCTGGTCGATGCGTTGCTGGCGCACAGCAATACCTTTCCGAGCATGGCGCGTCTCGGCATGCCGCTGCGGCGCACCGGTAATCAGTTCCCGGTGATCGTACCGTTCAACGTCTATCGCTGCGTGGACAGTGACAGTTATGTCTACATTGGCGCCGCGCTCGACAGTCATTGGTTGAAGTTGTTGCGGATCATGGACCGGCAGGATCTCGAGGACGACACGCGTTTTGCGGACCTCAATCTCAGGCTCGAGCATCGCGAGCTGGTGGATCAGCTGGTCGCCGAGTGGTGCTGCAAACAGCCGCTCCATAGTGTCCTCGAGCGGTTGGCGGAGGCGGGAATCCCGGTCGCGCCGATCAACGATTATCCGACCGCGACCACCGATCCCCACGTCCAGGCCCGGGACATGTTCCAGGATGTCGAACTCAGTGATGGACGGGTCGTGCCACTGCTCGCGCCCACCACGAAATTTTCACGCACACCCGTGCGCATACGCAGCGCTGCCCCCGCGTTGGGTGCGGACAACGAAGCGTTGCTTCGCGAGCTTGGTGAACGAGGTGGTGGCGAAGGCGATGCGGAGTAGGGAAGCTGCCCGGGCGCCGGCGAAGCCGGTGCCCGGGCAGCGAACTCACTGAATCAGAGTTGATCAGAAGTTGTAGGTCACCCCAAAAGTCATGATGTAGACATCAGCTTCCGTATCGGGCTGGGAGTACTCGCCGAACAGGTTGAACCGGTCGTTCATCGCCCAGGCGCCACCGACGGCCCAGACGAAGCCATCGTCGCTGCTGCTCTCTGTGATGCTCAAGCCAGGCGCAGACACTTCTACTTCCATGTCGTAGAAGCCCCAACCCAGACGTGCATAGCCTTCAAACGAATCCGTAAACGGATAACTCGGGCGCAGGGATAGCTCCCAGGCTGATCCGTCGACCTTCGCTTTGGCGGTGAAGATCTGCCCGCCGACATCGATCGACGCGCTGTCTTCCACTTCGCCGAGGTACACGTAGGCGCCTTCGACTGCGAGGAACTCGTTGAATTTGAAGCCGCCGCTGACGCGGGCCGACATCGCGGTATCTTCGATGATGCCGCTCTCGTCGACATCCCAGATGCCGATTCCGCCGCCCATGTAGTAGCCGGCGCTTTCCGCGTAGGCGCCGCCGGCCATCGATGCAATCGCTGCTGCGATCAAAGTTTTCTTGAACATTACGTACACTCCTGGTGAAAGAACCCAGCGGGGTGCACGAAGCACACGTGCGGAAAATCCGCGCGCAAAATCCCGGCAGGGCAAGACTGCGCATTGAACCGATTTGTCGTTTGCAACGCCGCGAACCAGGTCGCGAGATCACGGTCGCGCCGATGCCAGATCCGGGGCCTGGTTAGTGTATTGAAGTGAGAACTGTTCGAGCCTAGGCTGTCCACGAGCGGTACGTGTTGGACCTCAGGGGGGGGGAGACTGAGCAATGAAAATACTGGGTTTACCGGGCCGGGATGAGGCCACCGTCGCGTGGCTGGAAAGCATTCTCGATGGCCTTGATTTTCCACAGTGTGATTACACCGTGCAACGATATGCGTGCTGGCAAGGCGATGACGACTTCGATCTCGATCTGGAAGTCGACCGTGCGCGTGGGGATGACGTCGGGTTGGTCGTGGCCAAATCGATGGGCACTCGAGTTGCAATTCACGCCGCGCAGCGCGACACGCTGCTGGCTGAGCGTTACGTACTTATCGGAGTCCCTCTGAAAGTCTATCGGGAAGGCGAGCTGGAACTGTTGAACGCGTTGTGCGCGCGGCGTCCGGTTCTGCTGATTCAACAGACGGAAGACTTTCTCGGCAGCTGCCAGGAGCTTCGGGGTGCTGTTGGCGAGCACCACAACGTATGCTTCGCGGAAATACCGGGTAGCGATCACGTCTACAGCGATGTGGCAACGTTGCGCAGTCACATCCAGGCCTGCTACCCGGGTTAGCCGGCGCGCGGTATTCCTCGCGCCGCGTGCTAACCTGTTTTCGCAAACTCAATCTCAAAGGCGTAATGCATGGCGTTGCTCGATGGATTGCGGGCCGTCGTCACGGGATCGTCGCGGGGCCTGGGCCGCGCGTTTGCCTGCGGGCTGGCCGCAAATGGCGCTTCGGTGGTCGTCAACGGGACCAACCCCGAGCCATTGGCGGAGACCGAGCGGCGAATTCGTGAGGCTGGTGGCGAGGTCACCCCGTATGTCGGTTCGGTTGCCGAGATGGCGCACTGCGAGGCGCTGATCGGTACCTGTATTGAAGCGTACGGCGGCGTCGATCTGCTGGTGAATAATGCCGGCATCGTCAGGGATCGGACGTTGCTGAAAATGAGTGAAGAGGAGTTTGACGACGTCATCGCCGTCAATCTGCGCGGCGCCTGGGCTTGCTCGAAGTTCGCCGGCTTGCAGATGCGCGAGCAGGGCAAGGGTCATATCGTGCACATCATCTCCGCGTCGGGTCTGTCCGGGGGCGTGGGTCAGGGCAACTACGCCGCCGCGAAGGCCGGCATGATGGGGCTGCTGCGTACCGCGATTCTGGAATTGACACGATATGGCATTCGCACCAATGCATTGTGGCCGGTGGCGGAAACGGACATGACTCAGGTGGTGTTCGAGCGTGCCCGGAAATTTGCGGAGGCGAATGATCAACCGGTACCCACCCCGCGGCAGATGGGATTCGGCAAGCCCGACGAAATTGCTCAGGCGCTGGTGTGGCTCGCCAGCGAGAAGGCCGAACGTTTCAACGGCCAGTGCTTCAGTTGCAACGGCACAAAGATCGCCCACTGGACCCACCCGCGCGAGGTGGCGATCGGCCTGCAGGACGAGCCCTGGACGGTAGAGGAAATCGATTCCCACTTTGCGGACGTGGAACCTCAGGAGGTCTACCGCCCGCGCGGTTGATCGGATTCGTCAGGCGGAAGCGCCTGGCCGATCGTCCATTGCTGCGTGCCAGCGGGCAAACTGGGGTGCGTTGACCGGCAGCTCGAAACCGTTGTACGCAATGCCGAAGTCGATCGCGACCTTGGTAGTAATGTCGGCAACGCTGAACCCGGATCCGGCGATGAACTCGTGGCTGGCGAGTTCACGATCGAACAGATCGATCATCTTGTAGGCACCGCGTCGGGAACGTTCGGCGACGTCCTCACCGAGGAAACCCCCGGCAAACTCTATGGCCAGATAGAAGGACAACTCCGCGCGTCGATTCCACATCTCGATGGTCGCGCGTTCCAGCGCATCGACGCCGAACAGGGGGGCTTGGGGATGCAACTCGTCGAGGTATCGGCAGATCGCCATGGACTCGGAAATGCAGGTACCGTCGTCCAGTTCGAGTACCGGCAGGTTGCGCAACGGGTTCTTTTCGCGGAACGCTTCGGTTCGGTTCTCTTTGTGAAGATCGAGCAGTTCCAGGGGTACGTCGAGCCCCTTCTCTGCGATGAATATGCGTACCCGCCGGGGGCTGGGAGCGGTACCGCCGATGTCTGAATAGAGCTTCATCTCACTTCACCTAAAGGTCCGGGGGGGCGCTGCGGAAGGCGTCTTCCGGGGCACTCATGATGGCGACGTCGCGGCCATCCGGATCTTCGATGACCGCGCACCGGGAACCCCAGAAAGCATCGTGGGGCTCTTGAAGTCCGGTGTGTCCGGCCGCGGTCAAGGTCGTGAACGTCTCGTCCACGGCTTCGCGGGAATTCACGCGAAATCCGATCAGGGTGCGCCCGGCACCCTCGGGGCGTTGCCAGGCGGCGTTGTAGGCCTTCGCAAGGTCTTCACTGTCGAGTGCGAAGTCGAGGCCACCCGCCGATTGAACCTCGACATGATGGCCACCGCCGCTGCCCCAGACCGATTCCTGGGGTATCTCGATACCCAGCAACCGGTAGAAGGCGAGGGTCGTCTTCATATCCTTGGTGATCAGATTCAGACCGTGGAGAATGGGAGCTTCCGCCGGCATGAGTTCCTCCTCGCGGGTCGTAAAACATGGGGCCGCGCTTGCCCGTGGCGGCGCTATAGTTCCAAGGCTGCCATTCTGCCCCACCCAATGACGGATATCCCGCCGGGAGGCCTGTCGGATCCTTTCCTTGGAACTATACCGTCCGGACGGTATAGTTTTCCAACAAGGAGAGGTAGGGCAGGAGCCGTAGGCGAGACATGGTTAAACAGCGAACAAACGCGCGGCAGAAAATTCTCAATTCCGCGGTGGCGGTCGTCCGGGAAGAAGGGGCCGGTCACCTGACGCTGGACGCGGTCGCGCGGCATGCCCAGGTATCCAAGGGCGGTGTGCTGTACCACTTTCCGAACAAACACGCGCTCATTGAGGCGATGATCGAGCGCCTGATCGGCGACATCGAAGCCCGGGCGGATGCCGAGAAGCAGCGCCTCGACGGGGCGAACACGAAGCTGCGGGCGCTGAGCCTCGCGGACGCGACGCCCCTGCCCGAAGAGGATGCCATGTCCCTGGCCATTCTGGCCGCGTCCGCCGAGGATCCAACGCTGCTGGACCCGGTGCGCGAGACCATTGCCCGGTGGTTCGCCGAGGTCGAGGACGAAGCCACCGATGTGGATGCGGCGTTGTTGATGTTGCTTGCGAATCAGGGCCTTCGATTCCTCCAGATGCTCGAGCTGTTGCCGCTCAAACCGTCGCGAACGCGGCGTCTGCGCGAGAGGTTGCTGCAATTTGCGGAGCAGGAAGCGTGAGTCTTCGGCGGACGCTTTGCCGGGCAATGATCGGCGTGGTGATGTGCGTACTCTTGGGCTGTGGGCCTCAAGCCGAACAGGCAACGCGCGGCGAGGTGGTGCGGCCGGCGCGAATCCATCAGGTCAGCAGCGCCAGCACGATCAGTCGCCGGTCGTTCGTCGCCCGTGTCGAAGCACCACAGACGGTCGACCTCTCGTTTCAGGTATCAGGCCCGCTGGTGGAATTTTCGGTGAAGGAGGGCGAGGTCGTCCCCGAGGGGAGAGTGATCGCGGTGCTCGATCCCGGCGACTTCAAACGTGCGGTTCGCGAAGCCGAAGTGCAGCTCGATCTGGCGCGGGCGGATCTGGCCCGCAAGCGTCAGTTGCTGAGACAGAACCTCATGTCGGTTTCCATGGTCGATGAGGCCGAAGCGCTGTACAAGCTTCGGGAAGTGCGCCTTTCCCAGGCGCTGGAAGACCTGTCGGATACCCGGATCACGGCACCGTTCGATGCGTACGTCTCCCAGCGTTTCGTCGACAACCACGTCAATGTCGATGCGGGCGACGATATCGTGCGGGTGCTCGATCTCACGAATCTTTACCTGATTGCCAACCTCCCGGAGCAGGTCTTCGCGACCGCCACCGTGGAACAGGTCGTAAAGATGTACGCGGAATTCGCCTTCGCGCCGGCGCAACGCTTCGACGTGGAATATTACGAGAATCGAGGCGAAGCCGGCACGGTTGCGCAGACCTATGAGGTGACCTTCATCATGGCGCCACCGCCTGGCCTTCGCATCCTGCCGGGGATGACCGCAACCCTGGTGCTCGAATTCGACCAGGGCGTGAGCGAAACCGTGGAGATTCCGCCGACTGCTTTGGTGGTGGCTGCGGACGGGCGCTACTTTGTGTGGCTGTTTGACCGCGACAGCGGAATGGTCACGCGGCGCTATGTCGACGCGGGTGTGCCGCGTGCCGAATCGGTAACGATCAGCGCAGGGCTCGCCAGTGGCGAGTTGATAGTCGCCGCCGGGGCGCAGCAGCTGCGTGACGGGATGCGGGTACGGGCGCTGGACGTCGGTTCGGGTGACGGCCCCGGCAACGGTCCCGGCAACGATTCGAACGCCGAATGAAGGACTTCGCGCAGATCTCCATCGAGCGGCCGCTGTATGTCTGGATTCTCGTCGTGGCGTGTCTTGCCGGCGGATACTGGGGAATGGCAACCGTGGGCCGCCTGGAAGACCCACCGTTCGACTTCAAGGCCGCGATCGTCATCACCACCTATCCCGGCGCTACGGCTGCGGAAGTCGAACTGGAGGTGACGGATGTGATCGAGGCGGCGGTGCAGGAACTGCCGTCGCTGAAGGAGATCACCTCGAAATCGGTGCCCGGCCGATCGGAAGTCATGGTTGAAATTCAAGCCGAGTACGGACCCGAAAAACTGCCCCAGGTTTGGGATGAGCTGCGCCGCCGGGTCGGGGAAGCAGCGATGCGGCTGCCGCCGGGAACCGGCACGCCGCTGGTTGAAGACGACTTTGGCGACGTCTACGGCATCCTCTATGCGGTTACCGCGGAAGGCTACTCGGCGGCCCAGATTCATGATATTTCGCGAGATCTGGCGAACGGCCTGAAGACTGTCCCCGGGGTCGCGAAGGTCATCACTGCCGGCGAGCCGGAGGAAGCGATCTTCATCGAGGTGAGTCAGCAGCGCCTGGCGCGGCTCGGGTTGTCGGTAAACGACCTGTTCGCCGGTATCGCCGCGGAGAACCAGGTCGTCAGCGCGGGCTCGGTCCTCAGCGGGTCGCTGAGGGTGCGGATTGCCCCGCCGATGGCATTCGACAGCGTGGCGGCGGTGGAGAACCTGCGGCTGGGTCGCGCTGGCTCAACGGAGATCATCCGACTCGCGGACATTGCCCGCGTGTCGCGAGGCCCGGTGGAACATCCGAGTCATCTGATCCGGCATCAGGGGCGGCCTGTGTTTACCCTCGGCGTGTCGGTGGTGGTGGGCGAGAATGTCGTCGAAGTGGGCAAGGCTGTTGATCGTTACCTTGACGAAACGGAAAGTTCCCGGCCGCTCGGCGTAGAGCTGCTGCCGATTTACCAGCAGCACGTAGTCGTGGAACAGGCGATTTACGGATTCCTGGTCAATCTCCTGATGTCGGTCAGCACGGTGGTCGGGGCGCTGTGTCTGTTCATGGGCTGGCGTGCCGGTATGGTCGTGGGCAGCGTGTTGTTGCTGACCGTGGGCGGAACGGTCGCGGTCATGTCGTTCGCGGACATCGAACTTCATCGGATCTCACTGGGCGGATTGATGATTGCCATGGGAATGCTGGTGGATAACGCCATCGTGGTTGCCGAGGGAATGCTGGTGGGCGTTCGGACCGGATTGTCGACCACGCGCGCGGCCTCGCGTGCCGTGCGGCGCACACAATGGCCGCTGCTGGGAGCGACCGTGATCGGCATCCTGGCATTCGCACCGATCGGCATGTCGGAAGACGAGGCGGGCCAGTTCCTCAACGCGCTGTCCAGCGTGATCGCGATATCGCTGCTGCTGAGTTGGGTGCTGGCGATAACTGTGGTGCCGCTGCTGGGACACTATCTGCTGCGTGCGCCGACCGAGGTCGTAGCCACGGATGCTCTCTATGCCGGCTGGGGCTATGCGCCCTATCGAAAAATCATCGCCCTGGCATTGCGCGCGCCGGGATTGGTGGTCGCGGGGTTACTCCTCATCATGGGTTCGTGCCTCTATGGCTTTGGGTTCTTGAAGGTCGGCTTTTTTCCCGCGACCAGTACGCCGATGTTCTATGTCGACTACTTTCTGCCGCAGGGCACAGGCATCCGGCAGACCGCGCAACGGGTGGAGGTGCTCGAAGCGTTGCTCGCAGACGATCCGACCGTGATCTCAACCAGCACCTTCATTGGCCGTGGCGCCACCCGGTTCATATTGACCAACCAACCGGAGCAACCCAATCCGGCCTATGCCCTGCTGATCGCCCGGGTCGTGAATGCAGATGCCATCGACGCGGCTATCGCTCGGATCCGCGCGTTGCTGCCGGCCCTGGATCCCGACGCAGAGCTGAGAATCTCGCGGCCCAGATTCTCGTCCACTGGCGGCAGGATGATCGAAGCGAGATTGTCGGGCCCGGACCCGGATGTGTTACGGGCCCTGGCCGAACGGATCATGGCGATTTACCGGCGGGAGCACGCCATTGAGATTCAGATGAACTGGCGTGAGCGCGAAACCACGCTGGTTCCCCACTTCGACGAAGCCCGAGCCCGGATTGCAGGGATCGGCCGGCCGGACCTGGCACGGACCCTGTCCTTTGCAACCGAAGGCGTCACTATTGGCCTGTACCGTGAGCGGGACAACCTGCTGCCCATCGTTGCGCGGGCCCCTGATCGAGAACGATTCGATCTCGATGGCTTGCGTGATCGGTTGGTCTGGAGTCCCATTCATCAGACTAACATCCCGATCTCGCAGGTCGTCTCCCGGTTCGAACTCGTGCCCACGGACAGTCTGATCCACCGGCGGGATCGGCGTCGCACGCTGAGTGTCGGTAGCAATCCCGACGATGGCGAGACCACCGACGCGGTTTTCAAGCGGATCCGACCCCAGGTCGAGCAACTCGATCTTCCTGCGGGCTATGCGTTGGAGTGGGGCGGAGAGTACGAAAGCTCGGCGGATGCCCAGGCTACCCTCGGCACCAAACTTCCGCTCACCTTTGGCCTGATGTTTCTGACCAGCGTGTTGATGTTCGGCAAGCTGCGGCAGCCGTTGATTATCTGGTTGACCGTCCCGATGTCGATCTGCGGGGTCGTCATTGGCCTGCTCGCGGCCGACATGGCCTTCACCTTCCCGGCCACCTTGGGAATGTTGAGCCTGTCGGGCATGCTGCTGAAGAACGCGATCGTACTGGTCGACGAGATCGACCGTCGCGTGGCCGAAGATGGCGCAAACATCGATGCCGTGGCTATTGCCAGCATCAGCCGGCTGCGCCCGGTGATGCTGGCTGCGGGCACCACCATCGCCGGGATGGCGCCGTTGCTGGCCGATGCGTTTTTCAAGGAGATGGCGGTGACCATCATGGCGGGGCTGGCATTCGCGACCTTGCTGACGTTGCTGGCGGTCCCGTCGTTCTACCGGATCGCATTCCGTAAAGAATTGCTGCCATCGAATCCTGCATGAGTTTCGCGCATGTTGGTTTTTCTCTTTCGATTCAAGACGTTGCAATGGGCGAGGCGTTGGAAATCCCGGAACCGTCAGTTGTCCACAAGAAAGTCCCAGGGAAATCCACGGTTCATCCACAGCATATCCACCGCCGAATGCGCCTGTTTCACTGGTCAGTTGCGCCGCGCGGAGTAGGATAACTCTCACGGTTGTTTGGAAAGGTGGCTGGCGACAGACACCCAGAAAAGCAAACCGAGGAGGCCCACGCCGGGGCCGGGGTCATCGCCAGGCGCTGATGGCTCAAGGGAAGTAACCGCGTTCGTGGACGCTGTTGGCCAACAGCAGAAGCGAGCAAGGTAAAGGCACGAGGTTCTCAGAGAGTGGAAGGCCGGCAACGGTCGACGATTCGACGAGGCCGGAAGGTCTGAGCCTAGGGAGCTTTCTGATCCTCGAACGGGATTGATCGATCCTGCTCCGGGGCGACGTAGCAAGGCGTCGTAAAAAAACGACGGAAGTCGCTGGCCGTGACTTCGACCCAACACCCTTGAGGTGTTTCGACGAAGGATCAGCCACAGGCCTGGACTACGCAGGCGGGGGAAGGTAAGGGTAGCTGGCCCGTTAGGGTTGGAGGCCTGGCTCCGGAAGCCAAACGCTTAGCCTCAGACTTGGGTTGCCGCTTCTCGTAAGCGATGACCGGGAAACCCCGCCTTTATGGCGGGGTTTTCTTTTTTGCCTGCCCATCCATCAGCATGGCGACCTGCCTGCCCGCCTCGGCCGCTTCCCGCGGCAGTTGCAACCCTTCATAGACGCTCTGTAATTGGCGCCATACGTGCGGTGCGCGTTCATCGCGGCCGCGCATGAGTTCCAGCTTCTGCTGGGCGGGCACCAGGTCTCCGCAGCGGATCTGGGCATCCAGCAACACTCGTTCGAACAACTCGCGTTGCGCGTGACTGCCCCCGATCCGGGCCATCGCGCCGATCGTCGGCGCGAGCATCCGTGACGCGTCTTGGTAGGCGCCCCGGGCGTGAGCGACCAGGCCACGTGCTGCGGGCAGGGCCACATCGCGCCAGCGGTCGCGAAGGTCTGCGTTGGCCGACGCCGCATGATGTTCCATGCTGAGCAGCAACTCGTCGGCTGCTGCGCGCCCGGCCCGCGCCAGTCCGTAGATGTAGTGCAGATCCAGAAACGGTTGAACGTGATCGTCTACCCGGTCCGCCAGGTAATCGGCAACGTCCTGCCAGCGGTCGCCCACGTCCACACCGTGCAACTCCAGGCGCAGCAACATCGATACGGCACCAATCTGGTCCTGGGAATAGGTTTTGTCGATTCCCCAGAGATGCGCCTCGTAAATCTGCAGCACCTCGTCGTATGCCGCCCGATCCAGAAAGAACAGGCACAGATGCCACCAGTTGTGGGTGTACATGAACGAGTTCAATCCGTCCCAGGTGTCGGCGACGTCGCTCAGGAACTCGATGCCTTCGTCGGTGCGGCCCTGGGTCAACATGACATGAGCCAGTGCGTGTTGGGCCCAGGGTTCCTTGCGCTTCAGCTCCAGCGCCCGCCGTGCGGCGCGCTCTGCATGGCTCAAAAGATGACACTGCTCGTAACCGAAGGCGAGCATGCCGTGCAGATGAGGATTAGCCGGATGCGCCTCGGCGACACGTTGCGCGACACGCAGCATGCCGGGTGCGTTGCCCAGATTGAAGTGATGGGTCTGGCAGAGCTTCGCGCCAACGAGTTCGGCAGGGTGTTCGGCGGCCAGGGTCTCGCCCAGCTCGATGGCTTTCATGATCTCGCCGCTGACCCAGGCGGACGTAGCCCCTATCACCAGTTGTTCGCGAGGCGTGGTGTTGGCGAGGTTCGCCCGGGCGTGTGCCAGGTATTGGCGCGCCCTCGCGTGGCCCGCCGGGGATTCCATGAGCATCATCAGCGACGCGGCGTAGGCGTTCGCGATCGCGCAGTCCGGGTGAGCGTTGGCAATCTGCAGGATCCGACCGGCAGTGGCTTCGTTGCCGAGGAATTCGTCCATGAAGGCGTTGAGCCCGGCCAGTACGTCGGGGGAGTCGGTGCTCACTACCTGACCGTAGCAGTCACGCATCAGGTTGCCGCCGTTTGTTGGGTCTGGCTGCGCAGGCCATGCAGATCCTCAGGTATGTTCACTACAGCTTGTTCGCATGTTCTCTTAGACTGACGACCGGAGATTCATCGCCGCGTGACTTCGCCAGTTTAGTGGGCGCGCAGCGGTACTGGCTAGGTGGTTTGGCTGATACGCAACATGGACACGATATGATTTCGACAGAACTTTTTGATTTAACAGGAAAAATAGCGGTGCTCACCGGCGCGTCGAAGGGCATGGGCAAGGCCATGGCCGAGGCCCTGGCGGAACACGGTGCGAAGGTGGTGATATCGAGCCGCAAGCTCGATCAATGCGAAGCGGTGGCCAACGGGATCAACGAGGCCTGCGGTGCGGGGAGCGCGATCGCGGTGGCGTGCAACGCGGGCTACAAGGATCAGCTCCAGGCGCTGGTTGATGCAACGCACGATGCGCTGGGTCCGATCGACATCCTGATCGGCAATGCAGGGGTCAATCCGTTCTACGGCCCGATGTCCGAGATCCCGGATGAGGCCTTCGACAAGATCATGTCCACCAACGTCAAAGCCAATCACTGGCTGTGTCAGATGGTGGCGCCGGACATGATCGAGAAAGGGTCCGGGTCGATCATGATTACGTCGAGCACCGGTGCCTTTGCGCCCTCGGAAGTGCTCGGAACCTACAACATTTCCAAACTGGCGGACATTGCGCTGGTCCGAAATCTCGCCGCGGAACTCGGTCCTAAGGGCATACGCGTAAACGCCATCTGTCCGGGGCTCATCAAGACGGATTTTTCCCAGGCGCTGTGGGACAACCCGGAGGCGGCGCAACGCGCCAATGAGCAGATCCCGATGCGCCGGCTGGGCGAGGCGGAGGATCTCAAAGCGCTGGCGGTGTTCCTGGCCGCCGACGCCAGCAGCTACGTCACCGGCCAGGCGCTCACCGTATGCGGCGGCGCGCATATGTGGAGCTAGCCCCGATGGCCGACAACGCCGAGGAAGACGCCCTGCGGGTAGCGCTTGCGCAACAGTATCGATACGTTGGTTCCCTGGGCTTGAACGAGTTGGCGTCCGGCAACTTGAGTTGTCGGCTGGGCGCCGACGCCATGTTGATCTCGCCGGGCGGCGCGACGCCCGAGAGCATGCAACCCGAATCCGCGGTCAAGGTGACGCTGGATGGAGCGTGGGCAGGAGAGCGCAAACCGTCGTCGGAGTGGCGCATGCACGCTGCGATCTACCAGCAGCATGCGGCCGCCGGCGCGGTGGTACACACCCATTCGGATTACTGCGTTGCCGTTGCGTCCCACAACCAACCGCTGCCGGGGTTTCACTATCTGGTGGGATCTTTCGGCGGCAATGATGTGCCCTGCGTCTCCTATGCCACCTTTGGAACGGACGAACTCGCCCGGAACGCGGCGAACGCGCTGACCGATCGAACGGCGTGCCTGCTCGGCAATCACGGCATGATCTGCCGGGGTGATGATCTCGCGTCCGCGGTGGAAGCCGCGCATCGCCTGGAAATCATGTGCCGACAGTATGTGCTGGCCCGGCAACTGGGCGAGCCCGACGTGCTGAACGATGCGCAGTGGAAGGATTTCTTCGAGCGCGCGCGTGCGGCCGGTTACCTCTGAGCTTCAGCCACACCGCTATGCGGTCGTCACGCGGGCCTCGTCGGCAGTTGCCTGAAGATCAGCCGCCAGGTACTTGCCGCCCAGGTAGAAGTGCAGGGCCGCCCAGATGTTCACAAAGCCGCAGATCAACAGACTGTAACGCAGCGATTCCTGACCGTAGCTGGGCGCGAGCGCGTCGCTCAGCAAACCCACAACCTGGGGTCCCATCCCCAGCCCGATAATGTTGAGAATGAACAACAGCACAGCGGCGGCCACTGAACGCATGCGCAAGCTGACCAACCCTTGCGTCTGCGAAAAGGTGGTTGCCTGATAGAAGTTGCCCAGCGCCACCGGCAGGATCAGAAAGGCCAGGGCGCCGTACGGTCCGGCCGACAGGTAGACGCCTACGCTGAATGGCACACCGGCGATCAGCCCGACCGCGGCGATCCACAGATACCAGCGCGGATCGCGACCGCCGAACCGGTCGGCCAAGTAGCCGCCGAGCGCAATGCCGATACCGCCGGGAATGCCGAGAATCAGCCCCAGGTAGGTGCCGATTTCGCCGGTAGCCATGCCGTGCGAGCGGATCATGAATGACGGCAGCCAGCTGACGACGCCATAGCCCACGAAAGCCGTCAGAGCGCCGCCGAATGCAAGATGTCGAAATGAGCGCTTCCCCCAGAGGAAGCGAAACGTCTCGATGATTCCGGGCTGGTCGCCGGTCGCGCTGCGGCCCTCGGACATGCCGCGTATCGGTTCGCGAACCGTAAAACGCACCACCAGGGCAAGGATGAGGCCGGGGATGCCGACCACGAAGAACGCCACCCGCCAGCCGAAGAACTCGTTGATCCAGCCGCCGGCGATGAAACCGAACAGAATGCCGACCGGGATTCCCAACGAGTAGATCCCCAGCGCCGTGGCGCGCTGGTTCGGGGGGTAGTAATCGGACAGCATCGCGTGTGCGGGCGGGCTGCACCCGGCCTCGCCGACGCCGACCCCGATGCGCGCCCCGAGCAGTTGCCAGAAATTCTGGGCTACGCCGGACAGGGCGGTCATGCCGCTCCAGATTCCCAGCGATACTGCAATCAGGTTGCGGCGGTTGTGCGCGTCCGCCCAGCGCGCGAGCGGAATGCCGAGGGTCGCGTAGAACAGCGCGAAGGCAAACCCGGTCAGAAACCCCAGTTGGGTGTCAGAGAGTTCGAGATCGAGTTTTATCGGTTCGAGCAGAATGGAGAGGATCTGCCGGTCGATAAAGTTGAAGGTGTACACGACGACCAGCGTGCCCAGCACGTAGCGGCGCGTGGCTGCACTGAACAGGGTGGGTGTGTCGCTCATGTGGCGGCGCACCACTGCGGCGGCGGTTGAGGCCCACGAACCGCGATCGGCCCAACCAGCTCAACGAAGATCCCGTCGGGGTCGACGATGTTGATGATGCCGGTTTCATCCAGCCCGGTGCCGGAGCAGCAGGGCGCAATATCGGAGAGAAACTCCACGCCCTCGGCTTTGAGCGTTTTCACCGCCGCATCCAGGTCCAGCACGTAGAGCGCGAGGCGATCGATGCCGATATGGTTGATCGGCGGCGCGTAGGGCGGCTCGTCATCATAAGGATCAAGCCACTGCACGATTCGAATGGCGTGTTTGTCGCCGTGGGGCAGGGCCATCTGAGCGCCCCGGATCTTGAACGGGCGGTCCAGTCCGTAGGCTCGGGCTTCCTCCAGGGTCCCGCCTTCCGGCAACGGGGTGGTCTCGGTATAGCCCAGCCGCCGGTAAAACGCATACGAGCGCTCGAAGTCGCGGACGTTGAAGGCGATGTAAGGCATGGCGGTGATGTGCAGGTCAGCCTCTGCATCGCCAGGGGGAGCGGATGGAAGAGGGGCAGCGGTTGGAGGAGGGGGAGCAGACGTTTCGCTCAGCTTGTACAGGACGCCGTCGGGGTCCTTGAAGAACACGAACTGATTTCCGGGAGTCCCGAACCGTTGCGCCAGGAACTTCACCTTTTGCGACTTCAGGAAGGCGACGTCACTCGCCAGATCGGTGGTTTGAAGCGCCGCGTAGGCCATGCCCAGGTGGTTGGGCAGCGCGTAGGGTGGCGCATCGTTATAGGGGATGACGAACTGGATGATGTCGATGGTCGCGGGGCCCCAGCTATCGGGGATGGAAACGACTTCTGCGTCGAAAAATTCGTACGTACAAAGGTCGTACATCCCGAGCGAGCGCGCCATCTCGTGAGTGTTGGTCTTTGGAAAGCCGCCGCGGCCCGCAGTGAACCCGAGCATCCGGTAGAAGGCGCGCGACTTTGTGAAGTCGCGTACCTGGGTATTGAAGTGAATTCGCGCCACGATCCCGATGTCTGGTGCTGCACCAAACGCTGCCGGGCAGAACGTCAGCGTCAGGATGAGCGTAGCAATGCCGGGAAGTCTCATCGGCAATCTCGGATTCAACTGCAGGAAGTCTCGACCGCACTCTACCTCACGCGCACAATGAGCGCTTGAAGATTCGAAAATGGGAGACATCGATGAGCGAATCCGAGAACATCCTGCCTGACGGATTCGATTGGCGGGCATTCACTCCCGAGGATTCGCCGAAGACGCCAATGGACGTGATGGCGGACCCGCGCTTTCAGGCGCTGGCGACTGCGTCGGTTGTCCAGGGCGGCCCGGCACACGACTTTTCGAGCCCAATTTACGACTTCAGCGATGGGCGCAAGACCGCCACGGGCCAGATGTTCAACCTGCTCGAGGCGGCCAGCGAGAAACCGGTCGCGCTGATCTTCGGATCCTACACCTGACCTCCGTTTCGCGTTCAGTTGAACGCATTGCACGACATGTGGGAAGCGTGGCAGCACAAGGTCACCTTCCTGGTGGTGTACATCCGCGAAGCGCACCCGGAAGAGGGCTGGGTGGTTACGCCGAACCGGGATGAAGGCATTCGGGTCAACGATCCGACCACTACCGATGAACGCGTGGAAGTCGCGGCATCGTGTGCCATCAATCTGGCGATTCGCATGCCGGTGGTGGTGGATGAGATCGACGATGCGATCGCCGAGGCCTATGGCGCCTTGCCGGATCGCCTGTATCTCATTGCCCGGGATGGCACGATCGCCTTTCAGGGCGAGCCCGGCCCCTGGGGATTCGAACCCAACGTGTTGAACGAAGCCATCACGAAAATCGTGAGTTAGATCGAACGAGGTTGCGCGACTGCCGTAGCGGCAGCACAGCCGGCATGACCCGTGAAACAGGGAGACGATGATGCTTGCGATCGAAAAGGTAGACCACGTCCAATGCTGGTCAAACGTCTTTTGTCCTTTTCAATGCTGCTTGCGGCAGGAGCGACGGCCGCGCCAGCAGGCGTTGACGCCCCCCAGATCACCCTCGGCAATGGCGAGTCGAACTGGATTGTTACCGAGGGTGCGACGCGCAACGAGGCCACGTTCACCTTCCGCGAAGTGCATATAGACGGCAATGGCTGGCTGGTGATGCACGGTTTCAAGGATGGGAGTCCGGTCGGCGACGACTACGTCGGCGCCACATACCTGAAGGACGGCGAGAACCTGGACGTTCATATCTCGGTCGATTCGATGCCCACCGATGGCGAGATGTACGTCGTCATGCTTCACCGTGACGTCAACGAGAACCAGGAGTTCGATTTCGTGTTCGTGGACGAACGCAACGTGCTCGATAGGGCGGTGTTCGAGGGCACGAAGATGATCGCGCATCACTTCGCGGCGCCGCCGTAAATGAAAACAGACAGGCCAGTACTCGCTGCTTGCGCGATTGGGCTGGCCGGGTTTACGTTCGTCGCTGGCGCTACCGCAGAAAGCGTCGCCGTGCCGAGCGCAGGCATCGATGTCGAAGCGGAGAACTTCGTTTGTCTGCAGGACATGACCCGGGTACGCCACTTCTACGTTGACAACCTATTGGGCGATCTGGAAGGCACGCTTACGGTTGCACATTCACCCACCGGCGGCACCTACCCGGCCGGATCGATGGTTCAGCTCGTACCCACCGAAGTGATGGTCAAGCACAAGCCGGGTTGGAATACGGCGACGCGCGATTGGGAGTTTTTCGAGCTCGATGTTTCCGAGGCAGGCACGTCAATCCGCAAGCGTGGTTTCGTGGATGTGGTGAATCGGTTCGGCGGCAATTGTTTTGGCTGCCACCTCCAGGCCAGACCGGAATGGGATCTGATCTGCGAGCAAGGACATGGTTGCGACACGATTCCGATCACGCGCGAGCAGATCGCTGAGATCCAGAAGGCCGATCCGCGCTGCAAGTAACCGCTATCCCCTGGGTGGCTGTCATCGCTTCAATGCGGTGGCCCCGCGCCAGCTCGAGTATTTCGAATCCCACGGCTTCCATACGAAAGTCATGTAGCGGTTCGGGTCGAGGCGGTGTGTCCTGGATCCGGTTCGTAGTTTTGTCGGTGGAGGTCATTGCGACTCCCGTTGCAACCAGACATTCTGGTCATTCTAAAGTACGGCTTGAACGAAAGATGAGCGAAACGTGGTTGCATGTATCCTGCGAACTTTCGTTCAGCGTCGCGGTGAGCACGCCCATGGTGTTTATGCTGCGACCGCGCAGCAACCACAGCCAGTGGGTCGCGGCTGAGGATTACCGCCTTTCACCGCCCGTGCAGGTGGTTGAGTTTACGGACGGATTCGGAAATCTCTGCCAGCGCATGGTCGCCCCGGTGGGGGAGTTCCGAATCAACACATCTGCGGACGTCATGGTGGCAGAACGACCCTCGGTGTCGGAATCTGCCGCCTTCATCGAGATTCCGGATCTGCCGGATCAGGTGCTTGGTTATCTGCTGCCCAGCCGTTACTGCGAGTCCGACCGGTTCGGTGACATGGCCACTGAGATCGTGGCGGGTTGCGCGCCGGGTTATGCGCAGGTAATGGCGATCACGGACTGGGTGCGGCGCACGATACGCTTCACCCCACTGAGCAGCTCCTATCCCGTCTCAGCCACTGAGGTACACCAACGGGGCGAAGGGGTGTGCCGCGATCTCGCGCACATCAGTATCGCCCTGTGCCGAGCGCTGTGCATACCTGCACGCCTCGTGGTGGGCTACCTCCAGAATCTCGAACCAATGGACATCCATGCGTGGTTCGAGGTGTTCGTCGGCGATGATTGGAATACATTCGACGCGATCAGCACTCGCGGTGCCGGAGCCCGCATCGCCATTGCCCAAGGCCGGGACGCCGCCGACGTGGCGATATACAACCAATATGGCCCGTTGCTGTTACCTAGAGAAATGCAGGTAACGGTCGAGGAATCTCATCGATCGGCGTAGTGAGTTTTACGTTGCGCGTCCAGGTACCGCGCCGGGTAGCTCGACACGAACACACTCAGGGTCAGCAACATCAATGCCGCGTAGATCAACGTGTCGAACCCGTTTTCCCGAGTCAACAACGCGCCCAGGACGGGCCCGCTGGCAAGGCCCAGGGTGCTGAGAAATCCACCCAGTGCAGACATCTGTCCAGACGTGTCCAGCGCTGATGCAAGCCCCAACAAATATGGAATGGTGATTGCGAAAGCAAGCCCGAAACACACGTTCGCTGCGATGAAGCTGACACGGTTGCCTCCCAGAAAAATCGTGATGGCGAACATCGTTAACCCGATCCCGAACGCGATGGGCCGCAGCCGACCCGAACGCGTGGACCACCAGATCACCAATAACGCACCTGGGATTCCTGCCCAGAACGAACCGCCCACCGTCAGGCTCACAAAGCCCAGTTCCAACCCGTCGTGTTGGCCGAGTTCGATGACGTAGGTGAACACCGACATCTGCCCAGATTGGAAGAGGAAGATCGCAGCCATCGCCGTGAGCACCACCAACAACGGCGCCCTTCGGGTGGCCCGACCCCGGGCGTTGGTACTGCCCGAGATCGGATACCTATCGAGAAAGGGTAACGTCAAGAGCGCCAAGCCACTGAATATCGCGAGCGCCGACCAGACCACGGTGGGACCCAATGACGGCAGCAGCGGCGTCAACCAGGCAATGGCCGCACCACCCACGCCGAGCTGTACCAGGATCACGAAACCGAACGTGCGCTCGGGATGCTGCATCCGCGCGATCACCGAGAAGCCGAGGCCCATCGTGGCGCCGCCCGTAAAGCCGTGCAGAAACCGCATGCCAATCAGTGCGGCAGGACTGGTTACGCCGATGGTCATCAGGTCGAGGATGATCAGCGTGACGAGCAGGAACGCCGCCGTTGGGCGCCACGGGGCCCGCTTGATGAGGGCGATGGCCAGGAGCGTGCCAACCGCCGCGCCGTAAGTGTTTGCCGCCATCACAAAGCCGGCGTCGTCGTTCGAAAATCCAAGGTAGCCAATGAGCCCGCTCACGATCACCGGGCTGAGATTGGCGTAGAAGATTCCCGCGCTTGTGAGAACCGCCAGCATCAGGCGTGCGGCCGCGCCGTGGGGAGCTAACGTGAACCTCGGTCGGTCCGTCGCGGCGGTGATTTCAGGCATGTCTGCGGTGGATGATAGACTCTGCTCCGTTTTGCGGACACCATGGGGGTTTGCAATACTTGTGGAACCAGGAGGAGGCGATGAAAAAATACCTGATTGAAAGAGCCATACCGGGCATTGGCGATTCAAGTCCTGAGGAACTGAAGGCCGCATCACAGAGATCGAACGCCGTGCTCGAAGAGTTGGGTCCCGACATCCAGTGGGTCGAGTCCTATGTGGTCAACGACATGACCCTCTGCGTGTATATGGCCAGGGATGAAGACATCATCAGGGAACATGCCGAAAAGAGTGGATTCCCCGTGACACGCATCACCGAAGTCAAAACAATGATCGGCCCGAGCACGGCCGAAGCTTAGTTTCCTAATCTTGGGCGAGACGCGACTTCCCGTGCCCGAGGTGGGTCTGTGACGGACATTTTTCTCAGCTATGCGAGCGATGACCGATTGCGTGTCGCTCCCCTCGTTTCGTCCTTTGAGGCCCAGGGCTGGTCCGTCTGGTGGGACCGGCATATCGTTCCCGGCACGAGTTTCGACGACATGATCGAGCAGGCGCTTGCACAGTCCGCCTGCGTCGTGGTCGTCTGGACCGAAGCCTCGGTGACTTCGGACTGGGTGCGGCGTGAAGCGCTTTTTGGCCTGGATCAAGACATCCTGGTCCCTGTTCTTCTGGACGACATCGAGTTGCCGTTCGCCTTTCGCCGGACCCAGGCTGCAAGGCTCATCGGCTGGACACCGCACGATCAGACCAGCGCCGATCTGGAAAGCCTGCTTCAGGGTATCCGTCACGCACTCGGGTCGATCCGGGGTGCAGCGGAGGCGCCGGCCAGCCCAAAGGGTGAGGAGCGTCCCTCCTTCGCGGTCCTTCCCTTGGACGATTTGACCAACGATCCAGCGCTTCTCGGACTTGCGGAGGGTATGACCGAAGACATCATCACGCATCTTGCCCAGAACCCGACCTTCTTCGTGACGGCCAGAAACTTGAGTTCCCAGTTCAAGGGAGGGGCGTCCGATGTCCGTGAAGTAGGCCGGACACTTTCCGTTCGCTATGTGTTGGAAGGTAGCCTCAGGAAGGTGGGCAGTAACATCAGAGTGGTTGCCCAGCTAATCGACGCCGAGACGGGCGGCCATATCTGGACGGAGACCTTCAATGAACCCATCGAGGATATTGGTACCGCACAGGACAGTCTCACGCTGAAGATCAGTAATGCGGTTGCGTCCGCTGGTGGCAACGACAACTTCCAGCGCATCCTCCGCACGCCTCGGGATGAACTGGGTCCGTGGGGTCTCCTGGCGCTCGCTGCTGCGAGCCCGACGAATCACCGGGAAGGCCGGGAACGGCGGCAAAACCTGATCCGAAGTGCCATCGCACTGGATGCTTCGTCGGGCGTTGCCCATGTGCGCCTGGCTGACGTGCTTGCGCAGGACCTCATTGCTGAATTCAGCGAAGATCCTGACGCGGATCGCAAGCAGGCGCTCACCGAGATCGAATCCGCGCTCAGGCTCGCACCCAGAAACGCGGCCGTAGTCGCCATTGCCGCAACCACCTACATGAATCTCGGCGAGACGCGGCGTTCCATTTCGCTCGCGAGAAAGGCGCTCGCCCTTGCACCCATTGCACCTTCATCGGTGACGCTGGCGAATGTCCTGCTGCGCGCCGGTGAGGCCGAAGAAGCCAAGTCCATTTATGAAGAGCTCGCGGAAAAGGCGCCCAAAGACCTGGGTCCCAATCATCTGGGGCTCGCATATGCCTATACTATTCTTGGCGACTATGAGCAGGCGCTTCCCCACGCTGAAGATTGGGAGCTTTGGTCGCCACACGATTACACTGCCTGTCTCGTCCAGGCCAACGCGCTCTCCCTGCTCGGCGAGACGGACGCGGCACAGGCGGCGATTCAGAGGGTGCAGGTGACGATACCGGGATTCCGTCTGGAGCAAGGCATCGCATCCCTGGAAAGGGGTCAGCACACCGAAACGGCCAAAGAGCGGATTACGGCCGGTCTGAAGCTGATGCTCGAAAAGGAGCATTCTGCCAACTGAGCCTGCGTTAGAAATCCCACCCCAAATGCGGTTGGGGCAGACGTAGCGTCGCGTCGAGTTGCGACAACAGTTCCGGGGTGCCGCGCAGTTCGTCCGTGATCGCAAGGCCCGAGGCGGCTCTTACGCCGAACCACATGCGACTGAACGCACCAACGCTGGCTGACAGCGTCGCCAGGCCTTTCCTGGTACCCGGAGTCGCGTTCGATTCCGAACCCAGCGTGATGGTGTATTCGCCGCCGATGCCTCTCCAGTTCGATCCGTCATCCAGGTGATCGATCACCGGATCGGTCAGTGTCAGGTTGAACTGTGTGGTCGGTCCGTCGAGAACCGTATTCGCGAGGCAGGTCTGGAGGTCAAGTATGCGCAATTGCCAATACGCCGTACTGTCGATCTTGTTTTCATGCTTGGAACCCGCCGTTCCTCTTCTGTGTCTGAACGGCTGCTTGAGCAGGTCCTGCAGCTGAATGTCAGCGGGCTCGAGCATGCGAAACGACGACACCTGGTCGCCCAGGGACTTGATCAGCGCGAGTAACTCCATCAACTGCTCGGCGTTCTGGTAGGCCATGGCTTTTTCGCTGTACGGCCCATGCTCGCCTTCGGCGTTGCCCCAGATGAAGTGAGACAACGTGCCATCAGGGCCATCGTAATACCCGAAGCCAAACGGGTTGTCGGTGAACCCAACCTCAGCTTTGAAGAAATCGGCCGGGCTGAGCGTCACCCCTCCGTGGCTTCGGTGGCGATTGAGCAACGCATGATGCATATCGGCCGAGTCATCGTAATTCAGTCGTTTGGGTGGACGGAAGCCGTTGGCTACGGTCAGCGATGCGGGATCGAATACGGCGATCTGTTCGTATGCACCCGTTCCGAAACCAACCTTATCGTAGAAGCCTTGGTCGAACATGCCGAGCACCGACACCGCGGCGCCTGACTCTGCTGCATTGGCGAGTGACGCAGCCGTGAGACGTTTCGCAAAGCCGGTTTTTCGGGCGATTCGACTCGTGGTCACGGCGGTGACCGCCGCAAGGTCCAGGTCGACGCTCTGATGCCGGATCGTACCCTCCGTGACGTGCACGAAGCACTCGGCTTCGTTGTCGATATCCGCGACTATGGCGCGCCCTGCGGAGATAAACGCGTCCATGTATTTGGCCTGGCGCTCGTTCTTGAACCAGCCGATCTCGAACCAGATGCGGGTAACCGCTTCGAGGTCACGCTCGGGGTCGTAGTCGCGAATGGTCACGTCTGATCACTCCCCACGAAGGAGCGGCGAGTATAGGGTTGCCATAGGACTGCTGCACGCGAGTGATCGTGGTCGAGGAGATCTGGCCGGCTAGCGCTTCTTACCCAGTCGCTTATCAGATGCCAGGTACGCGGCGATCGCGGGGCGCATACCGATGGACTCGAAGAACTTCTCCACTCGCCCGAACGCACCGAACCCGGCACCTTCAATCCTGTTGACGATGGCATCCAGTGCGTCCCAGACAGCGAGGTCTGCCTGGGTCAGAGACGATCCCACCAGGTAGCCGTTGTCGCCATTGAGGTCGAGTAGTCCGTCCCAGGCCGAAAGCCAACGGTCACGCCAATCACCCTCGACGAACTTTGACCGCCGGTCTGCTGCACGGTCGTCATCACCCAGGAGACGAAAATACGCCATCCGCATGTCCTCTGCGCCCAACACCATGGCCTCCGTCTTGGCGGCCGCTTGGAAGTCGCTCGGCATGATCCCGTGCTTGCGACCGAGATAATTCATGATCACAGGGCCTTGCACGAGCGTGAAATCGCCATCCTGAAGCATGGGAACGGACCCGAACGACAATGTACCGGGACCTTCTCGCTTCATCTTTGTGAAGTTGTCGTCTTTGACGACGTGGATGTCTTCGTATTCTTGGCCTAGCTCGTTGAGTAGCAACCGAACCTGCTCGCCGCGTCCCTGTAAGGCCCAATAAAACAATCGATACGCCATCGTCCTCTCCTCGCCGTCGCGATCAAATTGGAAGGAACCGCTTCGGCAGCACCGCAGCCGAGTCGGCATACACCCGTTCGGATGTCAACTTGCCTGCCTCGTCAAACTCATAGACCACACACATCGGAACGCCCACGGATCGACCTTTCGGCGCGTCGGGGAGATCGATCTCTATCGTGGCGCGAAGCGCGTATTCCACGACCATGCTCTCTTGCGTGTAGGTAATGTGGGTAATGTCGCCACCAATTCCCGAGAGCATGCCTTCGTTGCTAAAGCCGAAGCCCTTGTGAAAGGCTGTCAGCTCTTCCTCCGATTCGTAACGGACACCGTTGAAGTTGAGATGCCCGCCGTCCTTTGAGTAGCTGGCGTTGATCGCCGGCAAGTCACCTGCCAGTTCAGCTCCGAAGTGTTCCTCGAACGCCGCGTCCAGGAACATCTTGCGTTCTTCCCCAATCGTTGCGACTCCCTTGTTCGGGGCTTTCCTAATGAGTTCCTGTACTCGTGAGTCCCTCTTCATGGCGAGCTCCTATCGCGTGCCTGCTTTCACACCACTTGCGATGTGCAAGCGATTGCATCATGCCTCAATCACTGGCACACTGCAAGTGATCAAAGTTAGAAAGAAAAGGCGATGGCGTTCGACGTGAACCAGCGACGCTCCGGCTGCCCGATCAGTTCCTCACTGGATGTGTTGGGTGACAAGTGGAGCCTACTCGTCGTGCGCGACATGGTCTTCGTGGGAAAGCGCTACTTCAAGGAATTCCTCTCCTCGGACGAAGGCATCGCGACCAACATCCTGACCGATCGACTCAATCGACTAGACCTCATCGGCATCATCTCCAAGCAGCAGGATCCCGAGAATGGGCGGCAGATCGTGTACACGTTGACCGAGAAGGGTGTCGGACTGATCCCTCTCCTGGTGGAATTGGTATGCTGGGGAGCGATCTACGATGGAGCACCCAACGTCGACCCTGACGCACTGAAGCTAATCCAGAGGGATAAGCCGGGCTTCATACGCAAGCTAGAGAAAGGCTGTGGCCACTAGGGTCCCGGAGTTGGTTCAGGTTGCCTGTAGTCGCAGGCCGGCCGGCCTGACTTTGCAGTTGGTCAGGCGCAGCACCTGGTCCGCGGCATCGGCAAGCGCACGTTGGTGAGTAACCGCGACAACTGTGAGGGGACCGGCGAGACTGCGAAGCGTCGCGCAGATATCTTGTTCGGTGCGCTGATCGAGTGCGCTGGTCGCTTCGTCCAGGATCAGTAGTCGTGGATGGTGAGCCAGTGCCCGGGCGATCATGACGCGCTGACGCTGTCCGCCAGACAATCGCGTGCCCCGTTCACCCACGATGGTGTGGATGCCGTCCGGCATCTGCCTGACGAACGTCCATGCGCCGGAATCGCGCAGTGCCTGTTCGGCGTCAGCGTCGCTGAGGCATTCGTCACCGAGGGTGACGTTGGCCAGCACGCTGCGATGCAGCAGGAGATTTTCCTGTGGAACGTAGCCGATCTGGCGCCGCCAGGCACGCAGGTCGATGGTCTCCAGGTCGACGCCGTCGATGCTGATCCGCCCGGTGTCCGGCCTGATCAAGCCGATGATCAGATCGGCGACAGTGGTCTTGCCGGCACCTGAGTCGCCGACCATGGTGGTGAATGTACCGGCTTCGATCGCGAAATCGACTCTGTCGAGGATGACGTTTTCGCCGTACGCGAAACTGACGCCCTGAAACTCGATGCTTCGTTCCAATACCGGTGGGGCACACCCATCCGTAACTTCCGCCTGCAGCAGGGCGCGGTTCGTGGAGGCCTCAATGGCAAAGTAGGCGCTTTCACACACCATCATCCGCTGGTAGATCTTCTGCACCTTGCCGATTCGTTTCAGCAGTCGCGCGAGGATCAGAACCATGAAGGTCACCGTTGCGAGGTCCAAGTCAAACAGCACCAGGGCGACGAACATACCGGCGGCGACAACCGAGGTGTACATCGGTTCCTGACCCGCCTCGAGTGCCGAATTGCCCAATACCTCCTGTTTGAGCGCACGGCGCAGCTGATGGGTGTCATCCTCCAGCGCGTCCTCGGCGATGTGGTCACGGCCCATTGCCTTGAACGGTTTGACGGACTGCAACACGTCCGTCAGCCGGCCGAGCAGCGTTCGGTACCACTCGGTCTGCTGGATTCCAGCACGGTGGCTGATGCGAACCAGAATCTGCGACACGGAGACAATCACCAGGCTCGCGGCGAAGCAGATCAGGGTCGCCTGCCACGACACGAGCACGGCCACGACCGCGTAGACGAGCGTCTCGACCAGCACCGCGAACAGCCGAACCGCGTAAACGTACGCATTGGATGCGCGCAGGGCCTCGGTCGCCATGGAATTGGCGAGCTCCCCGGTTGACTGACTGACGTAATACTGCCAACGCGTCGCGGTGACGGCGCGCAGCAGGTTCATACGCAGCTCTGTCGCCACGTCCGCGGCGATGTAGCCAATGCGCTGAGTCGATACGAACACCAGCGTATTCTTGATGAAAACACCGATCAGCATCACGATCAGCAGGGTACCGATGGACGGCGACAGCTCGAACTGGGCCATGGTATCGCGCACGAACTGGGCCAGCTCGGAGTCGTCGCCCGGGGTGTCGAACGCAAGTTGCAGCAGCGGCAGCAAAGCCGTAAGACTGAGACCGTCCGCCAGCCCGGCGAGCAGCAGGGCGGAGACCAGAAACGCGCTCTGCAGGGGGTATCGCGTGATGAAGGAAGCGAGCAGCGCCATCGCAACCGCCGGTTCGCGGGCTGGACGCGCCAGTATAGCGGCTGCGTGGTCCCTCGGGTTCGTTTTCGTGGCGGTGCTTGCGGGCTGTGCGACCAACAGGCCCATCGAGGTCCAACGGCTCGACGCCCGCCCCGGCGCGTTGTTTAGCGCCGCTCGAATCCGCTCGTACCCCGCCTGGACTCTGCGTCTGGGGCTCTGGTTTGCCGGGGCTCCGGCGGGGCTAGAGGTGCGCAGCTCCATGACGCTGTACCGAATCGGCTACTGGACCCGCGATCCCGCGGATCAGCCCGCGCAGGCTACCGCACTGGTGGGTGTGCCTGCAGTTGAACGGGTCAGGGGGGTGGTGGCGTATATGCACGGAACCCGTACCGATCGGCGTCTCGCGCCGTCGGTACCGACCCTCGAAGGAAAGCTCGTGGGCGCGACGTTCGCGGGTGCGCAATACCTGTTGGTAGCCCCGGATTACCTGGGCTTTGGGACCCGCCCTGGTCCGCATCCATTCCTGCATGCGAACAGCACGGCTGAAACCGTGATTGATGCGTTGCGGGCGGCCCATCAGCTCGCCGACCTGCTTGGCGTCGCGTGGCCCGAAAAGCTGTTCCTGCTGGGGGCGAGCCAGGGCGGCCATGTCGCGCTGGCAACGCATCGCGCACTCGAGCGGGAGCCCGTGCCGGACCTCGCGGTGCGCGCGACTGCGGCAGCCGCAGGTCCGTACGATCTCGCCGCCATTAGTTTCCCTGTGGCACTGCGGGGCGGCGCGAATTCACATCGGGTCTATCTCGGTTACCTGGTGGACACGTATGCGCGGATCTACGGGCGCTCCCGGAGTTCCGTGTTGCGTAGCCCCTACGATGAGCGGGTTGAAGTACTGTTCGATGGCTATCATGACGACGACGCGGTCAATGCCGGTCTGCCGGATCGACCACGACTGATGTTTCGCGACGACTTCCTGGCCGCCTATGACGCGGGCCGGGGATCCTGGTTGCGCGACGCGCTGGCCGCGAACTCGGTACACGATTGGGTGCCGCGGAGTCCGCTGCGGCTGTACTACGGTACCAACGATCAGGACGTTCCGCCCCGCGAGGCCATCGAAACTGCTCGGCGCATGAGTGCCCTGGGCGCACCCGTGGAAGCCGTTTGCGTGGGCGCACTGGAACACGAGGAGTCGGCGCTCAGTGCGCTCGGACCGATCCGTACCTGGTTCGATGCCCTTTCGCGGTAGTTGTCGATCCACGGTATGGCAAGGTTTCCAGGGTTCCGGCTGGATCAGTGCACACGAATCGGAATTCGGCGCGCGCCAAAGCATCCAGGAGCGACATCGAAACGTCCAGCAATCTCGGCGCCGCACGCGTCGCAGCGACCAGTTGCGCCAAGGCGCCACTCGCCGAGCTGATACCAGTCGCGCTCGATGACGCGCACCCCACAGCTCGCGCAATATGTGCTCGATCCGGCGGCATCGTGCACGTTGCCGGTGAACGCGTAGCGGACGCCGCTTTCGATTGCGATCTGCCGCGCGCGCGTAAGTGTCGAGGGCGGCGTGTTGGGTAGATCGCGCATCTTCCAGTCGGGATGAAACGCGGTGAAGTGCATTGGCACGTCCCGACCCAGGTGTTCAACGACCCACTGCGTCATCTCCCGAAGCTCGGCTTCCGTATCGTTTTCGCCGGGAATGATCAACGTCGTGAGCTCGAACCACACATCGGTTTCGTGCTTCAAATACTCCAAAGTCTCCAGCACGGGCTGCAAATGTCCCCCGCAGATCTTGTGGTAGAAGCGCTCGGTGAATGCCTTCAGGTCGACGTTGGCGGCGTCGACGTGATCAAAGAACTCGATGCGCGGCGCGGGATCGATATAGCCTGCCGTGACCGCCACGGCGTTGACGCCGACCGCCCTGCACGCATCCGCCACATCGATGGCGTACTCGAGAAAGACGACCGGATCGTTGTACGTAAACGCTACGCTCTTACAGCCCATCTCGGTCGCGGCATCGGCGAGTGCCTCCGGTGTTGCGCGATCCGC
>SMWF01000015.1 GCA_004357385.1 Gammaproteobacteria bacterium | reverse complement strand
TGGGCGAGGTGGAAGTAGGTGTTCGCGATCTCGGCGGGGAGCAGAAGCCCGTCATGCTCCATGCCGCGCGTCTCTCTCAGCTGCTGGAATCGCTCAGGCCCGAGCATTTTCCCCAGCGTATCGGGCGCATCTACGGCCCCATCGATGATGATGTGAGCGACGTGGATGCCCTTGGATGAAAACTCGGCGTTGAGGGTCTGGCAGAGCATGCGCCGCCCGCCCATGGCAGCTGCGTGAGAGTGTTGACCGCCGTTGCCTCGCACGGCCGCGGTCGCTGAGGTCACCAGGATCGTCCCTTTGCCGCGTTCTTCCATGTGCGGACACACGGCGGATGCAAGACGAAACAGTCCAAAAGTGCCCAGGCGCCAGCCCATTTCGAAGGCTTTGTAGCTTGTATCCTTAAGCGTTCGGTCGCCGATTTGCGCACCCAGGTTGTAGACCACGACTTCGATCGGACCGATGTCGGACTCTGCGGCAGCCACTCTTTCTTCAATGCTGCCGTCGTCGACGGCATTGAGCAGGAAGCCCGATGCTGAGCCGCCTTTGTTCTGAATGGCCTCGACCATGTTGTTCAGGCCGTCTTTGTCGCTGCGGCGACACAGGACGGCGTGATACCCCTCTTGAGCAAAGCGCGTTGCGACAGTGCCACCGATGCCTGCACCGGCACCAATCACTAGACAGACAGGCTTCATGTCCTTGTTTCCTCAGAGCAGTGCGCGTGCGGGATGAAGGTGTCAGAGCTTACTATGCGGGCTCCCGTTGGTGCACCAGTTCGAGTTTTCGGCGCGTAAGACTCTCAGGGTGAGCACCACGTCCACCTTCTGGTGCTGCGCGCTCTTATGATTTAAACCCGGTACGCCTATTCACCAACACGGATTGTGGTTAGAGCCTCGTTTAGTGGTGCGCGCGTAGGTTTGAATCAAGGAGCTCGTGCCATGCGAAACGCTCTCATAGTCACACTTATTGTCCTGGTGTGTGGTAACGCGACGGCCGCCGATAGGGGCTTGGCGGCCTTGGACCCCGGCGAGTTGAGGGTCGAGATTCATTCGCCGTCAACGGATCTCGTCTCGACTGGCGGAGAGCTCTCCGTGGAGGTCGAAGGGGTTGCCTCGACCATCGGCGGCGTGCGGTTCATCGACATGATGCTGGTGCTGGACACCTCATCGAGCCTGCGTCGTACGGATCCGGACCAATATCGCACCATCGCAGCCGTTGGCCTGGTTCAGAGCCTTTCGCCGAAAAGCGATACGCAAATTGGCGTCATTGCCTTCAGTAGCGACAGCGAACTGACTCAACCCCTGACGTCGGACCGACGTGACGTCGTTCAGGCGCTGCTGGACCTGAAACGATCGGGCGGAACCAACCTCGCCGCCGGGATTCTTACCGCGCTCGACGAGCTGAAGCGGAACGGCCGACCGGAATCATCGCGAGTCATCATGCTCTTTACGGACGGGATGTCGAACCAGAAGAAAGCACGCGCAGCGGCCGCACAAGCCCAATCGCAGGGGGTCGCGATTCAGACCATGCTGCTTGGCGAAAATCTGAAGGGTGGCTTTCTTCTCGAGGAAATTGCCGCGGCTACCGGCGGCAGCTTCGTCTGGGTGTTAGACCCCTCGAAGTTACCCGAGGCCTTTTTGAACCTTCGTACGACGGGCGTGGACCACGTCACGTTGAGCGTCAACGGCTCGGAACCGGTCACCGCACGGCTGGCAGGCGGAACGTTCACAGCCACGCTACCCCTCCAGGTGGGTGAGAATCGGATCGTGGCAGTGGCGACCAGCCTGGACGAACAGACCAAAGAGTCCGTCGTCACGGTGAACGTGAGTGACGCAAGTTGTGCCAGGTTGAAGGTGGTCGCCCTGAATGAAGGGCAGCCGGCGCTGTCCCTGAACGAACGATCCGTTGAAATTGTCGTGGATGCGTCGAGAAGCATGTGGGGACAGATCAACGGCAAGTCGAAGATGGCCGTTGCCCAGGAAATACTACACGATGCCTCGACCTGGCTCCCCGACGACCTGAACCTCGCGCTGCGGGCGTACGGCAACGCCAGCCCCAGCGTCGAGAACAACTGTACGGACTCGGCGTTGCTCGTAGGTTTCGGCGCGCAGAGTCGGGCGCCCATCCGTCGGGCAATCGCGGGTCTGCGACCGCGGGGGCAGACGCCCATCGCCTATGCGCTTCGCCAGGCCGCGGGTGACTTCGCTGGGCTCGACAGCGAGCGAGCGTTGGTGTTGGTGACCGACGGTATCGAGAGCTGCGGCGGGAATCCGGTTGCGGCGGCTCGCGAGCTTCGCGAGCAGGGCATCATGATTCACGTAATCGGCTTCGGCATGAACAATGCAGCCGATGAGGACGGCGCCAGGCTCCGGGCGATCGCCGAGGCATCCGGTGGCCTCTATCTGTCGGCGAACAGCGCCGCGGAGCTCAGAAGGGCCCTCGAAGTGACCGTTGGGACGCGTTTTCGTGTGTGGCGAGAAGAAACCGTGGTCGCCCGGAGCGTCCTCGGTTCCAACGACCCGATGTTCCTCCCGATGGGCGACTACCGGGTTGAGCTCGACAGCGTGCCGCCCCACGAGGTGCAGATCAGCCTGGCGGCAAGCGAAGAACTGATGTTGACGCTGGAGAAAGAACGCGGAGTGGTCACTCATTCCGTGCGCCGTGCTCGACTTGAGCCCATATCCTGCGAAGACGCCATTGCATCCATGGAGCGTTCGCGGAACGGTCAGCTGACGTCGGCGACAGCCGCGCCGCCTCTGGAGATCGCCCCGATCATACACCGCGGATAAATCAGCATGTGAGTAGCAGGCGAAGATAAAGGGCCCCGTCAGCTCAGATCGAACCCCGCATAACCCGCGGCTGCCGAAGCCTCACACTCTTCCAGGTAGGCCTGGGGCGCCGTGTGAAAGAGCATCTCCCGGCGTTTACCAGGGATGTTCGCTCCCATGTACCAGGAGTTGGCCCGTGGGAAGAGGGTGCCTTCCGCAAGTTCCGCGATGTGTGCGGCCCAGCCGGCTGCGGCCTCCTCCGTGGCCTCGATCCGGGTGTGATTGTGATCCCGCAGATACGACAGGCACTCGACCACCCAGTCTCCCTGAAGCTCAGCACAGGTCGGCCCGTTGCAGAACGCCGTGGGGCTTTGCGGGCCATACAGCATCAGCAGATTGGGCATATGCGGTATGGCGTAGCCAAGATGGGTCCTGACACCGTCTGACCACACATCACCCAGGCGTTTGCCGCCGCTGCCGATTAAATTGATCTGCGTGAAGCTTCCGGTGCTGGCGTCGAATCCTGTTGCCAGCACCAGGATGTCGAACTCGTGGGCACCTGCCGAGGTCTCAAGTCCCGTGGGCGTGATCCTCTGAATTGGCGACTCACGCAGATCCACGAGATCGACATTCGTCTGATTGAATATGTCGAAGAAATTCTGTTCCAGCGAAGGCCTTTTGGTGCCAAACGGATGCACCGGTTTCATCGGCGCCAGTTGTTCCTGTAACCGCGGATCGTTCAATCTCGCCCGGGTCTTGTCGCGCCAGAACTCATAGGCCAGAAGGTTCGACTCCTCATCGGACAGAATATCGCTGAACGTGCCGAACCAGAACTGAAAGCCGCCTTTTTGCCATGCGGCTTCGAAGATTGCCTCGCGCACTTCTTCCGAAACTTCCTTTGCCGAGCGCTCATCGGCAACGACGTCGAACAAGGTGGAACTGGACACGGCCCGCTGCCTGAACAGGGCAGGATAGGATGGCTTCCGACTTTGTTGTGTCTCTGCGTCGAGCTTACGTTGCTGCATAGGCAGCGCCATCTGTGGCGTGCGCTGAAAAACCGTCAGCTGCGACGCAACCGCCGCCGCCTCCTGCGCGACCTGAACGCCGCTGGCGCCGGTGCCGATGATGCCCACCCGCTTATCGCTCATATCCAGACCTGCCTGAGGCCAGTGAGCGGTGTGGTGACAGGTTCCAGCAAACGACTCGAGACCCTTGAATTCGGGAATGTAAGGTTTGGCGGCAAAACCCATGCAGGCAATGAGGAAGCGTGTGCGGGTCTGCTTACCGTCCGTGGTGTGGACGATCCATTGATTGTTCCGTTCATCGAACTCGGCGCCACTGACCCAGGTGTTGAACTGGATGTCCCTGGACAGATCGAGCTTTTTGTCTACGTGGGCAAAGTATTGGCGCAGTTCATCCCAGCCGGGATATCGTTCGGACCAGGTCCAATCCTCCCAGACCTCCTTGATCGAAAATTCATAGTTCGGCACATGCGAATCTACCCGCGCGCCGGGATAGCAGTTCCAGTACCAGATACCGCCAAGGCTTGCTCCTGCCTCAAAGATTTTGACCGAGAATCCTTTCTCACGCAGCCGGTGGAGTTGATAGACCCCGCTGAACCCCGCGCCGATGATCAGCGCATCGAGCACCTCGGCGGTTTGCGCGTGTGCCGATACAGCCTCGGACATTCCATTCTCCCCTTTGAGTGCACCTTGAGATCAATTATTGACCGCTGCAGGCGCGAAGGTCGATTCAAGGATTCGCTTGCATAAATTCAATCACGATCGCGGCCAACTCCTCGCCCACGTCATCCTGCAGGAAATGACCCCCGCCTTTGATGATGGTGTGCTTCTGTCCCGCCGCACCCGGCACGGTCTCGATCAGGCGTTTTTCACCGCCTCTGGTGACCGGGTCCGAGTCACTGAACGCCGTGAGGAACGGTTTGTCGAATTCGGCAAAGAAAGCCCAAGCGGCCCGGTTGGCGGGGATCGCCGGGTTGTCCGGGATGATCGGCACCAGCGATGGGAACTGTCGGGCGCCCTGCATGTACTCCTCTGAAGGAAACGGCGCTGCGTAGGCGGCAAACTCTTCGTCCGAGCAGTTATTGAGTGACATCCTCACCAACAACCCTGGATTGAAGTCTTCGAAGGCATCGCAATGTCGTACCCAGTACATGAACGGGGGGCGGTCTTCCATAGGCCCCGACAATTTGGCTGCCATCTCCATCGGTGGCAGCGCCGGTGTAGCCGCCATCAGCTCGTGCAACTTTGGCGCCATCTCGTCCGGAATGTCTTTGGCATCCGGCAGGCCGGTGTTGGCGGCCACCACGCGCGCAAAACGCGCAGGATTCTCAGCGACCAGCCGTAGCCCGATCAGTCCACCCCAATCCTGCCCCACCAGGGTGATGTCCGTCAGATCCAACGCCTCGATCAATCCTTTGACCCAGTGCACGTGATTGGCGTAGGTGTAGCTACTGCGATCCGTGGGTTTGTCCGATTTGCCGAAGCCGATGAGATCCGGTGCAATCACCCGGTAACCTGCGCCAATCAGGAGCGGGATCATCTTACGATACAGGTACGACCAGGTGGGTTGGCCATGCATGCACAGGAGCACTTCGCCTTGCCCCTCATCCAGATAGTGCATGCGCAGGGTGGCGCCCTGGCCGTCGTCCACGTCGATGTAGTTGGGGGCGAAGGGATAATCAGGTAGATTTTCGAATCTCTGATCAGGCGTTCGGACGATGTCCATGGGCGAATCTCCAGCTAATGGTCTGACGGTTCGGCCATTCGAACGGCCAGGGGGCTTCCCGTTACTCAAGCTTGCTGAGCCCGATGATACACACGATCATACCGGGCGAATCCAGTGGACCACAGGAAGACAGAGACATGCAGGTAAACAACAGCGTCTACCCGAACGACGCACAGATCCAGGGCTTTGCCGAAGCGGGGCCCGAGGGTCCGATCTACATGATCAATCTCCTGAAATTCAAGGAGAAAGCTGAATATCCGGACGGGCGCGAGTCGGATCTGACCGGCGCGCAGGCTTACGCGATCTATGGCGAGGCGGTTTCGAAGCTGCTGACTGAATTCGGCGGTGCGCCGATGTTCAGCGCCGATGTCGAACGCCTCATGCTCGGCGAGGTGGAGGAACTATGGGATAAGATTGCTATTGCCATGTACCCGTCGCGGGGCGCGATGATGGAAATGATGCAGTCCCCGAAGATGCAGGAGATCGGTATCCACCGCGCGGCTGGCCTGGCGGGCCAGCTCAATATCGAAACCGCTGATGCGCGGGGCGAGTGGCCTGGTGGCACTGCGTTCTAGGCCGGTTAATTTCGCGGTACACATCTTATGGCGAATGGCCAACTCATCTTTAGCCACCCTTGGGGCCCCGTATGAATTGTTGCTGCCCACATTCGAATTCAGCCAATCGTTTCTTTTCTTTTTTCGCCCGCAGGTACCGCAAGCGTTTCGAAAAGAAGGGGTTCGAACCCTCCCAGCAACAACTGATGGAAGGGCTGGAACAGGCCGGCTATAGCGACGCGACGATTCTTGAAATCGGCAGCGGCGTTGGGCATCTTCACCAGACCCTGCTGGAGCAAGGGGCCGCCTCTGCTGTTGGTATCGACCTGGCGTCCAGGATGATTGAAGAAGCGCGCCGCTGGGCAGGCGAACGCAATCTTTCGAACAGGACTGACTACGTCCAGGGTGATTTCATGGAGATCAAGGATTCTCTCCACGATGCTGACGTCACGGTATTGGACAAGGTGGTCTGCTGCTATCCCGATGCGGACGGGCTGGTGCATGCGTCGCTGAGCAAGACCGGCCGCGTTTACGCCCTGACGTACCCGCGCGACCGCTGGTATGTTCGCCTCATGATGGGCCTTGCGGCGTTAATGATGATAATCATCCGGTCGGACTTTCGGCCATACGTGCACGCGCCAGAACGCATCGAGAACTGGATCGTCGAGTCTGGTTTCAACAAGCTGTATCAGAACAACAACCTGGTGTGGTTGACTCAGGTGTACGTGAAGCCGTCGATCTAACTCTGTCCCTGAGCCCTTCGAAGCGAAGAACAGAACGGGGCCGTTGCATATGAACAGGTATTCGGTGTCTTCCAGTGCCGTGGTTTCACCATGCAGCATGCCGTTTGGCTCGTACACATAGTCGCCGGCATTGAGCACGCCGTCGCGGACTTGCAACTTGCCGCTCAAGATGAACGTGTGGGAGCCGCTCAGGTGCTTGTGGGGCGCAAATCACCTTTCACCGATTATCATGTCTCGCAGCCCTGTCGAAGACAATATCTCGACCCAATACCCATCCGGATCCCGGATGAATGCCAGCCCCTTCATGTTGCCGTCATCCGGACGTTTGACCTACTCGACTCCGAGCGTATCGAAGCGTTCGCAAGCCGCGTAGACGTCCGGTACGGATATGCCGATGTGGCCGAAGCCGCGTGGCTCCGAGTTGCCGTCGTGGTATGCGAACGCACTGTCTGATTCGGTCCCGTAGTTGTGGGTGAGCTCGAGTAGGGCCGGTTGCTCAAACACCCACTTGGCACGCGCCGAAGGATCTTCCGGTATTTCTTCGCTCGGATAGCCCACGAAATAGAGACAGAATTCCATTTCGGGAAAGTCGAACGTGTCCAGCAGCGTCATACCCAGAACATCCTGGTAGAACGGCAGGGACTTCGTTGGATCCTTGATGCGCAACATTGTCTGATTCATCACGAAATCTTGCGTCTCGGACATTACTCAGGTCTCTCCTTGCTGGTTGGATCTGATTTCGTAGACCCGAATGCTCGCAATGAATGGATTGTCCTGAGCGATCTTTTCTGCATCGTCAAGGCTCTCGGCGTTGATGATCGAGTAGCTGGTGATGGATTCCATCCCCATGGGTAGGTGCTTGGTTCCGCTGTGCGAGATTTCCCGCGCAGCGGCGAACCCCCCGTGCTCCACGGTCTTGTCTGCGACCGCTTCAAACCATTTGCCCCAGGCCTCCATAATCTCCGGGGTCGGTGTTTCGAATCCGTAATGCAGCAGCATGAATCGTTTCATTTCGCTCTCCTCGTACTGACGGTCGCTGGGCGGGCGACTAATCAAGCTTCATGAAGGGGTCACTGTTGATGAGGCCCTTGAAGGAGTCTCTGTGCATGTGGTGGGTAACATAGCGCGTGATGCTCGGATGACTCTCAGCGGGTAGCGCTTCGCCGGAGTACATCATCTGAACGAACTGACACGTAATGGCGATGTCGGCGATGCTGAAATCATCTCCCAGCAGGTAGGTTCTGTCTTCGATTTCAGATTCGAGGTAATCGAATATCGGTGGTTGCACGTCGGTGATTATTCGCTGGATCACGGCTTCATCGGGTTCCTGCTTCATCATCTTTACTGCAACGCGGTTAAAGAACAGCGCCGCCGTTGCTTTCGGCAGTTCGTTGTCGGCCCAGTCTTCGTACCAGAGCGCACGGCCGTAATCCGCTGGATCCGTTGGGTAGACGGGATGATCCGGGTATCGTTTCTCGAGATAGCCGCAAATGGCGGAAGAGTCGGGAATCGCAAGCTCACCATCGGTCATGGCCGGAATCTTCCCCAACGGCGAGATTTTCAGGTGTGACTCAGGCGCTGGGAACGGGGTGACCGGATTGAGTTCGTAATCCACACCCTTCTCGATGAGGCAAACGAGCGTTTTCCGGACGAACGGTGAGATCGGGGAACCATGGATGGTGATCATAAGATGCTCCGAATTTCAGGTAAGTGTCAGGCGAGCGCAGCCTAGTGCATTTGAATCGCGACCTGAAACGCTGGCCGTGCCTCGATCCGGCTTACGTAGGCTTTCAGATTCACCATTTCGTCGGATACGCAACCGAGTCGATTGCTCATGTAGCACGCATGACCCAGCATGATATCCGCGCCCGAGAACTCGCCGGTGAGGTAATCCTTTCCATCAAGCGCTGCATCGACCGGCGCCAAGGCCTTGGTCAGCAAACGCTGTGCTTGACCAAGCGCGGTTTCGTCTCGGCGCTCAGGCGGCAACAACACGGTTTGCACCACAATGGTGTTAACGGGCGGCATCACCATGCCCTCACAATAGTGGAACCACTGTAGGTATTCTGGATACTGCGCAGACTCGACCGCAGGCTTGAGGCCACCATTTTTGTGACGTTCCAGAACGTACTCAACAATTGCACCAGACTCATAGATGCTCACATCACCATCTTCAAGAACGGGTACGCGGCCGAGCGGATGACGGGCGCGATGCTCATCTGACTTTAGATCCTTTGGATGAAAGGCCATCTTGTTGATCTCATGAGGCAACCCAAGTTCTTCGAGTAACCAGACGATCCGGCCTGCGCGCGAATTGGGCGCAAAGTGTAATTTCAGCATGTTTCTTTCCTCCATTTAGCACATTCCGACCAGATCAACCGCAATGTCCGTCGTGACAGCCGCAGCAGGGCGGCTGCGAGGAGCCGCCCTGCGTTGCGCTCACGCTAAGCGGGATCGGCCACCCAGCTACCGTGAAATCCAGCGGGCACACGCGTGGGCAAGTGAACGCGTGCGACGGGGTCACTTGCGAGATTGCTCGCGTCGATAATGACAAGTTCGCTCTTGTTCTCGGCGGGGTCGTAGACAAAGCTCATCAGATAGCCGTCGTCTTCGGCCGATGCGCCGGCGGCAGGGACAAAGACCGGTTCTCCTCCCACACGCCCGTTCTTCAACTCGTGAGCTTCCGATGTGCCTGATTGCATGTCGTACTTGCGGAACGCAACGGCCACCGGCAGGCCCGAACCAAATTCCGCCAGGTAGCCGTAGCGGTGTTTCAGTCCCACCACTGCGTCCGGCACGCGCGGAAAATCCACGGCCCTGTCGTCGATCTGGCTTTCACTCACCGTGCCCGTGTTCTGGTGGATGGTCCAGCGATGCAACACGGGCGGTACGTCCGCAACCCCTGGCTTCATCGAGTGCGCCATGCGGGATACATCAATCACAATGTCGTCGCCGTCTTCATAGGCGTTCAAAGGATGGTAGACGTAGCAGGGATCGATGTCGTACCACACCACATCCTTGTTGGACCCGTTACGCGGCATCACACCCAACCGCGCGCCGTATTCGTCACTCCACTGGATAGGCAGGCCGGCGTTCGCGGCGTTCTCGAAATTCCAAACCAGTGGTAGATCCATAAAGATCACATAGTTACGAGTAATGTTGAAGTCGTGCACCATGGTGGCGCCCTTTACTTCTATTTGCTCGCTTTGCACCAACTCGCCGGCGGCAGACGCGCGGTGGTAGGTCAGATAGGGCGGCGTCATACCGTAGGCAAAGAAAAGAAGCTCGCCTGTTTCCGGGCAGACTTTTGGATGCGCCGTCATACCGGTTTCGAGCTTGCCGTTGTAATTGTAAGCGCCAATGGTTTCCAGGTCCGACGACAGTTCAAACGGCCAGTGACCTTCTTCCAATGCCAGGATCTTTCCCGCATGACTAACAATGTGGGTATTGGCGAGAGATTTTGAACGATCGTCCAGTACGCTCATGGGATCCGCGCCCGGGTCTGCCAGCAGGGGCGTGCGCACGTACCGATTGCGGTACCAGTTGGCCTTGCCGTTGTTGAGCTCGACCCCGTGAATCATGCCGTTGCCCAAAAACCAATGCGCAGTTTCGCCTGTTTGTGGGTTGGCGCCATTGCGCAGGTAACGGCCGTTGAGCTCGGGAGGAATGCTGCCGGTAACCTCGAGCTTCGTTTCCGTTACTTCGTCATAGGTCGGGGCAAAATTGCCGGAAAGCCAAAATGGTTTTTCGCTGATGGCTGCTTCGCTCATAGGTCTTTTCCTTGTTTGTCTGCCTGGGAACCAGGCTGCGGTTGGTGAGGTGTTGCGGGGGCGAGCATTGCTTTCATGCAGTTGATCGCCTCCACGATGTAATCTTCTTTGCGCGCAGGATCACCCTGACTGCGCCAGGCTTTGTAGGCTGCATCGACCACCGCAAATTGCAGTTGGGCCATGACTTCTGCGTTGCCGCGCCGGATCTGGCCGTGCGCCATGCCGCGCTCAAGATTCTCTTGTATGGCACGGACAAGAATGTCGCTTTGCGCTGTGACACCCAGCTCAGCGAGTTCCGGGCCGGCCTTCATCAGCATTCGATAGAGCGCGGGATTGGACTCGGCGAAGTCGAAGGCACTTCGCACGATCGTTTCTTCGGTCATTTGTGCGGGATCTGCGGGCATTGTGGCCGCTGACGCTGCGCGCGCGTAGTCCTCGGCCAGCCGCACGAACAGCCCTTTCTTCGATCCGAAATGATGAAACAGAATGCCTTCGGATACGCCCGCACGGTTGGC
>SMWF01000142.1 GCA_004357385.1 Gammaproteobacteria bacterium | reverse complement strand
TGCGCGGCTCGGAATTCCCTACATATTCAAGGCGTCATTTGACAAAGCGAACCGCTCGTCCCATGAGAGTTTCCGCGGGCCCGGATTGGAGCAGGGGCTGCGGGTGCTGCAGAAGGTCAAGCAGGATATCGGCGTGCCGGTACTCACCGACGTTCACGAAGATACCCCGCTCGACGAGGTCGCGGACGTGGTGTCGGTCATTCAGACCCCGGCGTTTCTGTGCCGCCAGACCAATTTCATTCAGAACGTCTGCTCGCAGGGAATTCCGGTGAACATCAAGAAAGGCCAGTTCCTGGCGCCCTCGGACATGTTGCACGTCGTGCGCAAGGCACGCGCCACCGGCAACCAGCAGATCATGGTATGCGAACGTGGCGCGAGCTTCGGCTATAACAACCTCGTCTCGGACATGCGCAGCCTGGCGATCATGCGTGACACCGAGTGTCCGGTGGTGTACGACGCAACGCACTCGGTGCAGATGCCCGGTGGGCTTGGCAATGTGTCCGGAGGACAACGCGAGATGGTTCCGGTCCTGGCCCGGGCCGCAGTAGCGGCCGGGGTGGCGGGCCTGTTCATCGAAACGCACCCGAAGCCCGACGAAGCGCTCTCCGATGGTCCCAACTCCTGGCCGCTCGATCTGATGGAACCGCTTCTCGGCACGCTTGTCGAGTTGGACCGGGTTGTGAAATCGACCGAATTGCTGGAAGACACCGTTGGCTGAAATCATTGCTGTTCGCGCCCGTGAAGTGCTGGATTCGCGTGGCAATCCAACGGTGGAAGCGGATGTCACCGTGGCGGGTGATTACGTCGCCAGCGCGTGCTCGCCGTCCGGCGCATCAACGGGTTCCCGGGAAGCCCTGGAACTTCGCGACGGCGATGCGAAACGCTATGGGGGCAAGGGCGTCCTTCGGGCCGTTGCGGCGGCCAACGGGGAAGTCGCCGAGGCGTTGCTGGGGCTGGACGCCGCCGACCAGCAGGCGCTGGATGATCGGCTCTGCGAGCTTGATGGAACCCCCAACAAATCCCGCCTGGGCGCGAACGGCATGCTGGCCGTGTCACTTGCGGCCGCCAAGGCCGAAGCGCGTGCAACGGGCAAGGCACTCTACGAACATCTGGCCGACCTGTTCCAGGGCGAACAGCCGCTGCGGCTTCCCGTGCCGATGATGAACATCATCAATGGCGGTGAGCATGCCGACAACAACGTCGACATTCAGGAGTTCATGATTCAACCGGTGTCCATGACCCGTTTCTCGGAAGCGCTGCGCTGCGGCGCCGAGGTGTTCCAGGCCTTGAAGAAGGTGCTTGGCGACCGTGGATTGAGCACGGCAGTGGGCGATGAAGGTGGCTTCGCTCCGGACCTGCCGTCGAACGAGGCAGCGCTCGAAGCGATTGCGGAAGCGGTGGCGGCCGCGGGCTACGAGCTTGGCACTGACGTCACGCTGGCGCTCGACTGTGCGGCATCCGAGTTTTACGCCGACGGCATTTACCATCTCCGCGGCGAAGGGCAGCGATTTGATGCGCCAGAATTTGTGAGCTACCTTGTCGGCCTGGTCGACACCTACCCGATCCTCTCCGTCGAAGACGGTATGGACGAATCGGATTGGGATGGCTGGAAGTTGTTGACGGATACGCTGGGTGAGCGGATTCAGCTGGTCGGTGACGATTTGTTCGTGACCAATACCGACATCCTGGTGCGCGGCATCGATACCGGCGTCGCGAATTCGATATTGATCAAGTTGAATCAGATCGGCACCTTGAGCGAGACCTTTGCGGCCATTCGAATGGCGCAGAACGCCGGTTTCAGCACGGTGATCTCCCATCGCTCGGGTGAAACCGAGGATACGACCATCGCGGATCTGGCCGTTGCGACGGGCGCCGGACAGATCAAGACCGGCTCGTTGTCGCGTTCCGACCGGGTCGCCAAGTACAACCGGCTGCTGCGCATCGAGGAACATCTGGGCAGCGCCGCAAGCTATCTCGGTCGGGCCGAGTTTCGCCGCTGATGCGATTCCTGGTGGTGATGGGAGTGGTGCTGCTGATTGCCCTGCAGTTTCGATTCTGGTTCGGCAGCAGCGGGGTCGTCGAGCATGCCGAACTCGCAAAGCGGCTCGACGCGCAACGGCAACGCACCGAGGTGTTGAGCGAGCGCAATCGCATTCTGGCGTCTGAAGTCAAAGCGCTCAAGGCGGGCCCGGAGGCACTCGAAGCCCGTGCTCGCACCGAGCTCGGCATGGTAAAACGAGGGGAGACGTTCTACCTGGTGGTCGAGCCCTAGTTGGATACCTCGTTCCGCGCGGATCAACTACCCAGCGCCTACCCACGTCTCGACATCGGCGGAGTCATGCGTGACCGACCCGAGGACTTTGCGGTGGACGAACAGCTCGGGTTTCAGCCAACCGGCGAGGGCGAACATCTGTTCCTGCGGATCCAGAAGCGTGGCCTCAACACGATTAGCGTGGCGGGCGCGCTGGCCGAGGCCGCGGGTGTGAGCCTGGCGGCGGTGGGGTATGCGGGATTGAAGGACCGGCGTGCGGTTACCCGTCAGTGGTTCAGCGTGACTACGCCGCTATGCCGACTCGCGTTACCGGTTGATCTGGAGGCCACAATCCTTGCGCAGACACGACACGCTCGGAAACTGCGCCGTGGCCAGATTGACCGCAACGAGTTTTGCATCCGACTGCGGGGAGTACAAGGTGCGGCGGATGAGATCGAAGCGCGGTTGGTGCGCTTGCGCAGCGACGGGGTGCCTAACTACTTCGGTGTGCAGCGGTTCGGTCGCGACGGCAGCAATCTCGACGCGGCCTGGAACTGGTTGAGCCGCCGTCCACGCCGGCGTTTGAGCGCGTTCAAGCGCGGCCTCTATCTCTCGGCGGCGCGCTCGCTGCTGTTCAACACGGTGCTTGCCGAACGCGTGCGGTGTGGTACCTGGAACCTGGTCATCGACGGCGATGTGCTGGACCAGGGCCGTCCAACCGGGCCACTCTGGGGTCGCGGCCGAAGTGCCGCTCGAGACGCCAGCGCCGTGCTCGAGGCTGAAGCTCTCGCGCCTTTGGAGCGCTGGCTCGAACCGCTGGAACACATCGGCTTGGTGCAGCAGCGCCGTGCCCTGGCGGCATTGCCGGAAAATCTTGTCTGGCATTGGGAGCAGGATCAGCGCGTGCTGCGGCTCGAGTTTGCTTTGTGCAGCGGTAGTTATGCGACCAGCGTCGTGCAAGAGTTGGGTCACTTTGCCGTGGCGTCCGGGAATTTCAGCGATGGCTGAGTTCGATCTGGATGGCATCGGCATGACCTCCCAGCGAACGCGTGACCGTCTGGTGAAGCGTCTACGCGAGCGTGGCATCGCCTCCGAGCAGGTACTGGGCGTGATCGGCAGCGTGCCTCGGCACATCTTCATCGACGAAGCGCTCGCGCACCGGGCATATGAAGACACGGCGCTTCCCATCGGCCACAACCAGACGATTTCCCAACCGTTCATCGTCGCGCTCATGACTCAGGCCCTGTTCAATCGACCGCGCGCGGTGGTGCTGGAGATCGGCACCGGGTCGGGTTACCAGACGGCCGTACTCGCCGCGCTGGCCGAAAAGGTCTACACCGTCGAACGCATTGCGCCCCTGATCGAACGCGCCGCCGCACGATTCCGGGCGCTGAAGCTGCGCAATGTGCGAATGCGCAACGCGGACGGCAATGTGGGTTGGGCAGACCAGGGGCCCTTCGATTCAATCATCGTGACCGCGGCCGCGCGGCACGTCCCGGGTGCGCTCTACGACCAGCTTGCCATCGGTGGTCGGTTGGTGATTCCCGTGGGCGACGAGGGTTTGCAGGAATTACTGATCATCGACCGTGACGACGCGGGTTTCAGCGAACAGAGCCTGGAACACGTGCGCTTCGTCCCGTTGCTGCGGGGCACGCGCAACTGATGGCGCGGCGTTCCTGGCGGCGCTGGGCCGGCATCTTTCTCCGTGGCACGGCGATGGGTATGGCGGAAGTGGTTCCGGGCGTTTCCGGCGGCACGATTGCGTTCATCACTGGAATCTATCGTGAGCTGCTGGACACGATCGCCGGTCTTTCCATTCGTTCCGTGGCCCGGTTGCGTTATGGCGTGGTGGCGTTCTGGCGGACCACCAACCTGGGCTTCCTGGCGGTGCTTGGTGCGGGCATGGTCACCAGCATTCTGCTGTTTGCCCGGGTGATCCTGGAGTTGCTCGATTCGATGCCGTTGCTGGTCTGGGCATTTTTCTTCGGCTTGATCGTCGGTTCATGCATCGACATCGCCCGGCACAGCTCACCCCGCAACCTGATGCGGGTCGCGCCCTTCGGCCTTGCTGCGGGTCTGTTGCTGAGCTTGTCAGGAGCGATTGCTCTCGAACCGACGCCGCTGTGGTTGTTCGTGGGCGGCATGATCGCCGTATCGGCATGGATTCTGCCGGGCGTGTCCGGTGGCTACATGTTGCTGCTGTTGGGACTGTATCCGTCGGTGATCGTTGCGGTGGCGGATCTCGAGATCGACCGGTTGGCGATGCTCGCGCTGGGGTGCGTAGCGGGGCTGGCGGCGTTTGCCCGGGTGCTGTCCTTTCTGATGCGCCGCCACTATGGGCCTGTGATGGCGGCCTTGACGGGCTTCATGGCCGGTTCTCTGGTCAAACTGTGGCCGTGGCGGACCGGTGCTTCAGGCGCTGGCGACTTGCCTGTGATGCCGTGGATGTATCAGCACCTCAGCGGTCACGAGCCGATGCTGCTCGGGGTAATGGCGGCCGTCCTGTTGGGACTTGGGGTCGTGGGTCTGCTGGTTCTCGCGCGCGATGCGGGGACCGTTGCGCGCGCTTGAAAATGCCGCGGACATTTGTGGCAATTGTGTTCGTCGTTGCGGGTTGCGCGGCGCCGGCGACTCCCCCGGTGGTCGAGCGCTCGGTGGTCAGCGATGCGCAGACGGTCGACTACGTGGTCAGCAAAGGCGATACGTTGTATTCGATCGCCTGGCGATTCGACAAGGACTACCTGCGCCTGGCGCGCCTGAACGGGATCACGCCACCGTTTCTGCTGCTGCCCGGGCAGCATTTGAGGTTGCATGGCGCCGCGCGGACCGCGGAGCCGAAAGCGCGGCCCCGAAAGTCCGCCCCGCGCCCGGCCGCCCGGGTTGCTTCCGTGCGCCAGTGGCGCTGGCCCACCGATGGCCGGATTGCGCGTGGTTTCGGCAACGGCAACAAGGGCATCGACTTCGAGCTCGAGCGTGGTTCGACGGTGCTTGCCGCGGCCGCGGGCGAGGTGGTGTATGCGGGGGGCGGGTTGCGCGGTTACCGAAGCCTGGTGATCATCAAGCACGATTCCCACTATCTCAGCGCCTACTCGTTGAATCATGAGATTGCCGTGCGCGAAGGCCAGCGGATCAAGCTGGGAGGGCTGCTGGCAAAGGTTGCGCGGCCGGTGGGGCTGCACTTCGAGATTCGTCGCGATGGAAACCCGGTCAATCCGGGTCGGCTCATAGGCGGGTAGGGCGGATAGGCGGATAGGGCGGGTAAGCGGATCAGCGCTCCAGATATTTCGCCTTATCCTTGACTTCGCGCCAGTCGTCCGCATCCGGCGGCGCATCCTTCATCTCGGTGATGTTCGGCCAGGTGTCCGCAAGTTCCTGATTCAAGGTGAGAAACTCCTCCTGGCCGGCCGGCAACTCATCCTCCGAATAGATGGCATCGACCGGGCATTCCGGTTCGCACAGCGCGCAGTCGATGCACTCATCCGGGTGGATGACAAGCATGTTGGGCCCCTCGTAGAAGCAATCCACCGGACACACTTCGACGCAGTCCGTGAGCTTGCACTTGATACAATTCTCGCCTACTACAAAGGTCATGGGATCAATGCTACCGCAAAACCGCCGTATTCTAACGACAAATGCAGCGCTGTACAGGCGCGTCAGCGCGGCGTGCGGCGGCTGAGCGACTTGATCAGGTAGAGCTGTTCGAGCGCTTCACGCGGGCTCAGGTCGTCTGGTTCGATACCCTCGAGCGCGTCACGCAACGGATCGCTGACCGGTTCGTGCACGTCCGATTCGCTGATGGCGGCGCGTGACGTCGCGAACAGATCCGCTTGCAGCGGAGACGCCGTCGCCCGGTGCGCGTTGTACTCGAGTTCCGTTAGTTTTTCTCGCGCGATTTCGAGTACCGGGTCAGGCACGCCCGCGAGGCGCGCCACCTGAATTCCATAGCTCTGGCTTGCGGGACCGTCCTGAACGCTGTGCAGGAACACGATGCGACCCTCGTGCTCGGTGGCGCGCAGGTGTACGTTGGCGACCGACTCCAGCGACTCGGCGAGGCTGGTCAACTCGACGTAGTGGGTCGCGAACAGAACGAAAGAACGCGTGCTGCGGGCCAGATGTACGGCACTGGCCCAGGCCAATGCCAGGCCGTCGTACGTGCTCGTACCGCGCCCGATCTCGTCCAGCAGCACCAGGCTGTTGGCCGTGGCATTGTGCAGGATGCTCGCGGCTTCGGTCATTTCGACCATGAAGGTGGAGCGTCCGCCGCTCAGGTCGTCGGCGGCGCCAATGCGGGTGAAGATCCGGTCGATGGGGCCGATCCGCGCGGTTCGCGCGGGCACGAAGCTGCCGGTGTAGGCAAGCAATACGATGATCGCGACCTGGCGCATGTAAGTCGACTTGCCGCCCATGTTGGGGCCCGTGACGATCAGCATGCGTCGGCTCTCGTCCAGCGTCAGATCGTTGGGGATGAACGGCTCGGATTGGACCTGCTCCACCACGAGGTGACGTCCCTCGGTGATCACTAGCTCCGGCGCGTCGCTGAACACGGGTGGTTCGAGCCGGAGCGTGCGGGCCCGTTCGGCCAGGCAACACAACACATCCAGCTCGGCGATTTCCTCGGCGCAGGTGCGCAGGCGACCCAGATCCTCGTTCAGGATTTCCAGTAGCTGGACATACAGTTCGCGCTCCCGCGCCAGTGCCCGCGACTGACTGGACAGTGCGCGTTCCTCGAACTCCTTCAGTTCCGGCGTGATGAATCGCTCGGCGTTCTTCAGGGTCTGGCGCCGGATGTAGTGGTCGGGCACATCGGTGGCGCGCGCGCGCGAGGTTTCCAGATAATAGCCGTGCACACGGTTGTAGCCGATCTTCAGCGTGGCAATGCCGGTCTCGTCGCGTTCGCGAACCTCCAGGTCAGCAAGCCACTGACCTGCGTCGGCGCGGGTCGCACGCAACGCATCGAGTTGTGCATCGTAGCCGCTTGCGAGGACCCCACCGTCACGCAATACGGCTGGGGGTTCGGCGACGATGGCACGCGTCAACAGCGCCTGCAGATCGGCGAACGCGCCGGCGTCTGGTTTCAGCGCCCGAAGCCGTACCGCAACTACTTCGTCCAGTGGTTGGCCGACCTCGGGCAATGCTGCGAGGGCGTCCCGCAGGCGGGCTAGATCCCGCGGCAACGCGCTGCGCAGAGCGACCCGGGTGAGAATTCGCTGTAGATCGCCGATGCGCTTCAGCGGTTCGCGTAGCGCCTCGTCGAGGTAGGCCTCCTGCAGTTCGCCGATCGCCTGTTGCCGGGCCTGGAGGATGGCGATGTCGCGCAGCGGAGCGTTGAGCCAGGCGCGCAGCAGTCGATGTCCCATGGGCGTACGGGTGGTGTCGAGCACCGCGAGCAGAGTGTGCTCGGAACTGCCATCCAGACGTTGATCGATTTCCAGATTGCGGCGCGAATGCGCGTCCAGAACGATGCAGGCGTCGTCACTCACCAGGCGCATCTGATCGATGAACTGCAGCTCCTGGCCCTGGCTGGCGCGCGCGTACTCGAGGACCGCGGCGGCAGCGCCCAGCGCTGGATCCAGCCCGTCGCACCCGAACCCGCTCAAGTCGCGGGTACCGAAGTGACGGGTCAGTGCGGCCTGACCCAGTTGCGCATCGAACGCCAGTGCGTCGCGCAGCGTGCTGGGCACCCCCGGCAGCACCACTGCTCCGTTCAGCGATTCGGGCAGTAACAGTTCGCTGGGACGGATTCGTTCGAGTTCGGCGAGCAACGCCGCCTTGCCGCTGCGTTCTGCCACGCTGAAGGATCCGCTGGCGAGGTTCAGCCAGGCCAGTCCATAGCGCTCAGCCGTGCCGCAGACGCCGCACAGGGTGCTGTCGGTGGCCGCGTCCAGCAGCGATTCTTCGGTCAGCGTTCCGGGCGTTATGACCCGTTGGACACGGCGTTCGACGGGTCCGCGCGAGGTCGCCGGGTCGCCGATCTGCTCGCAGATCGCGACCGATTCACCGCGCGCCACGAGTCGCGCGAGATAGTTGTCGACGGCATGGTAGGGCACGCCACACATCGGAATCGGTTCACCCGCGGATTGGCCGCGCGCAGTAAGGGTGATGTCCAGCAGATCGGCTGCCTTTTTTGCGTCATCGAAGAACAGTTCGTAGAAGTCGCCCATCCGATAGAACAGCAGGGTCTCCGGATGGTGCGCCTTGATGCTTAGATACTGCTGCATCATGGGCGTGTGCGACGATGTTCCGACGGCGCTGTTCATGGCGTCGTTCATGGCTCCTGGTTCATGACTCTTGATTCATGAGGGGCGGAGTGAATCAGAGGCCTTGCCCGGGCGTCAACCGAAGGTGCGGCGTCAGACACTTGCCGGCGCGCATGTAAGGCATTCGCGCTGGGCTGTTGTCATGAGTACTGTTTGAATATACAGTATCGCCATCGTCCGTCGAAACAATGCAAGAACATAGAGGTGACAGGTGCTCGAACGAAACAAGGCAAAACGCGACCCAGCAAGGGGTGGCACCGCAAAGGTCGAAATGGCCAAAGGCGAAAGTGCAAAGCAGCGCGCACTAGCAGCCGCGCTATCCCAGATAGAGCGCCAGTTCGGCAAAGGATCCATGATGCGCCTCGGCGATCGTGAACAGGTGGATATGCCGTCCATTTCAACCGGCTCTCTCGGCCTCGATATCGCCCTGGGCATCGGCGGCCTGCCGCGTGGCCGGGTGGTTGAAATCTATGGTCCGGAGTCATCCGGAAAGACCACGCTGACATTGCAGGCGATTGCCGAGGCGCAACGGGGAGGCGGCACCTGCGCGTTCATCGATGCTGAGCATGCTCTCGACCCGATCTACGCCGAGGCGCTAGGCGTGAACACGGATGAGCTGCTGGTGTCCCAGCCCGACACGGGCGAGCAGGCACTGGAAATATGCGACATGATCGTCCGCTCGGGGGCGGTGGATCTGGTCGTGATCGACTCGGTCGCGGCGCTTACGCCCAGGGCTGAAATTGAAGGTGAAATGGGCGAGTCTCATGTGGGCCTGCAGGCGCGCCTGATGAGTCAGGCGTTGCGCAAGATGACGGCCAACATCAAGAATTCCAACACCACCGTGATATTCATTAATCAGATCCGCATGAAGATTGGTGTGATGTTCGGCTCACCCGAAACTACTACAGGTGGTAACGCGCTCAAGTTCTACGCAGCCATTCGGCTCGACATTCGTCGGATCGGCGCAGTCAAAAATGCGGATGAGGTCATCGGCAACGAGACCCGTGTCAAAGTGGTGAAGAATAAGGTTGCGCCGCCGTTTCGTCAGGCAGAATTTGAGATTCTCTACGGAACGGGAATCAACCGACTCGCTGAAATCGTCGAGATTGGCGCCAAGCAGGGTCTCATCGAAAAGTCAGGCGCCTGGTACAGCTACAAGAACGATCGGATCGGCCAGGGTCGCAAGAAGGCCACCGAATTTCTGGAGGCAAACCCGGCGATTGCCGAGGAGATCGAGAGTGCGATCCGCGCCCAACTGCTTCCGACCCCAGAACAGAAACAGAAACAGAAAGCAGTGGTGGTGGAAGTCGATGTGCCGTCCGCGTCGGCCGTTGAAGTGGAAATGCCGGCCCAATCCGAAGGGTCGATGTAACCGCCGCCGATCTGCGGTGACGCGAGAGAACACCGGCCGGTGAGCGAGGACGTTTCCCTGACCGGAACGACCGCTGGAGCGACGACCAGTACGGCGCACCGAGACGTCGAGCGCGTGGCGGTCAGAATGCTTGGACGTCGCGAGCATGGCCGGATGGAAATTGCACGAAAACTCCGCGCGAAGGGTCACCCCGCCGACGTGGTCGACGAAGTGGTCGCGCGATTGGTCGAACTCGAACTGATCTCGGACGTACGTTTCGCGGAAGGGTTCGTGCGTTCCAGGCTGCAGCGAGGTCAGGGCCCGTTGCGTATCAGAGCCCAGATGCGCGACCGGGGGATCGGCGATCAGTTGGCGGACGACATCCTGACCGAAACCGGCGAATTCTGGCAGTGCAAGGCCGAACAGGCACGCGAAAAGCGATTCGGCAAAGGCCATCCCAGCGAACGAACCACCTGGGGCCGTCAGGCCCGGTTCCTATCCCAGCGTGGCTTCCCCGGGGACGTAATCTACCGCGTGCTGGGCCAAATGCACGACTGAGCGTGGCGTCGGCAGCGCTCTGCGACTCGGGCACGCGATCTGGACCGCGATCGTCCTCGCGAGACGTCTAGCGGCGAAAAGCGCCCGTCGATTCCTTTATACTTGCGCCCCATTTTTCAGGGTGGCGGGGTTCCGTTGCCCAAAGGTCGCCTCTGGCGGCGCCGAGCGGGTGTCATGAAGACCAGCGAAATTCGATCGAGCTTTTTGGAGTTCTTCGCCGAACGAGATCACGTCGTGGTGCCGTCGAGCTCGCTGGTGCCGGTGAATGATCCAACGCTGATCTTCACCAATGCGGGAATGGTGCCGTTCAAGGATGCGCTGATTGGAATCGAAGATCCGGGGTACACGCGTGCAACGTCGGCGCAACGGTGCGTGCGCGCGGGCGGCAAGCACAATGATCTCGAGAACGTCGGCTACACCGCCCGGCATCACACGTTCTTCGAGATGCTCGGCAATTTCAGTTTTGGCGACTACTTCAAGGAGGAAACCATCGCCTGGGCCTGGGAGTTCGTGACCCGAGTGTTGCAGCTTCCGGAAGATCGGTTGTGGGTCACGGTACACCCGGACGACGAGGAATCCCGCGCGCTTTGGGTTGATGGCGTTGGCGTCGACCCGAAGCGTGTCACGTCACTGGAAGAGAATTTCTGGAGCATGGGCGACACGGGGCCTTGCGGACCCTGCACGGAGATCTTCTTCGACCTTGGCCCCGAGGTGGCCGGTGGCCCACCCGGTACACCGGATGAAGACGGCGATCGGTACATGGAGTTCTGGAACCTGGTGTTTCCTCAGTTCGATCGCTCGACTGACGGCACGTTGACGCCGCTTGCCAGCCCAGGGGTGGACACGGGTCTGGGGTTGGAGCGCACTGCGGCAATTACCCAGGGTGTGCACAGCACCTACGAAACGGACATCTTCCACGGGTTGATGGTGGCGGCCGGACGTATTGCCGGGATCCGTGAGGATCAAGGCTTGATGCGCAACCCGTCGGTGCGCGTGATTGCCGACCACATCCGTTCCAGCGCGTTCCTGATCGCCGATGGCGTCACGCCAAGCAATGAAGACCGGGGTTATGTGTTGCGTCGGATCATTCGCCGCGGCCTCAGGCATGGACACAAACTCGACATCAACGAGCGTTTCTTTCACAAGCTGGTTGGGCCTTTGGTGGAGGAAATGGGGGAGGCCTATCCGGAATTTGCCGGGCAGCGTGAACGTATCGAACGCATCCTGCTCGGCGAAGAAGAACGCTTCGCGGAAACACTCTCGCAGGGGATGGAACTGCTCAACAAGTCGATCGCGGATCTCGACGGAAACACGATTCCGGGCGAGGTGGTATTCAAGCTATACGACACGTTTGGCTTTCCCGCCGATCTCACGGCGGATGTGGCGCGGGAGAAAGGCCTGACGGTAGACAGCACGGTTTTCGAGCACCTCATGGATCAACAGCGTGAGCGGGCCCGGGCCGCCAGTCGATTCCAGTCCGACCTTGGCCAGCAGATTCGCCTCGATTCAACCGTCGACTTCACCGGCTACGACGGCCTCGAACAAGGCGCCACGGTGCTGGCGCTGTATCGGCGACAGAACGATGTTCTCGACTCGGTGGAGACCCTGGACGTGGGAGACAACGGGGTTGTGGTGGTCGATCGCACGCCGTTTTACGCGGAGTCAGGCGGACAGGTCGGCGACCGCGGCGTCATGCGAGGATCGGAGGCAACATTCCAGGTCTCGGACACGATTCCCGGCGGAGATCAGTACCTGCATCTGGGCGTCGTACAGAGCGGCTCGTTTGCGGTGGGCGACCGGCTCTCGGCTCGAGTCGATCCGGAGCTGCGCCGGCGCACCGCATTGAACCACTCGGCGACTCATCTGCTGCACGCGGCGCTGCGCGAGGTGCTGGGAAGTCACGTCGGACAGCGTGGATCGTTGGTCGATGCCGAGCGATTGCGTTTCGATTTCTCGCATGGCGAGCCGGTAACGCCCGCAGAGATCGCGGAGATCGAAGCCCTGGTGAACATGGAGATCCAGCGCAACACCGAAGTCACCACCGAGATTCTCAATTACGATGACGCCATTGCGCGCGGTGCCATGGCGCTGTTTGGCGAACGTTACGGCGATTCGGTGCGCGTTCTGGAGATGGGTGAAGGATTCTCGGTGGAACTGTGCGGCGGTACTCATGTGCGCCGCACGGGCGACATCGGCGTGCTGCGAGTGGTCAGCGAGTCTGGCATCGCGGCGGGGGTCCGGCGCGTCGAAGCGGTGTCGGGTCCCGGTGCGCTCGAGTGGATCGAGCAAGGCGAGATGCAGCTCAGGGATCTCGGTCAGTTGATCCGCTCGCCGCGCCACCAGCTTGGGGACAAGGTCCGGCAACTCGTGGATCAGCAGCGCCAGTTGCAGCGCCAGCTCGAGCGGGCCCAGACAGAGCTTGCCACCCTTCAAGGCAGCGATCTGGCGGATCAGGCCCGCGATGTTGGGGGCGTCGCGGTACTGGCCGCGCGGTTGGAGGAGGGCGACCCGAAGGCGATGCTGGCCACTCTGGACCGGCTCAAGGACAAGCTGGGTAGCGCCGTCATCCTGCTTGGGCGGGTCGATGGCGGTCGCGTCAACCTGATTGCGGGCGTCACGGAGGATCTCACCGACCGGATCAGCGCAGGCGATGTGATCAACGAGATTGGTGCGCGGGTCGGCGCGCGCGGCGGAGGTCGGCCGGACATGGCGCAGGGCGGTGGGGGTGACAAGCCCGAAGCCCTCGACGATGCGCTGGATTCGCTCGCCGACTGGGTTGCGGAACGGGGCTGAGGGTGGCGCTTTACGTTCAGAAATTTGGTGGCACGTCGGTCGGATCCGTCGAACGCATCCACGCCGTTGCCGATCGCGTCGCGCGCTCCCGTGCCCAAGGTCATGATGTGGTCGTGGTGGTCTCGGCGATGAGTGGTGAAACCAATCGTCTGACCTCATTGGGGCACGAGGTCGCCGAGGAGCCGTCGGCACGTGAAATGGACGTGCTGCTGGCGTCGGGAGAGCAGGTGTCGGTTGCCTTGTTGAGCATGGCACTGACGGAACGCGATTGCCCGGCGCGCTCCTATCTGGGCGCTCAGATTGCGATTCACACGGACAGCAATCACACCCGGGCGCGCATCGAGGATATCGATGTGACGTCCTTGCGGGCCGATATCGACGCGGGTGTCGTGTCGGTGATCGCCGGTTTCCAGGGGATCGATGCGGAAGGCAACCTGACCACCCTGGGTCGAGGCGGGTCGGACACCACGGCGGTCGCCGTGAGCGTGGCGCTGGGCGCAGATGAATGTCAGATTTACACCGACGTTGATGGAGTGTTCACGGCCGATCCACGGATTGTCGAAAACGCCGCGCTGCTGGAACGACTGACCTTCGAGGAGATGCTGGAACTGGCAAGTCTCGGGTCCAAGGTACTGCATCCGCGAGCCGTCGAATTCGCGGGTAAGTACGGCGTACCGGTGCGGGTGCTATCGAGCTTCGGCGAAGGCCCCGGTACGCTCATTACGACGGAGGAAGGCACCATGGAGAAACCTGTGGTTTCGGGGGTTGCCTACTCCCGGGACGAAGCGAAGGTCACGATGCTGGGTGTTCCGGACATTCCCGGAGTGGCGTCGAAGATTCTCGGCCCGGTCGGGAAGGCCAACATCGAAGTCGACATGATCGTTCAGAACGTGGGCGCCGATGGCTCGACCGACTTCACGTTCACGGTCAAGCGCGAAGACTATGCGAAGGCCATTAGACTGTTGGAACCCCTGAAGGAGTCACTCGGTGCCCGCGAGTTGATTGGCGATGATCGAATTGCCAAAGTCTCAGTGGTTGGCGTGGGCATGCGCTCTCATGCGGGCGTGGCCACCGAGATGTTCGACGCGCTGGCAGACGAATCCATCAACATCCAGATGATATCGACCTCCGAGATCAAGATCTCGGTGGTCATCGCCGAGCGCTATCTGGAACTGGCCGTCCGGGCAATTCATACGACCTTCAAACTCAGTGACGGCCAGCTAATGGAGGAATGACGGACTGGAGTTTGTCATTCCCGTCGTCACGGCGCACACTCGACTGAGCGACGGCCGACCGATCAAGAGTCAGCGGGGGCGAGTTACCCCGTAAAAGCCGGATAGGGGTTGATAGGGTAAAGGGAGTACACCACAACGGGCGAAGGGGGGCTCATCCGATGCTCATTCTCACACGACGTGCTGGCGAGACACTCATGATTGGTGACGATGTTACGGTCACCGTGCTAGGGGTGAAGGGTAGCCAGGTTCGCCTTGGAGTCGAGGCACCCCGGGAGGTTGGGGTCCACCGGGAAGAGATCTACCTGCGCATCCAGCGTGAACTCGAACAGGCGGAGGCCTCCAGGACGCGTACCTGACGGCGCTGCGCTCGACGCGAGGGTCTTGAACCCGACTCCGGTAAATGAACCAGATCAGACCCGCACATGAGTTCGGATTCCATACCCGCTCGGTACACGCCGGAGCGCGTCCCGATTCGGCCACCGGAGCCCGGGCAGTGCCGATCTACCAGACGTCGAGTTACGTATTCGAGGACCCGGAGTCGGCGGCGGCGTATTTCAATCTGCAGGAGTACGGCAACACGTATTCGCGGATCATGAACCCCACGGTGGCCAGCCTGGAGGAACGCATCTCCAACCTCGAAGGCGGCGCGGGCGCCGTCGCGTTCGCAAGTGGGTTGGCGGCCCAGAACGCCGTACTGTTCACGCTGTTGGAGCCGGGCGATCACGTGGTTGCCTCAGCGGCGCTGTATGGCGGCACGGTGACTCAGTTGAAACACATCATGCGTAAGCTGTCGGTGCAGTTGACCTTCGTCGACCCGGATGACCTCGCGAACTGGGAAGTCGCACTCCAGGACAACACCAAGGTGTTGTTTGGCGAAACGATCGGTAACCCGGGGGGCAACGTGCTGGACATCGAAGCTCTGGCGGAACTCGCTCACGGCCATGCCACGCCGCTGATCGTCGACAATACCTTCGCGACCCCCTACCTGTGTAACCCGATCGCCTGGGGGGCGGACATCGTGGTGCATTCGGCGACCAAGTTCATTGGCGGCCACGGCACCAGCATTGGCGGTCTCGTGGTCGATTCGGGTACCTTCGATTGGTCCAACGGCCGCTTCCCCGTGATCGCCGAACCCTCCCCGGCGTACCACGGCCTGGCGTTTCACGAGACCTTCGGCACGTACGGCTACCTGATGAAATTGCGCGCCGAAACGCTCAGGGACCTGGGCGCTGCCATGAGCCCATTCAACGCGTTTCTCTTTCTGCAAGGTCTGGAAACCCTGCCGTTGCGCATGCAGCGGCACACAGCGAATGCACAGGCCATCGCTGAGCACCTGGCGGACCATCCGAAGGTCACCGCGGTACGGTATCCGGGACTGGCAGGAAGTTCGTATCGTGCGCTTGTGGACAAATACCTGCCAGGCGGTCCCGGTGCGGTATTCTGCTTCGATCTCGATGGCGGACGCGATGCGGGTGCGACGTTCATCCGGGCGGTGAGCCTGTTTTCTCATCTGGCGAATGTTGGCGATGCGAAAAGCCTGATTATTCATCCCGCCAGCACCACGCACCGCCAGCTCGATGAAGCCGAGCTGAAAGCTACCGGAATCTCCGCCGGTACCATTCGCCTCTCGATCGGCATTGAAGACCCGAGCGACTTGATCTGGGACTTGGAACAGGGGTTTGCCGCGCTGTGAGCGAAGCGACCGATCTGCGTGACTACCAGGATCCGGTGCGGATCCAGCGGCTGCTTGCCTCGATGCGTACCGTGGCAGTGGTGGGCCTTTCGAGCAACGAGTTGCGGCCCAGCAACTTCGTCGGTTTTTATCTCAAGCGACATGGCTACCGGGTGATTCCGGTAAATCCGCGCGAGGCGGAAATTCTGGGCGAGTCCTGCCACGCGAGTCTGGCGGAGATCGGTGTCCCGGTGGACGTGGTCGACGTCTTCCGGGATCCAGGTGCCGTGCCCGATCTGGTGGATGAGGCCATCGCCATCGGTGCCCGGGCACTGTGGCTGCAGTTCGGGGTGATCCACTTCGATGCCGCGGCACGGGCCCGGGATGCGGGACTCGAGGTGATCATGGACCGTTGTCTGAAGATCGAACATGCCCGTCATCTGGGCCGCATGAGCTGGCTCGGATTCAATACCGGCGTGATCGACGCGCGCCGGTCGATGTACACTCGGCACAGCTATGTCGTCGCTGGAGATTTCGTTGCCGATCAAGAGCATCTTTGAACGGGTGGACGCCGAGAAGGCGACCATTGAAAATCTGAGTGTCCCGGATCTGAAGTCTGAGATGGCCGGGGATGGGGACCTCCTGCTGCTGGACATCCGCGAGCTGCAGGAGCGGATAGACCTCGGTACGATTCCGGGCGCCAAACACGTCCCCCGGGGAATGCTGGAGTTCTGGGCCGATCCAGCAAGCCCTTACTATCGCGACTACTTCCAGGAAAATCGTCGGATCGTGCTGTTTTGCGCGGGCGGCGGACGATCGGTTTTTGGGGTAAAGGCTCTGGAAGACATGGGATTCACGCGCGTCGCCCATCTCGAGCCGGGCTTCGGCGGTTGGCAGAAGGCCGACGAGCCGCTGGAGGACGTCAGCGCGACCAGTCGGTGGGTGCGTCGCGATTCGGCCGAGGACTGACAGGCGCGTTGCCGGAATCGCCTGATCAGTTTCCCTCGTCGAGCAACACGCCGGGGTTCAAAATTCCATTGGGGTCCAGGGTTCGTTTTGCCGCGCGCAGTACCTCACCGAACAGTGCCGGTCGCTGTTTTGCCCAACCCTCGGCGTGCAGGCGCCCCACGGCATGATGGTGGGTTACGGTACCACCCGCACCCACCACCGCTTCGACGGCGGCCGCTTTGATCTCCCGCCACAGTGCCAGCTCGCTTCCCAACGGCACGACCCCGCCGAACGAATAGTACGGTGCGGGGCCGTCCGGATACACGTGCGTGAACCGACACGACAGGGTATGACCCGCGCCCAGTGTATCGTTCAGCGCGCGACCGACCTCGGCACGCACGTGGGCGTCGAACTCCGGCCAGTGGTCCCAGGTCACTGCCGTTTCGAAGGTATCGTTGAGCAAGCCCAGACCATTGGTCGTGCCGGCATTGACGCCGATGAACGCGTTGCGCCACGCGCCCACCGCGCCTTCCCTGCCGGTCGCCTTGCCGGACCCGTCGTCGATCCGAATGTCGGCATCGTCGATGGCGCCGCCGTGATCCCGGGCGATTCCGACCGCTTCCCGCATGAACGCGTCCTGCGGCACGTCGCTGGATTCGAAACCGATGATCAACAGCGCCTGCGCACCATCGAGGCCCGCGGCCTGGCGTGCCTCCAACGGATCGAGCAAGCGCAGGTTTGCGGGCCACAGCTTAGCTTGCACGATGTGGCGGGTTGCCGTGTAAGCTGTTTCCCAGCTTGAAAAAACGACCCCGGCGGTGGCGCGGAACTTCGGACGTTTCTGGACGCGAAGCCAGCACTCGCTGATGATCCCCAAAATACCTTCGGACCCAATCACCAGCCGGTCCGGACTCGGTCCGGCGCCGCTGCCCGGCAGGCGCCGTGATTCCCACCATCCGGCGGGTGTGAGCATGCGGGTGCTCTCCACGAAGTCATCGATGTGGGTGTGATTGGTGGCGTAGTGTCCGCCGGAGCGGGTGGCTACCCAACCGCCCACCGTGGACCAGGGAAAGCTCTGCGGGAAGTGGCGCAGCGTCAAACCCGCTGGACGTAACGCATCCTCCAGGTCCGGCCCGAGCATGCCCGCCTGTACGCGCACCGCGCGCGAGATTTCGTCAATCTCCAGAACCTGGCTCAAATGATCCAGGTCGATGGTCACCGCCGCATCCGCCGATTCCGGCACGCTCACGCCCCACACCACCGTGGTGCCCCCGCCGTAAGGAATCGCGGCATAGCGGTGGGTATCGCACCAGGCCAGGGTCGCTTCCAGTTCATCCTCGGTGCGGGGATGCGCTACCGCATCGGGTGGCTCGGGAAACTCACCGCGCAGCCCGGCGAGCAGTTCCAATGAATGCCCTCCGTGGGTGTGCAGCACCCGCTCGGCATGCTCGCTGGACACCCAGGGCATGGCATCGGGCACCTTCAGCCTTGGCGCTCGCAGCTCAATCTGGTCAATGGCCGGCACGGGCGGGGGCACAACTTCGCGCCCCAGCCGTTGGCTGACCTGTTTGGCCATCGCCTTGCGTTCGGCGTCGCTCGGCTCGTCGGATTCATAGCCCCAGGTCCAGAAACTGCGCCGCTGCTGCCACTTCGCCATGTCGTTCCCCCGTAGTCCCGTCGATTGCCCATCACGACGTCGAAGGCGCCGATGATAGACTACCCGCCGCACACGCGGTTAGGGGCTGGCTGCCAAGCTTCTCCGGACTGAACCCATGAGCACACTGGCAACATCGCACGGCAACATTGCCTTCAAGGAGTCGTCTGGCTCAGGTCCCGCCGTGTTGTTCATTCATGGCAACTCAGCGTGTAAGGAAGTGTTCGATCTGCAACTCGACGGTGCGTCAGGACATCGATACCGCATGATCGCGTTCGATCTGCCGGGACACGGCGAGTCGAGCGATGCGCCCGAACCAGAGCACAGCTACCATATTGCGGCGTACGCCGATGTCGCGCTGATGTTGCTGGAACACCTCGGTGTGCGCCGTTGTGCGGTTGTTGGCTGGTCGCTCGGCGGGCATATAGGTATCGAACTCCTGACCCGCAATCTGGACGTCGCGGGTCTGCTGATCACCGGAACGCCCCCGGTCGGCCCTGACCCCGCGGATATGGCGGCCGGGTTCCTGCCGAGCCCGCACATGGAATTCACAGCCCGGGAGCATCTCGGCGCAGCGGAGGCGGTGGCCTACGCCGACGAGACGACGGGGATTGCCGAGGACTTCATGCGGCGTGCGGTTCGACGTACGGACGGACGGGCCCGCCGCATCATGATGGACGCGGCGGTGGCGGGGCGTCACGTCGATCAGCGAACGCTGGTGGAGACATCGCCGGTTCCCCTGGCGGTGGTCACGGGGGCCGACGAGCCCTTCGTGAACAATGCCTACCTGGCGACCCTGAACTACGCCAATCTGTGGGAGAACCAGATACACGTCATCGACGGTTCGGGACACGCCCCTTTCCGGGATGCCCGAGAGGCGTTCGAGCCCTTACTCGCGAGATTTCTGGACGCGGTGCTTTCAGATCAGTGACGATCCGCAAGCCTACTTGCCGGGCCATTCGACCCGGCGCTTCTCGAGGAACGCCTTGGCACCTTCCTTGCGATCCTCCGAAGTCATCACGCGCGTTTGAATCCAATCGGTGATCTGATCGACCGCGTTGTAGTCCAGTGTCGCGGCGCGCACCATCGACTCTTTCATTCCCTGCACGGCCATCGGGCTCAGCTCGCAGATCCGGTTGGCAACCCTTTCCGCTTCCGCCATGAGCTGGTCGGGCGCGACCACCTTGTTGACCAGCCCGACTTGATAGGCACGCTGCGCGTCGATGCGCTCGGCCAACAGCAGTAACTCGGACGCGATCGCCCAGGGCATGATTTTAGGGAACCAGGCCGCGGGGATGGTGGCGATACCCCACTGGGGTTCGGGCAACCAGAACGATACGTCGTCGGCCGCAATCCTGATGTCGGTGTCCAGGGCGATCCACAAGCCGTAGCCGACCACGTGGCTGTGCATCGCCGCAATGATCGGTTTGAACACGTTGCGCGTCTGGGTGATGTCGGGGAACTCCCCGGTGTATCGGTAGTCGGTCGGGGCGCCGCCGGACAAATCCGCACCGGCACTGAAGCAGCGGCCATTTCCTGACAGGATGGCCACCCGCATTGCGGGATCGTCCCTGAAATCTTCCCAGACCCGACCCAGTTCGTCGTGCATCTGGGCGTTCATCGCGTTGAGCTTATCCGGTCGATTGAGCCTGACGTAAGCGATTCCGTCCGTCTTTTCGTATTCGACCGTATCGAGTTCCATGGTGATCTTCCCTGTCGTGCCCGGGTGCAGAGTGAATCCTCGACAGTACTGGCCGTTGATCAATGCATCAACGTTGTAAACGCAGGTGGGTTTCCTGACATCGTCCGCGGCAACCTCACGGTGTAAGCTCACATCGCTAATGGGAGGGATGAAAGGGGAGAGGGAGATGATGAACCACCGGTTTAGAGCATTGCTATTGGCGGCCGCGTTTGGACTCTGGTCGCAGGTCGCGCTGGGTGCCAACGACGTCGGAACCATCGATTTTCCGACGTCGACCCATTCGAGCGAGGCCCAAGCTCACTTCTTGCGGGGCGCGACCATTCTGCACAGCTTCGGCTGGAAACAAGCCATCAGCGAATTCAAGAAAGCCCAGGCGGCGGACCCGGATTTCGCCATGGCCTATTGGGGTGAGTCGCTGTGCTACAACCATCCACTCATTCCGGAGATGGACAGGCAAACGCCGCAGGATGTGCTGACCAGGCTCGGGCCAACGCTGGATGCGCGCCTGGCGAAGGCGCCGACGGCGCGCGAACAAGGGTTCCTGCTTGCCGTAGAAGCCTTGTTCTTCGGAGCGGGCGATATCAAGGCCCGACGGACCGCATACATGGAAGCGATGCGCGACGTGTACGACGCCAACCCGGACGATGACGAGGCGGCTGCGTTCTATGCGCTTTCGCTGATCAGTGCGGGCGGTGCTGCGGGCAAGGCCGGCGAGCGTCAGCGCGTATTGGCCGGATCCATTGCGTTGCAACTGTTCGCGCGCGAGCCCACGCATCCGGGCGGCGCGCACTACACGATCCATGCGTTCGACGACCCGGTGCACGCACCGCTCGCGCTGCCGGCAGCACGGACGTTCGCCAGCATCGCGCCGGCGGTTTCCCACGCGCGGCACATGCCGACGCACATCTTCATCCAGCACGGCATGTGGGAACAGGTCTCGGCGTCCAATCAATCGGCATACCAGGCGGCCGTCGATCTCTGGGAGCCGGGGGACAGCGCGGGTGACATGGTTCATGCGCTGGATTGGGGGCAATACGGCGATCTGCAGCTTGGCGACTACGAACGGGCCGCGCTGTGGATCGAACGGATGCAAAAAATCGCGGCGCAAAACAGCGCGCAACCCCGCGTTGCGGCCACCCTGCCGCGGGTCGAAGCAAGGCTGATTATCGAGACGCGCCAATGGCGGACGCAGCCCGTGGTGGACACCTCGACCGCACCTGAGCTGTTGGCCACGGGTCTCAGTGCGGTAAATCTGGACGACCCAGCGCTTGCTGAACAGGCGTCGATGGCATTGGCCAGGCTGGCCGAACGGGCGGCGGGGAACGAGTCGTTCTACAACCGGCGAACCGCGCCGCTGCTGATCATGGAGAAGCAGGTCGAAGGCGCCCGATTGATTGCCAATGGCCGGGCGGAGCTCGGGCTTGCGCTGCTAGCGGAGTCGGTGGAGATCGCCGATCAGAGGTCGGCGCCGCGCGGCGCCGCCAATCCACTCAAACCTGCGCACGAGTTCTACGGCGAGGCGCTGCTGGCGGCGTCCAGGCCAGGCGATGCGGTGCGGCAGTTTGAGGTGCAGCTGATGCGCACGCCCAACCGTCCGTTGTCGTTGCTGGGACTGGCCCGTTCCTATGTGGCCTTGGGGGATGAGGAAGCCGCGCGCGAGCAATACCAACGGCTTGCCAACGTGTGGCAGAGTCGGGACTTTCCCGCGTTGCGTGAGGCCGACGTCTATCTGGCGGCAACCCAAGGCTAGCCGAATGACAGATTACCCATCACGGCGCCACTTCATGGCGCAGATGGTGAGCGGCGCGGCACTGGGCGCCTTGGGGACCTTGCCGGGTGCGGTCGGCGCCGCGCCGGCTCCGACGTCGAGTACTGGCGTGGCTGCGCCCGACGACGAGTCCTATTGGCGTTGGGTTGCGGATCAATTCCTGATTCGTGACGACGTCACCTACCTGAACACCGGCACACGCGGACCGTCGCCGCGCAGCGTGGTGCAGGCGCAATGCAACGCGACTGAGGCGTACGACACCGATCGACTGGGCTACGCCCGGCACGTACAGAACGAAGTCTTCAGGGAGCGGCTGCACGAGAAGATGGCCGCATTCTTAGGCTGTGATCCGGACGAAGTGGCATTGACCAACAATACTACCGAGGGGATGGTGTTCGGTACCTTCGGTCCGGACATGCAGCCCGGTGACGAGATTATTTACACCAATCATGATCATGCAAGCGGCGCGCAACCGATCAACCTGCGAGCCGCGCGATACGGTGTAAAACCGGTGATGGTCGATCTGTCCGATGTGAAGTTCCATCCGCCCCAGAGTCCCGGCCAGCTCTTAGATGCCATCGAAGCTGCGATTACGCCGCGCACCCGGCTGATCAGCTTCTGCCACATGAATTACACCGATGGCTGCGTCTTGCCGACCAAGCAGATCTGCGCGATGGCACGCGACAAAGGCATCCTGACCTTGGTCGATGGCGCGCACCCGCCCGGCATGATCGAGCTTGATCTGCACGACCTTGGCTGCGACATGTATGCAGGCGCGGGCCACAAGTTTTTGCTCGCATCGATGCTCACTGGAATCTTCTACGTCCGCCGCGACGTGCAGGATCGAATCTGGCCGACCATCTACTCGGGTCCGGTTGACGGGATGTCGATGTACGGGACGGAGCAGGCGCCGAGCAGTTACCTGGATCGCTCAAAAACGGCGCGCAAGTTCGAAATCCGCGGGTCCGGCAGCTACGCTAACCAGGCTTCGCTGGACGCCGCGTTGGATTTCCACAATGCGATTTCAATTCAGGCGATCGAAGCGCGGGACCGCTACCTGGCCGCACGCGTCCGGGAAGGACTGCGCGAAATTCCAGGCGCGAAGGTGCACGCGTCCGACGACCCGGCGCTGGGATGCGCTCTGGTCGCATTCAATCTGAGGAATGTGGCTACCGTCGAGTTGAACGACCTGTTGTGGGACCGGCACCGGATCTACATCCGCAACGTCACCCACCACGAGATCGGCTGGGACGTCAATCGGGCATCGCTGCACATCATGGTGAATGCCAACCAGGTCGACAATTTCATCGGCGCGGTGGCGGAGATTGCAAAGGAAAGGCATTCCTGACGCTCCCTCGAATCAGTGACCGCCAACCGTTGCCCAGCACTCGATCTCCACCCGTGCGTCCAGCGCGAGTCCCGTGGCGCCGAATGCGCTGCGGGCAGGTTTGGGTCCCGGGAAATAGGTAACGTAGATCTCGTTCAGTTTTGGCCATTCGGCCATGTCGGCCATCATGACAGTACATTTCACGATCCGGTCCAGGGCGGAGTTGTTGGCCTCCAGAATGCGTTGGATGTTTGTCATGACCTGGCGGGTTTGCCCCTCGATGCCGCCCGCGGCGAGATCCATGGTGCCGGGAAGGTTGCCGAGCTGGCCGGAGAGATAAAGCATGTTGCCGACGCGTACCGCCTCGGAAAACGGCAGGTTGAGGCTCTTCGCGCGTTCCGATGCGAGATAGGCGACATCGACGTCGGCCCACGCCGACGTGACGAAGGAAATGCAGACGAGGGCGGTGGCTAGGAGTCGCTGGACTGATGGCATGGACGAGTCCTCGATTGTTGATGGCTATGGTAAACCATGAGTCTGGCGGGTCGGCACTCCGCCCGTAGGCATGCCCGGAAGGGATGGATTCGCGCCATCCCTGGCGCTCACCCTCCGGGCGCCGTGCGCAACCCGGGAGGGTTCGTTCGCACCGCCCGCTCACCCAGACGAAAAAAGGCCCCAACGGGCCCTGTTC
>SMWF01000014.1 GCA_004357385.1 Gammaproteobacteria bacterium | reverse complement strand
TCGGTGAGTCCGCCCAGCACGTGCAGCAATGTGCTCTTGCCCGATCCGGAGCGTCCGAGAATCGCCAGACGCTCGCCCGCAGCCACCTGCAGGTCCACGCCTTGCAGTACCCGAACACTGTGCTCGCCCTCGCGGAATGATTTGCTGATATTGCGTCCTTCCAGCGCAAACTCGTTACTCATGCTTGAGTACCTCTGCCGGATCGGTGCTGGCGGCTCGCCATGCGGGATACAGGGTGCTCAGCAGGCACAACAGCAACGCGGTACCGGAGACCAGCAGCACATCCGCCAGACGCAACTCCGACGGCAGATAGTTGACGAAGTACTGATTCATGAGGTTCATCGAGGTGACCTGCTCGAACCAGCGATAGCCGTCCTGTATCAGCAGGCTTCCCGCCACCCCCAGTGCGACGCCAAGGCCAACCCCCACCAGCCCGATCATGCTGCCAAGCACGACGAAGGCCACCATGATGGTGCTCGTGTTGCTGCCCATGGTCCGCAGCACTGCGATGTCGGCGCGTCGCTGATTGACCACCATCATCAGCGCCGAAACCAGATTGAATGCAGCCACGCCAACCAGCAGTGACACCAGCAGGAACATGGTCGCGCGTACGAATCCGATGGCGCGATACAGGTTTCCGTGGGCGCGCTTCCAGGTGGTGGCGAAGTATCGATCGCGACCGAGACGGTCCTGTGCCCAACGGGCGATCGTGTCCGCGGCGAACACGTCGTCGATCCGGATATGCAAGCCTTCAACGCGTCCGCCGAGGCGAAACAGACGCGCGGCGTCGTCAATGTGCAGATACGCGGCGCGTGCATCGAGTTCCGAGCCGGTGTCGATGATGCCGAGCACCTCCAGGCGTTTGCGGCGCGGCACGATGCCCACCAGAGTCACGTTCGCCTCAGGCATGACGGCGAACACGCTGTCGCCAAGGGTGATGTCGAGTTGCTGCGCCACCCTGGCACCCACCACCACGCCGAAGCCACCGGCGCGCAGACCGTCGACGCTACCGGCGCTGAGATAGTTCGCCAGATCGGATACCGCGGCGTACTCGGACGGTTCTATGCCCGTCAACATGACCCCCGCGCTGCGCTCGTTGGCGACCAACAAGGCGGCACCCTGGACGAATGCAGCGACGCCCGTGACCCCCTTGCCGGTACGCAATATGGCGGCGACGCGGTCCGGCTCAGCCACCGGTTCACGACCCCGGACCGCTACGTGGGGCATGATGCCGAGCACGCGTTCCTTCAACTCACGTTCGAATCCGTTGATGACCGAAGTCACCAGCAGCAGCACGGCGACGCTCAGCGCCAGCCCGAGCACCGCGACGATGCTGATGAACGAGATGAAGCTGAGCCGTGAGCCGGCGTAGCGGAGCCCCAGATTGATGGCCAGCGGTTTGAACACTTCTAGGCGTTCGTCAGCGCTTCAGATTTCGCGCTCCGGAACCAGGTCGCGCCTCGGATCGCGAATCGGCGCAGCGCGTCGGGCTGCCGCCGCACATGTCGCACTCGGCATCGATACCCAGTTGCCCCAGACCGCCGCAGCTCCCCTGGATGGGTCGCCGTCCGAACATCACGCCCACGGACATCGCGGCCACAATGGCCAGCATGGCGATGAAGACCAACACGAAGCTCATGAATCAGTATCCATTGATTGCGGGACTGACATAGCGGGCAAACTCGGACGTGGCGCGTTGCGAGAAGCCCGTGTCCGTTCGTTCGACAAACAACGCGGCAAGATGTTCGCGCTCTGCCAGATCGAAGCCTTCCGTCGGCCCCATAACGTTGAGCAGGGTAGCAAATCCGTCGGCCCATAGGGTAGAGCTGTGCAGCACCGTGACCGATGCAAGCCGGTGCACGACGGGTGCGCCGGTGCGCGGATCGATGGTGTGCGAAAATCGTCGGCCGCCAAACTCCAGGAAGTTGCGGTAGTCCCCCGACGTCGCCATGGCTATGCCCTCGATCCGATCCGTTTGAACGACCCGTAGCACGTCGCCCAGCGCCTCCGGGTCGGGACTTTCGACTCCGATTCGCCATGCGGCACCTCCGGATTTGCGTCCGTGGACCCGAATCTCGCCGCCGATCTCGACGAGAAAGCTTGCGCATCCCTCGCCCAGCAGCAGCTGCGCCATTCGGTCCACCGCGTATCCCTTGGCAATCGCGGACAGGTCGATATACAGCTCACGATGCTTGCGCACCCCGGCCGGACGACGCAGCTCCAGATGCTGGTAACCGACCCGTTCACGCGCGGCCGCGATATCGCCCGGCGCGGGAATCGAATCGGGCGCATCCATCGGGCCAAAGCCCCACAGATTCACCAGCGGGCCCACGGTAACGTCGAATGCACCGTCCGACATCGCGCTCAATGTTTGCGCAGGTTCGAGGACATCCAGCAATTCGGTCGATGCGTCGAGCCATTCGCCGGTTGGCGCCCGATTCAGACGCGACAGCAGAGAGTCCTCCCGATAGGTCGACATCTGCGCCTCGATGCCTTCGAGCAGCGCAGTCATCGCGGCCGCCAGGTCTGGCGGCCGCGGTAGACAGGCCGTTTGCACCTGATACTGAGTTCCCATCGTCTGACCACCCAGCGGTGGGTTGCCGCGACCCGGGTCGTCGCAACCCGTAGCAGCTGTAACTGCCAGGGCGATGAACATGAAGGTTCGCCCACTTCTTTTGCCGGGTGAGGAATACATTCGATGGATGGTAGCGTGCCCGGGGTACGCTCGCGATGCTGCGCTGCCTTGACGGTCCGGCCCGGGCTCCCTAACCTGCGCCGCGGTTGTTCGCGGCGGTGTGGAGGCCCCCAGATGCAGACACAAGAAATCACGTATCGCGACGGTTCGGTGGAATGTATCGGCTATGTCGCGTTCAGTGACGACGCCAGCGACGCCCCGGCGGTGCTGCTGGCCCACGACTGGTCGGGCCGCAACGAGTTCGTGTGCAACAAGGCGCGGGTCCTGGCGGAGCTCGGTTACGTGGGATTTGCGATGGACATTTATGGGGGTGCGTGGCTGGGTTCTAGTCCCGAGGAAAACACCGCCATGATGCAACCGCTGATGGAAGATCGAGCGGCGCTGCGCAATCGACTGCAGGCCGCGCTGACGGCGGCGCAAGGGATGGACGTCGTGGACTCACAGCGGATCGCAGCCATGGGTTACTGCTTTGGCGGCCTTTGCGTTCTCGATATGGCGCGCGCAGGTGCACCGCTGCGTGGGGTCATAAGCAACCATGGTCTGCTGATTCCGGCCGATGGCATTGCCAGCGCACCCATCGAGGCGAAGGTGCTGGTGCTGCACGGTCAAATCGACCCCATGGTGCCGCCCGAACAGGTGCAGGCCTTCGAAGACGAAATGACCGAAGCCGGTGCGGACTGGCAGGTGCATGCGTACGGCAACACCTACCATGCTTTCACCAATCCCGAGGCAAACGATGTCGATTTTGGTACCGTATACAACGCGGACGCGGATCGACGTGCCTGGGAATCGACCCTCAGTTTTCTGCGCGAGTGCTTCGACTGATCCGCTCGGCCCCGCGATCGTTGCACTAGCCTCATGTTCACCCGGCATGTAACGCTCATTGTGGCGATCAGCGCTCTGCTCGGCTGGTTGCTGGCGATGCTGTTCGGCGACGTCAGTTGGCTGGCAGAGCTGATGATGCTGTTGAAAGTCACGTTTCTCAACGCGTTGCGGTTGATCATCGGGCCGCTGATCTTCTTCTCGCTGATTACCGGTATTTTAAGTCTTGGCGATCGAGGATCCTGCTGCTGATCGAACGCCCCCTGGACACGATTCGGACCGCCGTCAACGTGGAGGGCGACCTGATCGGTTGTCTGGTGGCCAAGCCGTTCGCCGCGGAGAGCGCCGCGGGTGACGCGTCGCGTGGCACCACCGGAGTGAGGCCCTCCGGAATGACGCCCTCCGGAATGACGCCCTCCGGAATGACGCCCTCCGGAATGACGCAATGACTCGCACACTCCTTCTCATCCGACATGGCCAGATCCGGGCCAACAAGACGGGGCGCTGGCACGGCGCGACGGACAGCCCTTTGACTGGGCGCGGTCGGCGTCAGGCAGGACGCCTGGCCGATCATCTCGGTCGGCGTTACAAGGCCCAGGGAAGCCTCGATGCCGTGTACTCCAGCCCCCTTTCGCGATGCCATGACACCGCGCTTCAGTTGGCCCAGCCGTTCGGTCAGGACGTACGAGTCGATGATGATCTGCGCGAGTACGGGATCGGACAGCTAGAGAATCTGCCGGTGGCGCGGCTTCACGACGAACATGATTTCTTTCGGCGCATCTTCAGCGATGCAGACTACGCCCCGGTGGGCGGTGACTCGATCAACGCGGTGGCAGCCCGGATCGTACCCGCGTTACGGCGCATTCACGAGCACGAGGGCTCCGGTCTCGTGGCCGTGGTCAGCCACGGGGCGGCGCTGGCCATCGCCCTGGCAACCCTGCTTGACGAGAATCCGATGGCGTGGCGAGATTATCACGTTGATAATTGCAGCATCACCGAGTTACGGCTCGCTCCTCATGCGGAGCTGGGCGAGTTCAATCAGACCTCCCATTTGTAATATCAGGTGTCAGGAGCAAGCACATGACCGAGTTCTGCAGCGTTGAAACAGCTGACCACGTCACCCTCGTCACCATCGACCGCCCGGAGCGAATGAATGCATTGCATCCGCCGGGCAATGCGGAACTCGGCGAGGTATTCGACGACTTTGCCGCGGACCCGGATGCGTGGGTCGCCATCATCACCGGCCGTGGTGATCGCGCGTTCAGCGCCGGCAACGACCTGCGTTATCAGGCGGAAGGGGGTGAGCGGGTGCCCATGCCCAGGGGATTCGGCGGACTGACCTCCCGGTTTGATCTCAGCAAGCCGGTGATCGCCGCGGTCAATGGCGTCGCCATGGGCGGTGGTTTCGAGATTGCGCTGGCCTGCGACCTCATCATTGCATCGGACAACGCGCTGTTCGCGCTACCCGAACCCCGGGTGGGCCTGGCCGCGCTGGCGGGTGGGCTGCATCGCCTGCCCCGCCAGATTGGCGCCAAACAGGCCTTGGGAATGATCCTGACCGGCCGCCGCGTGCCGGCGGCTGAGGGCCAGCAGCTCGGATTCGTCAACGAGGTGGTTCCGCAAGCCGAGTTGCTGGATGCCGCGAAGCGGTGGGCGGCCCTGATATGCGAGTGCGCGCCCTTGTCGATCAGAGCCAGCAAGGACGTCGTTTATCGGGGATTGGACGAAGCGGATCTCGAAGTCGCCATGGGGAACAGTTACGACAGTGTGCGGGCCATGGTCAAGGGCCAGGACTACATCGAAGGTCCCAAGGCGTTTGCCGAGAAACGCCCGCCGAACTGGACCGGGCGCTAAGGGTCAGGACACTCGTCAACGATTGCGCACCATCCAGACGGAATGCAGGGCCTCCGCGACCACGGCAACCGCCATACAGACGTCGCTCAACGCGGCTTCCTCGCCGCGGCGTGTCATTTCCAGGGCGATTTCTTCGCGTGGAATGGCCACGAACAATGGGTCGGGGGATTGATCGAACTGGCCCGGATACGGGCTGACGGTGTCTCTCATGGGGGACTCTGTTACTGCTGGTCCGGCGAATAATCATTCAGGTTTCGTGCCACCGGTGTATGAATAGTCATATCCGATTGAAAACTAAGGATTTAATCTAATCCGACTGGAAACATCGAGGTCCCGCGTGCTGACGCCAGGCCGCAATGAGTGACGCCAGGGGGCAAGGCGACGCGACGCCGTGGTCCAGTTCACACGCCCGGCGTCGGGCCGAGCGCGTGTTTCACGTGCAGGTACAGCGCAACCTGACGCGCAACTATCTCGCCCATCTGGCGCACGGCATGCTGGGCCAGACCGGATTCCGGCTGATCAATGCCCCCACGTTTCTACCCGCCTACATCATGCTGTTGTCGGGGGGTTCCGAGTTGGCGGTCGGACTCGCATTGTCCCTGCAGGCCTTCGGCATGACCCTCACGCCGCTACTCGGCGCCAACCTCATCGAGCACCGCCGCCAGGTCCTGCCGGTCGGCTTTCTCACGGGTGGGGCGATGCGGTTGATGGTCCTGTGCATGGCGGTGTCCGGCCTGGTGCTGCCGGCGCCCATGGCACTGATCGCGCTGCTGACGTTCATGGCGCTGTTGGGATTGTTTCAAGGCATGCAGGGCGTGATTTTCAATTTTCTGATGTCCAAGGTCATCCCGGTTTCCAAACGTGGCAGGCTCACCGGATTGCGCAACTTCCTTGCCGGCATCACCTCCGCCGGGGTTGCCTGGCTGGGGGGTAAGTACCTCATCGGAGACGTGCCCACGGCGACCGGGTATTCGTATACGTTTCTGCTCGCGTTCGTGCTCACCAGTTTGGGGTTGCTGGCGTTGCTGTTCATGCGCGAACC
>SMWF01000141.1 GCA_004357385.1 Gammaproteobacteria bacterium | reverse complement strand
CGGGCCGTCGCCGCGGCGAGCGGCAGTTCGCCTGCCTCGGTGTTGAGTGCCCAGGCGCCGTAGTAGCAGTTGGAGCGGGCCAGGGTGTTCTTGATGTACGCATTGGCGAGTTTGTGCTTGATGGCCTGATAGGACGCGATTGGACGGCCGAACGCATACCGACCCATTGCGTACTCCTTCGCCATGTCGAGGCAGGCTTCGGCCCCCCCGACCTGTTCCCAGGCAAACAGGATCGCTGCCCGGTCGAGCAATCGCTGGGTCAACCCCCAGCCCTGACCGGCGCCGCCCAGGAGTTGCGCGGTCGCGTCGCAGAATTCGATTTGCGCATGCGAGCGGGTCGGATCCAGGGTCTCGACGGGCGCACGAGCGACGCCCTTCTGATCGAGTTCCACCAGGTACCAGCTGGCGCCATCGCCCGCGTCCGGGGCATTGGCAGCGGCCACCACGATGGCAAAGTCCGCCACGTCGCCATCGGCAACCGCAATCTTACTTCCAGTCAATTTGCCGTCGGAGGCGCGCGTGGCCAGCCGTTTGACGGTCGGACGACCGGGTCCTTCCGCAAGCGCGAAGGTACCAATGGCCTCGCCCGTGGCCAGTTTCGGCAGCCAGGTTTCCTTTTGCTCGGTGCTACCGGCCATCAGCAGCGCTTCCGTCGCGAGGTAAACCGACGACGAGAAGGGGATGGGTGCAACCACCCGGCCGAGTTCTTCCGCGATCACGCACAGTTCCAGGTACGACAATCCCAGACCACCGAATTCCTCCGGGATACAGGTCGCCAGCCAGCCCATTTCCGCCACCTTGCCCCACAGCGCAGTGTCGTACGCGGCGTCGCCTTCCAGAATCGCGCGTACCGCGGCCGGCGGACAATTATCGGCGAGAAACCCAGACGCCTGGTCGCGCAACAGGTTCTGGTCTTCTGAGAATTCGAAATTCACACTCTTCCCCCCAAAACAAACTAAAGGACAAACAACAAAATCAAAGCCAATCGACCATTGTCCACGCTTTGACGCGCGCTTCAAGGCGCGGCGGGGCATCCGATTCAACCTGCATTCGCGCTAGAATCGAATCCATGGACCTCAACGAACTTGGCTACGTGCGCGTCGCCGCCTGCGCCCCGGAAATCGCGCTGGCCGACCCTGCGCGCAATGCCGAGGTCAACATCGCCGCCTACCGCCGGTTGGTCGACGAAGGTGCGGCTCTGGTGCTGTTCCCCGAACTCGCCACGACCGGATACTCGTGTGAGGACCTGTTCCTGACCGAGCCGCTGTTGCGTGCCAACCATGCGGCGCTGCTGAGCCTTGCCCGCAGTACCAGCAACACCGGCGCCGTGCTGGTGGTGGGCGCCCCCTGGCTGACCGCCGACGCGCGCCTGCTTAATTGCGCATTTGTTTGTGCCAACGGCAAAGTCATGGGCGCGGTGCCGAAATGCGCACTACCCAATCATGGCGAGTTCTACGATGGGCGCTGGTTCTGCTCCGGCCACGGTATCGACGAAATCGTCGACGATCCATCGCTGGGGGAGTTTCGAATTGCCCAACCCCAGCTCTTTAAGGTGGGCAGCGCCTGGTTTGGCATCGAAATCTGTGAGGATCTCTGGGCGCCCCAGCCCACCGGCAACGCGCTGGCGCTGGCCGGCGCCGACCTCATTCTCAATCCGTCGGCCAGCAACGAACTGGTGGGCAAGGCGGATTACCGTCGCGACCTGGTGCGGATGGCGAGCGGCCAGCGCATCTGCGGCTATCTCTATGCTTCCAGCGGCGCCACGGAGTCGACCAAGGACGTGGTGTACGGCGGTCACCTGATCGCGGCGGAGAACGGTCAGATGCTGGGCGAGAGCGAGCGTTTCGGGCTCCTCGAGCGCCACCTGATCAGCGAATTCGACTGGCAGAAGCTGCGCCACGATCGGGCCTGGAACAAGACCTTCGCCGGTAGCGAGCGCTCCGTCGCGCACTATCGAATCGACTGTGAAGTCTCTCCAGCGGTTCCTAAGCGACTGCGACGGCGCTATCCGGCACAGCCCTTCGTGCCGGCTGACGAACACGAGTTCGATGCCCGCGCCCAGGAAATCATGTCCATTCAGGCGACCGGATTGGCACGCCGCGTACGCTCCGCGAGCACCCAGCAACTGGTGCTCGGCCTGTCCGGCGGCCTCGATTCGAGCCTCGCGTTGCTGGTCTGTCTCGATGCGCTGGCGGTGCTCGACCAGGCGCCCGATGCAATACTGGCACTGACCATGCCCGGTCCGGGCACCACCCAACGTACCCTCGACAATGCCAGGGGCCTGGCGACGGCCGCCGGGGTGACGCTCAAGGAAGTGCCGATTGCCGCAGCGCTGCAGCAGCACCTGAAAGACCTCGAACACCCGCCGGAAGAATACGATGTGGTGTACGAAAACGCCCAGGCGCGGGAACGCACCCAGCTGCTGTTCGACTACGCGAACCAGGTTGACGGTCTCGTGGTGGGCACCGGCGACCTGTCCGAACTGGCACTCGGCTGGTGCACGTTCAACGCCGACCACATGGCCAGCTACAACGTCAACGCCGGCGTGCCGAAGACGCTGATCTCCTATCTGGTGCGTTGGTATGCGCGGCACCGGGCCGATCCGGCCGTATCCAAGGTCCTCAAGCGGGTGCTGGACACGCCCATCAGTCCGGAGTTATTGCCCCACGATGACGGCGCCATCAGTCAGCACACCGAGGAAATCGTCGGCCCCTATGCGCTGCACGATTTCTTTCTATATCACTACGTACGCAACGGCTTCGGGCCCGAGAAAATCTTCACCCTCGCATGCGAAAGCTTTGCCTCGGAGTACGATGCAGCCACCGTGAAACGATGGCTGCGGGTTTTCTTTACCCGCTTCATGACTCAGCAATTCAAACGCACCACCCTGCCGCCCGGCCCGAAAGTCGGTACCGTGAGTCTTTCACCCCGGGGCGATTGGCGCATGCCCGACGAAGCCGGCGCCGATGCCCTGTTGCGCAGCATCGACGCGCTCGAAACCACAGATCCGGAGGCTTAGCCGCATGGCAGGGTTAATGGTGCGCATCGGATGGGCCGGACTGCTCAGCGCCATCGCGCTCGGAGCGACGGCCCAGGCGCCGGAAAAACGCTATTGCGGAACGGAGGGCGTGTGGTTGCAGATCCTCGGCTCCGGTGGCCCGCAGTTGGACGATCGCCGTGCCAGTGCAAGTTACCTCGTCTGGATCGACAACAAGGCACGGCTGCTGGTCGACACCGGTCCCGGATCGTCGTTGCGCTTCGAAGAAGCCGGGGCAAGAATCGAGGACCTCGACGCGATCGTCTTCACCCACCTGCACGCCGATCACGCCAGCGACTTTCCCGGGTTCGTCAAAGGCTCCTACTTCGCCAGCCGGGAACGCCCGCTGCCGGTGCTGGGACCCGACGGCAACGATACCGTGCCATCGATGAAAACCTTCGTCGAACGCATGATCGGCCTCCAAGGCGCCTTCCCCTACCTCAGCGACTTTCTGACCTTCAAGTCGTCGGGCGGCTACAAAATCACCGCCCGCAACGTACCGTCCACCGGGCAACGACGCTGGTCCCGGTTCGGTTCGGCCAACTTGCGACTCGCTTCGGTACCGGTGCATCACGGCCCCACTCCTGCGGTTGCCTGGCGCGTGGAGACCGAGGGCCAGTCCATCGTCTTCACCGGCGACTTCAGCAACCAGAAGAACACCATCACAAAATTCGCCAAGGACGCCGATGCGCTGGTGATCCACCACGCCATTCCCGAGAACGCGCGCGGGACCGCCCGCCAGTTGCACGTGTTGCCCACCCAGATCGGCCGTATCGCGCACAAAGCCAACGTGCGCATGGTGATTCTGGGCCACCGCATGGGCCGGACGCGCGGCGTCGAATCCCAGACCGAACAGGCGATTCGCAAGGCCTACGACGGACCGCTGATCTTCGCCAATGATCTGGAGTGCTGGGGGCTCTAGCCGGGCGATGCTGGACGACGCGTTGCGTAACCTCGCCCCGACGCTCGACCCGGAGACCTACGTATTCGTTTCCCTGGAAGACCCAGCCGCGGACCTCAATGCGCTCGCCCATATCCAGGAGGCTGGCGGCACGACCTATGTCGTCAAGCAATCAACGGCGAACGAACAGGGGTTGAACGGGACCTTCCGCTGTCGCCGGATCACGCTGGCGGTTCATACCGATCTGGACCTGGTGGGCTTCATCGCCCGCATCGCAACGGAACTGGCCAGCCACGGCATCGCCTGCAACGTCATGGCCGGGTACCATCACGACCACCTGTTCGTCCCGGAACGGCGGGCGGCGGAGGCCATGGACGTGCTGTGCAAGCTCGGGGCCGAGGCCGACCGCTAGCCTGACGGATCCACCTGAAACACCTCGCCGTCCGGATGAAAGGCGTACCAGGCGAACCAGAATGCCCGTATCGAGGGGATCTCCACCAAGCCACCCGGCGTCACCTCTTCGATCCAACCACTGCGATCCTGCGCATCAAAGTGCACCAGGAACTCGCGATCACCCACCTGATCGCGCAACGGCGACTCGGTGAGCGCCAGCTCGCTCAACGGATACGCGCGTACCAGTTCACCCTCATCGATGCCAATCACCCACTCCTTGGGGTGATAGCGTCTGTTCCGTTCGCCCACCGGAAAGCTAAGCCGCCGAGAGCTCTCGTAGTTGCCGTAGGGATAGCGCCCATAGGACATGGCATGCCCCGCGCGCGGAGACAGCACCAATGTGGTCGGATGGGTCTCACGCCAGGACTTCCAGCTGGTGTGCCGCACCACAATGGGCTCCAGGCGACGGCCCTTGCTCGGGCCGGTTATGGCCTGGCCCATGATCTGCGACCAGAGTGATTCGGTGGCGCGGTCGTATAGCAGCATGTCGCTGTTGTACAGCAATCCGCTCACCCCAAAGCGAGCGTCTGCCGCAACTCGGAAGGCCATACCCGAACCGCAGAGCGGGCAGTAACTGACCAGTACGCCGACCTCGCCGACATGATCATTGACGATCTCATGCCAGTTCAGAATCTTAACGGGGTATGCGCGCACGGCGCCTTCGAAATCGATGCCAAGCACCCGGTCCTCGTCATCGAGATATCCAACCTGCGCAACCCCGACGAACTCGGGATTGTCGATGGCTGGAATCCCGTCGCGCTTTGGGCCACCCGAGTGAATCTCGCGAATCGGCACCAGCGCGCCGTCGAGCGCGAACCCGTTCAAGGTGCGCGCCGCGAGGCCTGGGCTCACCGTCACGGCAAGCAACCCGAGAAGCGTGATCGTTGCGCGTTGCATGCCCGTTGGACTGGAGCCGATCGACAAGGTTCCGGTAGGCTTGACCCATGGACCCCGCGGCGGTACTCGATTTCTGGTTTGGAGAACTGATGGATGGTTTCTCCGACGCCGCCCATCGAGCGCGCTGGTATGCCTTCGACGACGCGTTCGACCGGCTCATCGCCGATCAGTTCGCCGTGGTATTGGAGGCCGCCCGCAACGGTGAACTGTCCGACTGGCAGGACGCCCCCGCGGGTCGGCTCGCCTTCATCCTGCTCACAGATCAGTTCTGCCGTCAGATTCATCGGGGCACCGCGCAGGCCTTCGCCGGCGACGAGCTCGCCTTGTGCGCGTCCCGTGAAGGCGTCGAGCGTGGCATGGATCGCGGGCTCGACCTCGATCAGCGTGCGTTCTTCTACCTGCCCTTCGAACATTCGGAGGTGCTGATTGATCAGCACACGGCCGTCGGGTTGTTCACCCAACTGCGCGACGAAACGCCCTCGCCCTATCGACACCACACCGGCAACGGTCTGCGCCAGGCGCAGCAGCATCGCGACATCATTCAGCGTTTCGGCCGGTTTCCGCACCGCAACGCACTGCTCGACCGCGTCAGCACGCCGGAGGAACTCGACTTCCTCGGGGCGTCGGGTCGTTTCGGTCAGGACGCGGACGCTTGAAGATGCCACGCGCGGCCCGTGCCCTTGCCGCGGAGTTGCGCCGCGCACTGGAAACCGCGGGCGATCCGCGCCGCGCCGTCCGGCAGCAGGCCTACATGAAGTCGGAGATGCCATTCGCCGGGGTAGCGACGCCTGGCTTGCGTAAGATCGCGGTCGAAGTGTTCAGCGCCCACCCGCAGCCGTCCCAGGCGCAGTGGCAACAGGCCATCCTCACGTTGTGGCGCGGCGCGAAGTATCGCGAGGAACGTTACGCCGCCATCGGTCTCGCCCGGGCGAAACCGTATCAGGCCTTTCGCACCCCAACCGCGTGTCCGATGTTCGAGGAGATGATCGTGACCGGGGCCTGGTGGGACTACGTTGACGAGATCGCCATCAACCTCATCGGCGAGCTGCTGCGCGACCACGCCGAATTCATGCGAGGTGTGCTGTTGGATTGGACCCGGGATGCAGATCTCTGGCGTCGGCGCAGCGCCATCATCGCGCAACTGAAGTTCAAGGCCGACACCGACCTCGAGCTGCTGCTGGCAGCCATCGAGCCCGCGATGGGATCCACGGAATTCTTCCTGCGTAAGGCCATCGGCTGGGCCCTGCGGGAACACTCGAAGACCGATCCAGCCTTCGTCATCGATTTCGTGACCCGGAATGCCGCGGCTTTGAGCGGTCTGTCCAAGCGTGAAGCATTCAAGGTGATGCTGAAGCGCGGCCAGGTCGACGCCATACCGTGACGGGTTCGGCCAGAGCTACCCGAACTATCAGAGACGACCATCGTGGGGCGCCAGGCCGGTTTCATATAGACTTCGCGTCCTTGAACATTCACGTGCAACGTATCAGTTAATTCCTGGGGGAAACAGAAAATGCCATTCGACATTGCTATGACCGACGAGTTGTTGTCCACCACCCGCGCGGTGCGCAAGCGCCTCGATCTGGACAAGCCCGTACCTCGCGAGGTGATCAACGAGTGTCTGGAACTGGCGGTGCAGGCACCCACCGGTTCCAACTCCCAGGGCTGGCGCTGGCTGGTCGTGGAGGACGCAGACAAGCGCAAGGCGTTGGCTGACCTGTATCGCAAGGGGGCCGAAGGTTACCTCAGCGGCGCCGTGGATCAGGCCGAGGACGGCGGAGACGCCCAGACCAAACGGGTGTTTTCCTCTGCGATGTATCTGATGGAGCATCTGCACGAGGTGCCCGTCCACCTGATTCCCTGTATCGAGGGGCGTCCGGCCGACGGTACGCCGATGGTGATGTTGGGCGGCATGTTCGGATCGATCTTCCCGGCCATCTGGAGCTTCCAGCTTGCGCTGCGCGCCCGGGGTCTGGGTTCCGCGCTCACCACGCTTCATCTGATTCACGAGCAGGAAGCCGCAGAACTGCTGGGCATTCCCGACAACGTCATGCAAGTGGCTCTGCTGCCCGTCGCCTACACCAAGGGAACTGACTTCAAGCGCGCCGAACGTCCCCCCGTGGCAGACATTACCCATTGGAACACCTGGTAGTTCCAGGCTCGCTGCTACATGAGCGACGGCTTGCTGCATTGCAGCGCAACTGAGCTGACGCGACGGATTCGCGACGGTTCGCTCGGCTGCGCGGAACTGATGGAAGAGAGTCTTGCGGGTATCGCGCGCTGCAACCCGCAGCTCAACGCGATCGTTAGTCTGGATGAGGACCTGGCCCGGGCCGGGGCTGAAACCGCCGATGCAGCGCTCGCCAGTGATTCGAGCCCCGGTCCTTTGCACGGCCTGCCCTTCGCGTTCAAGGATCTGCAGCTCACCGCAGGCATTCGGACGACTCGCGGGTCACCGTTGCATGCCGATTTCGTGCCCGACACCGACAGCCTGGTAGTCGAGCGAATCCGCGCCGCGGGCGCCATCGCGATCGGCAAAACCAACGTGCCCGAATTCGGCGCGGGCTCACAGACGTTCAACCGGGTATTCGGTACCACCCTCAATCCCTACGATCCGGGCAAAACCTGCGGCGGTAGTTCCGGCGGAGCGGCCGTGGCGCTGGCGGCACGCATGCTGCCATTGGCCGACGGCAGCGATCTCGGCGGCTCGCTGCGCAACCCGGCGAGCTTCTGCAACGTCATCGGCTTCCGGCCTACGCCGGGGCGCGTTCCTAATCATCCACAGGCCAACCTCTGGTTCGAGCTGAGCACGTCCGGGCCCATGGCACGCAGCATCGATGATCTGGCCTTGCTGCTGTCGGTGATGGCGGGTCCCGACCCGCGTTCACCCACCGCCCTTACGGACCCCGGAACGGACTTTCGGGGCATTGAACCGCTGCCGCTGGAGGCGCTGAAGGTTGCCTACAGCCCGGACCTGGGCGGTCTGCCGGTGGCGCCGGAGATCCGCGAACGCATCGCCCAGGTTGCCGCACAGCTCAGCGACATGGGCGTGGCGGTTGAGGAGGCGTGTCCGGATCTGCACGATGCGACCCGGGTATTCCATGTGCTGCGTGCCCAGACCTTCCGCGCCCGCTACAGCTACCTGCCGCCCGAACAGCAGGCGCAATTGAAAGACACGATCATCTGGAACATGCAGGCGGGCCAGCAACTGACCCATGAAGATCTGGATCAGGCATGGGCGGCGCGAACCGCATTGTTCGACCGCGTCGCCGAGTTCTTCAGGCACTACGATTTTCTGCTCGGGCCGACGACTCAGGTCCTGCCCTTCGACATCGAGACGCCCTGGGTCCGGGAGATCGACGGCGTGCCGATGGCAGACTACCTGAGTTGGATGCAGAGCTGCGCGCAACTGACCGTCACCTCCTGCCCGGCCCTGTCGCTGCCCGCGGGCTTCAGCGCCGACGGCTTGCCAATCGGTGCGCAGCTTGTCGCGCCCGTCCGCGAGGACCTTCGGCTGTTGCGATTCGCCAAAACCCTGGAAGGTGAAATCTCCAGCGCTGCCCAAGCCCCGGAGATCTGCACGTGACCACACATGCTTCGAAGATGCCCCGCAGATGATAGAGCAGCTGCAATCCATCTGGCACACGAGGATACCCATCTCCAAGGCGATGGGTATCCAGGCCACAGGCTACGACGGCGTGACGTTGAGCGCCCGGGCCGGCCTTGCCGAGAACATCAACGTGCACGGCACCGCCTTCGCCGGAAGTCTGTATGCGATCGCGGCGCTTTGCGGCTGGGGTATGACCTGGTTGAAGCTCAAGGAGAACAGCCTGGAGGGCAGCATCGTCATCGCCCGCGGACACATCGACTATGCCAGGCCGGTGAGCGGCGACATCGACGTTGCCTGCGGAAGAGGCGGCTCCGCCGGATGAGCGACCCTAGTCCGGGTCGCGCCAGCGCCAGCGAGCGATCCGGTCGCCGGCGAACGATCCAAGATACAGGTCGTTGCCCACCTCGAGCGCGACGCTGACGCCACCCATCGGCGCGCCCCGGTGAGCCAACACCAGTTCGCCGCGCATGCTCTCCGGATCTACGGCAACCACCTCGAACGCAGCACCGCAACCGCCATCCACCACCCCGGCGCCACAACTCAGGAGTTCGCCGATCGTGTCGATGACGCCTGCCACGAGCAGCCGCCCGTCGCTGGCCCAGGTCAGATTGTCCGGCCGCTGGAGCTCCAGCCGGCCTGCAGTCTCCCCGGTTGCCAGCTCGATCTTGCGCAACTCACCGCCGAGGTAACTACCGACGAAGAGAAAGCGTCCGTCCGGCGATCGCTCAATGCCATTCGGAAACGGCATGTCGGTACCCTCCAACCGCGAGAACCCGGCCCCCGGGGTCCAGGCGTCGACCCCGCCGGTGTCGAATCCGAACAGTCCCTTGAACATCGACCAGTTGCGACGGGTCTTGGGCATCATCTGAGTGGCCATGAAACCGCCGCCGGGTAGCCCGATGAGGTCGTTCCAGAAGGCATCTTCCAGGCCGGTCACGCAGCCCCGCCAGGTAAGCGCTCCATCCGCACCGACGGCGAAGAATTCGACGGTCTCGGGGCCACCGTGATTGATCACCACGAGGGCCATCTGCCCGTCATCGCGCGCCACCAGATCGATTCCATGTGGGGCGAACTCAACCGCAACCGGGGGATCGCAATCCGCCTCTCCCCAATCGCGCCGAGCGAGCGATGCTGCGCTGGGAAAGAGCACGTCGATGGCGCCCGTCGAGGGTTGGTAGCGGACCAGGGTGCCTCCTGTCTGTGCCGAATGAGTGGCCGCGCCCTCCTGAGGCGCCTGGCTGACGACCAGCCCCGCACCATTGGGCAGCAGCGCCAGATCCTCCGGATTATGAAATCCGCAGATCGGCTCGATGCGATGGGTCGCCACGCAATCTTCAATGGGCGTGACCTCGCTGGAACACCCGGCCAGCCAGCACGCCAGCGAACAGCTCAGAGGCAACGCCCAGCGCCTGTCAAAGATCCTCATAACGCTCCGGCTCGCCAATTTCGAACCGCAGCGTACTGCGCACGTTTTCTGCCCGCTGAATCTCACCCTTGATTACCATCGGCTTGTATCGCCAGGCACGCACCGCGTTCAGCGCCGCCTCCTCGAACACACCCTCGGGTTGTGCATCCACTACCTCCAACGCATCCACAACACCGTCCACCGTGACGGCGTAGCGCACCTCGACGTAGCCTTCCACGCCCTGGGCTTTCGCTTCGCTGGGATAGACCGGGCCGTCGCCCGCCATGAACAACGGAGGGCGTGTCGGCCCGGCGGCACAGCCGGTGAGCAACAGCACCAGGATCCAGGCGATACGCTTCATGTGCCAGCCCCGCCGGGGCCTGAGGCGCGAGAAGTCCCGCCGGCGACTGAGGCGCGAGAAGCCCCTTCCTCGAGGATGAAGAACTGCCGGTCCGACGCGTCGCAGCGGACCGGTGCGGCGCCGTCACGCAGCAGTTTCGCGCCGTCGCCGGCATACTGCAGGATGTAACTCTTACGCACCTGCCGGGTGGTATTCGGTCCGGTACGATGCGGCGTCAGACTGGAAAACACTGCAACGGAACCCGCTTCGAGTTCGATCGGCTCCGCACCCTCCACGTCCTCCAGGCAACAGTAGCCCAGCGGTGTGCTCCGATGCGCCAGCGTGCCTTCGAGATGCAGGCCGGGGACCACCCAGGGACACCCGTTGTCGAGGGTCGCATCCGTCAACGCGACCCAGCAGGTCAGGTACTGCTGCGGTTCGATGTAGGTGTAGCCGTTGTCCTGATGCCAGGGAAACTCCCGATCAGCCCCCGGCTTTTTGTACACCGACTGGTCCCAATAGAGCCGTACGTCCGGACCGATCAGGTCGTGCACAAGATCGCGAAACACGGGGTGCGCCGCGAACTCGCGCAGCACGGGGTCGCGTTTCACCAGATGGGGATGAAACGTGATCTCGCCGGCCCGCGCAATGCCATAAGTACCGTTCTTGCGGGTCGTCAGAAACGCCTCGGTCTCGGCCTCCCATGGATCGATCGCCGCAATCACCGCCGTTACCTCGGCCGGGCTGAAGGCTCCGTGCAGGGCAAAGAACCCGTCCCGCCGGTACTGGTCGGCCTGGCCCGCCGTTACGCGCCGGTAGGGCTGCCCCGGCTGCTGCCAGCGGAACAACCTGTTGTTCGCATGTTTGTGGTACTTCAATTCGTTCTCGGAGTTACCCCTGAAATCGCTGCCGGGCAAGCTCAGCCGGATCCGTCTCGGCGACGCGATAGGCCCGCAAGCGCCAGCCAAACACATGGCGACCCGGTACGATCCGATAGCGCCCCAACGTGTCCGGCCCACAGGCACCGGTGCCTACCCCACGCTGCTTATAGTCGAGATTGAGGTTTATTTCATCCCGTGGCTCCAGATCCACAGTATGCCGCGCGCGAAACAGATCCATCTCCCGGTACCGGCTCACCGAAAATTCCGCCGATCCCCCCAGTGGCGCACAAAGTAACCCCAGTTCGCCATCGTCAACGGCAAGCCAGCGCGTGTCCGTGTGGTTACCATAGCTGGAGGGCACAATGTAGGGCACATATTCATCGTCGACGGTGCTGCCGTAACAGCCAAGCGGATAACCGAAACAGCGGTCGGCATAGTTCTCCTCGGGACCCCGTCCGAAATAGCGCACCTGCGTGAACCGCCCGGGCAGGCGTAGATGAAGCCCCAGACGCGGCAGGTCGTCCCAGGATTTCGGGACATCCACCCGCTCCTCGAGCAACACCTCGCCGTTGCCCAGAATCGTCAACGTTTCGGTCTGTCTGACCGAATGGTCACGGCCCACGTGATGAATGGTGCGGATCAAACGCACCGCTCCACCGCGCTGCGTCACGCGAGTGTCGCCGACCTCCATGTTCAGACGATCCAGCCCCCAGGCCTGCCAGCGTGACCATGCGCCGCTCGGCCGATCCTGCAGCTTGATGCCATCGTTGTCGGTTGGCGCCCGCCAGAGATTCAGCACCGGGCCGCGCTTGATCAGCACGCGGGAATCGAACGCCAACCGCGCAAGCCCGCCATCAACCAGGTGTACGGTGGTCTCAGCGCAACGGATCTGCCCATCTTCGATCCGCGGTGCGCTACGCACCCGCCGCACGCGCGGCCTGCGCGCCCGCTGCAACGTCCATTCGTCCCAACCCAATTGGTGTCCTGCCGTCGCCCATGATGCGTCGCGCCCGAGCTCGTAGAGCAATCGAACACCGAGTTCCTGGGTGGCATGCAGGGGCAGATCGAGGTGCGGCAGCGGCACCTCACGCGATTCCCCTGGGCCCAGTCGCGGCAGCGCCAGGCGGCGATCTTCGACGACCTCACCGTCGATCAGCCAGACCAGCCGAACCGCGATGTCACGGGTATCCGTGAAGTCGCGGTGGCTGGTGATCCGGAACGCCGCACGCCCGATCGGCACAGCACGCAATGGCTGGCCGATTCGGTGATGTTCCCAGATCCCCGGATGCGGGGTCCGATCCGGCCAGACCAGCCCGTTGATACAGAAGTTGGCATCGTTGGGTTCGTCTCCGAAGTCGCCGCCGAATCCGTAATAGGGCGTGCCCTGGGCATCGAGGAGCGTGAGACCTTGGTCCACCCAGTCCCAGATGAAGCCGCCCTGAAGTCCATGATGGGTTTCGATGACGTCCCAGTAGTCCTTCAAGCTGCCGTTACTGTTACCCATTGCGTGGGAGTACTCGCACATGATCAGCGGCTTCTCCCCCGCGTAACGCTGCGCCCAACTGCACAGCTCGGCAATCGACGGATACATCGGGCAGATCAGATCGCTGGCCGGAAAGTCGATGTCGTGACCGTCGCGGCCCGAGTCAGCGAGAGCAGCGCGACCGTGAAACTTCGGCCAGGCCGTAAACAAGCCGCCTTCGTAATGGATCGGCCGACCCGGGTCCTCGCGGCGGCCCCAGGCGGCCATCGCATCGTGCACCGCGCCGTAGCCGGATTCATTGCCCAGCGACCAGGCGATGACGCTGGGATGATTGCGATCCCGCTGAACCATTCGCTGAAAGCGGCTCATGAACGCGGCCGTGTAGCGTGGATCGTGCGCAAGGCTGCGAATCCGCGCGTGGCATTCGATGTTGGCCTCGTCCACGACGTACAAGCCAAGCTCGTCGCAAAGCTCGTAAAAACGCTCGTCGTTCGGATAGTGCGCGGTGCGCACCGCGTTGAAATTGAACCGCTTCATCAGGCACAGGTCTTCGCGCATCTCCTCGAGGGTTACGGTCTTGCCGCGTTCCGGATGGTGGTCGTGTCGATTTACCCCTCGAATGTAGACCGGTTTACCGTTGATCAGCAGCTCGCGTTCGCGAACCGCCACGCTCCTGAAGCCGATCTGCTGGCTGACCGCCTCGACGATCGTACCGTCCGGGGCGATCAGTTCCCCGGTGACGAGATAGCGATTCGGCGCTTCGTGCGACCAGGTTCTGACGCTGGCGAACTCGGCTTCGAACCGAACCTCACTGCCGCTGAACCGCATCGCGGAGACCGCGCGTGCGCGCTGCGAGTGATGCCGGTAGGTGGGCACGTCGCCTTCGAAACTCCGGGACGCCACCTGGGCACGAAACCGCCAACCGGGTTCAGTGACCCCGCCGATCATCGCCACGATGCGCAGCGTGCCCCTATCGAGCCGGACGTTCAGCCCGGCGTCCAGGTGCAGATCGGCGATGTAACCGGCCGCCTGACTGTACAGCGACACGCTGCGGTGCAGCCCGGCCATCCACCAGTGATCCTGATCCTCGAGATAGCTTGCGTCGGAGAAACGGATGACCTTCACGGCGAGCACGTTCTCGCCGCCCCGAACCACCGTGGACACATCGAACTCAGCCGGCAGGCGTGAGTCTTTCGACAAGCCGACGAACTGGCCGTTCAGGTACACCATGAGCACGCTCTCGGCGCCGCCGAAGCGCAGTACCACGCGGCGCTGCTTCCAGCCTCGAGGCAGTCGAAATCTCGAGCGATACAAGCCCGTGGGGTTCGCGTCTGGAACCGCCGGTGGCTCGCCCGCGAAGGGCATGATCACGTTGGTGTAGTGGGGCGCATCGAAGCCCTGGGTGGTCCAGTTACCCGGCACGTCGATCGGCGCCCAACCGCTGTCGTCGAACTGCGGTGCTGCGAAGTCGACGGGCGCTCGCGCCGGGCGATCCACCCGCTTGAACCGCCACACGCCGTCAAGCGAGATCGACCAGGGCGAGGGTCCGCCCTGGCGCGCCATCTGAACGTCGGGATACGGCACCAGGGGCACGCGCATGGGCAGACGATTGATCTCGATGCACTCGGGTTGCAGTTCCCACACGTTCTCGATCCGCGAATGACCAAGGGTTAGCCTGCCTAGCCCGCGATGACGATGCAACGCTTTGCTATTCTCGCAGCCGAGGATTCACCTCTGGAACAACTTGGCTATTCGACAGAAAGTTCTGATTCTCTACCTCAGCGCATCGACGCTGGATGCCCGGGTAATCGGCTGGTCGTCATTCGACGGTACCGGCGCGACCGAGACGATGGCGGGCGACACGGACGAACCACCCTACGAGACGGGCCTCGCGGCCCTGCGGGACGGCTGGCGACTCATTCAGATGTCGCCGCTGATCCCGCACAATGCCGGTGACGAATTCACCACCTCGTATCTGAAATACGAATTCATGTTCGAACAGCTGGTTGAGACAGATGCCTGAGCCGAATCTGCTCACATCGCCCGACATGGCCCGCTTCGCCGCGCGGGGGTTTCTCCGCTTCGATGCCGTGGTGCCCGACGAGATCAACGCGCAGTTCATCGACGAGGTCGGTCGTCCCCCGGACGCCCCACTGATCGGCGAAAAACTGATGAAGGCATACGTCCGGCTGATGGGCGCATCCGACTTGCCACTGGTTCGCCCCGGAACCCCGCTGGCCGACGCCTACCCGCAAGGATGCGCGCTGGATCGCATCCTGAAACTGCCGGACGTCGCTGGCGCGATCCTGAGCCTGGTAGGGCCCAACTGCCTTTTCGACCACCACTTTCTGCACATTACGTTCCCGCCGGCGTTTTATGAATCCATGGGTACGCCGCAGGCGTCCCAACCCACCCACCAGGATTCCACCATCGACACGCGTCGCGCGTTCGACCTGCAGATCATGTACTTTCCGCACGACGTGTCGCCGGAGATGGGCGGAACCCGATTCATTCCCGGCACCCATCTGCGGATCGTCAGCGAAGCGGCCGTGTCGCGTTACCAGAACATGCGCGGCCAACAGCACGTAGTCTGCCCGGCCGGCACGTTGCTGTTGCTTCATCACGGCCTATGGCACGGTGGCGGCGTGAACCGCTCTGAACAGCTTCGCTACATGTTCAAGATCCGACTGGCACCCACGGTTCGACAGGAGCGGCTCTGGAACACCTCGGACCTCGACGACCAGGACAACCGACAGCGACCGATATTCTTCGTCAAGGAGAGGCCGGACCCGGAGCACATCCATACTATTCTGACCACGCCGGAACCCTGGTTCGAGGCAGACACCGGCCGCCTCGAGTACCTCAACCGAATCCGTTTCTGGCGCCACCTGACCGGCGACGACACCTTCGACGCCGACTATTGGGTGACGCGCGTAGAAAACGAACCCGCATGAGCAAAATGAAGACGTGACCGAGAAAGGCTCGCCG
>SMWF01000140.1 GCA_004357385.1 Gammaproteobacteria bacterium | reverse complement strand
TGGGCCGTGGAAACGACCCTCGAGGTCGGCTACCGACTATCGCATTCCGACAACTCCAATCGATCCTCCGTCGATCCGATCTCGGAATGGATCCAGGAACCCAATGCGACGGTAACCGTCAACCAAGAGGGGCCGAACATCAGCGCCAACGGCGCCTATCGCTTCGCTCGCCGATTCTACGAGGAGAACTCCCGCGACGAAGAGCCCGCGCACGCCGGGAACGCAAACCTGACCTGGCATGCGCTGCCGAACCGGCTCGATTTCGTCGCCGCGAACACGACCACCCTGAACACGATCAACTCCGATCGCGCGAGCTCACCTGAGAACCAGCAGCTGACCAACACCTTCAGCGCCGGTCCAACCCTCTTGTGGCGCGGCTTCCGCCCGGGCGACGAGACCCGGCTCAACTACCGCTACGTTCGTACCATCTACGATCGCACCAACACCGACAGCGTTCGTCACAGCACGAGCATCGACTACATTGTGCCACTGTCGGAGAGCCGCTCGCTTACCACGACCCTCCAGTACGAGGACATCGACTTCGACAACGACCTGTCGCCCGACTACGAGTTTGTCAGCGGTATGTTGCGCTACACCGCATCGGGTGACGATCTCGACATCAACGTCTCCGCAGGCTACAAGTACATCGATCGCGCCGATGATTTCGATGATCTCGAAGGGTTCATCACCGATTCATCGCTCACCTGGAAACTCAGCGCGCTGAGTTCGCTGTCGTTCACCTACCGCCGAGACGCCGATGACCGCTCGACGCAGACGCGCCGCGGGATCCCGGAGTTCGGCGAGGAATTTCGCGACAGCACGGACCTCAATGAGCTGTTCGTCTACAACGAATTCACAACCACGTACAGCCGCAGGTTCGGGCGCACGAACTTCAGTCTCTCCGGGTTTTATCGCGACCGCGACTATGAAGAAGACATCGAGAGCGACGAGGAGTCCTGGGGCGGGGCGTTCATGGTCAGCCGAGAACTGACCCGCTCGATTTCGGCGCGCCTGCGCGCCGCTGCCAACCGAATCGATTTCGTCGATGAAAACCGGGAAGACGATATCTACCGGTACGATTTCGAACTCAACTGGAACGCAGCGCGGCGGCTGCGTGTTGCCCTCGGAACAACGTACGAAGACCGCGAAAGCGACAACCTCGGCGCGGACTACGACGAGTTCGTCTACTACATCGGCCTCTACTATATGGTGCTCGGCCCGGGGCGCTGAAGCGTCAGGCCGAACAGCTTCAGCCTCCGAACAACTTCAAATTGTGCGGCAGCAACTGCCAGGCACGTTCGTGCACGTAGTACACAAGAATTTTGGCGACCACTTCGATGGCGCCAATTTCCAGTGCGATCCGCGTATCACCGGTGACTGCCCACACAATCCCGATGGTGGTGGCCGTCGCAACGACTCTCCAGGTGAGCCCTTTCAACAGGCTCCGGGTGCGTGAATCCTTGAAAAGCTCGGGTGTGTTGCCGCCGTCCTGCGCGCCACTCGACATGCTCAGCTCTCCAACTCTGCCAATTCAGCTAACTCGGATAATTCCCGCTGCGCGCTGTCACGCTCGGGAAACGATCCACTGCGAAGCGCCGCTTGCAGCGACGACCGCGCCGCAGCGGCGTCACCCAGTTGCTTGTGCGCCATCCCCAGGTGGAACAGCACCGATCCGTTGTCGGGGAGTTTTGCCGCCGCCCGCTCGAGATGCCGGAGACCGCGCGCGCCACTTCCCTGGTTGACCAGGATCCAACCCAGCGTATCGGCAATTTCACCACTGTCCGGCGCGAGCTCATAGGCACGCTCTGCGGTGGCCAACGCACGCTGGTCATTCTGCTCCATGTACAACCAGGCGAGATTGTTCAATACCACGGGGTTATCGATCTGCGCATCCATCGCCTCATAGATACCAATCGCTCCCGTGTGATCGCTGGTCTGTAGTAACGAGTTTGCGAGCACCAGCTGCAGGCCGCCATCGTTGGGATGCTCAGCCAGCCAAGCTCGCGCAGACGTAGCCGCCGCGTCGTGATCGCCGGCAGCACTCAGTCGACTCGCCAGCTTCAGCGCGGCCTCGCGGACACCGGCTCCGGCCGCGCTTCGGTAGTATGGCAGCGCCTCGTCCACTCGATCTTCCGCAACCGCCAGGTCACCCTCGAGCAGGCTCAGCACCGGCGCATTCCAGCCAGCGTTTCCCAGCGCTTCGATCGAAGACTTCGCGCGCTCGAAGTTGCCCGCGCCGATGTCCAGTCTCGTTAATCCCGCTCGCGCGGCGTTGCTTTCAGGATCCCGCGCCAGGCTGTACTCGAAGTTACGCCGGGCACGTTCCGGCTGGCCAAGCCGCTGCTGCATCGCCGCCAGCGACAAATGCACGTTCGCGGCACCCTCGCCGCCTTCGAGTTGCTCGTGCAGAACGTTGACGCGGCGCCGTGCGCTCTCCATTGCGCCGGTATCGACATCGATCGAGGCCGCCAGCAACAGCACGTCGCTGCGGTTCGGTGCGATTGTGACCGCTTCCTCGATGTATTCGTCGGCCGCTGGGAGATCCCCGCCAAGGACGGCCAGCCGAGCCAGCACCAGTCGCGGGGCAAACGCCTGGGGATGGTCCAATCGCGCGGCCAGTAGATGTGTGATCGCAGCCTCCCGATCTTCCGCGGCCGCGGCGATCTCCGCAAGGCCCATGCGTGCCTGCAGGTTGCCTGGATCTGCCGCGAGCAATGCCTGGTAGTGCACGACCGCCGCGGCTCTGTCGCCGCGCTGGATCGCAATCCGCGCCAGATTGGTCGCCGCGGGGGTATAACTCGGATCCGCCGCCAATGCAGCACCCAGCGCCGCTTCGCCCTCTGCCGCGCGCTCGAGGCCAAGTAATGCTGCGCCTTTGAGGTTGTGGCCGACCGGATCGTCAGGGCGCGCCGCGACCATTGCCTCTGCGCCTGCCAGCGCCTGTTCGAACTCCTTGGCACGCAAGTGCACCAGCACCAGCAGAACTTCACTCTGGATCAGGTCGCCATCCATTTCGACCGCTGCACGCAGCTCCGCTACCGCGCTGTCCTTGTCACCCGCCGCCAGCAAACTAAGTGCCAGCTGCGTGCGCAGCGCCGCGACGTCCGGCGCTTGATCCGCCGCACGGCCAAGGTATTCGGTCGCCCGGGACGTATCGCCATTGCGCAGGTATGCGCTGCCCAGCAGCGCCAGGGCCTGAGGGTCCTGCAGGTCGGCCGCAATGGGCGCGAGCGATTCGATGGCAGTTCTCGCATCGCCTTCCTTGAGACTCATCGCGGCCAGCAACTTGCGCGCAGCGACGTTGCGAGGATCCCCACTCAGATAGCGGTTGAGCAGGTCCCGGGACTGGGCGTACTGCTGCTTGTGATACTTCACCGTTCCCATGAGGAACAGGGTCGGTGCGTGGCTGGGTGCGACTCGCTGGACCTTCAGCAGCGCGGACTCTGCGAGATCGAAGTCCTGACGCTGGAAAGCCACCAGCCCCTGCAGGTAGTTTGCAGGCGGATAGTCGGGAGCACGTGCCAGGACGTCGACGAGCTCCGCTTCCGCACCGTCCACATCACCCTGGACCAGCCGGACGCGCGCAATACCGAGTCGCGCCTCGACATCCGGGCCCGGCAACCCAAGCGCCGTCTGGTAGGCGGTCAGCGCGTCTTCGAACTGGCTGCGACGGACGTGCAGTTCGGCCTTGGTCAACCACGCCTGCCGATCCTCCGGAGCGAGATCGACCGCCTGGTCCAGAAGCTGCGCAGCGAGCTCCAGATCTTCGCTCGCCCAGGCAATTCGCGCCAGTCCGAGAACCGCTTGGCCGTGGACCGCGTCCGCTGCGGGGGTCCCCGCAAGGGTTCCCGAAAGGGTTCGTTCGAAGGCTGCTTGCGCCCCCTCCAGGTCTTCCGCTTGTAACAGCGCATTGCCGCGGATCGTATCGAGCTCAGGCGAAAGAGCATCGAACTCATCGAGCGAACCGAGCACTTCCTGGTAGCGACCGACGCCGAGCTTCGCGCGCAGCAGATCCGGCATGACTTCGTTGGCGGCGACCCCCAGGTCAAGGGCGCGCTCGAGCTCCTTGACGGCAGATACCGCGTCGCCCTGTTCGAGATAGAGCCTGCCCAGCAACAACCGCGCGGCGGCCAGGCCAGGCTCCTTCTGCAACGCATTCTTCAGCTCGATGACGGCCGCGTTGACTTCCTGATTCGCGTCATACGCCTGCGCCCGGCCCAGATGCTCGGCGGCGGTCGTGTTGTCGCAGGCTGATAGCCCAAACACCACCGCAAGCACAACGACCGGCAGCCGGAATCCCTGCTGCCCGACCCATTTCTCTGGCATAGAACGCTCCCAGACGACTGATCGCGATATTCTAAGAAATAAGCACTGGGCGCGATATAACCGTTTGTAAGGACCTGGCGAGGACTCTCACTGAATGGTCTTGCTCACCTCATTGGAGAACGCACTTTCATTGTCATCCACATCGTAAGCGGTCATTGCGAAGTAGTACGTACCGGGTGAAAGGATCAGCACCAGCTCGGTCGCCATCGGATCTGCAACCTCAATCGATTGATCGTAGCTGCGTGACGCGCTGCCGTAGTACACCCGAAATCCACTGAGGTCCGTTAACGGTGATCCATCGACGTTCTCGACTGGTGCATCCCAACTCAACGTCGCGGCACGAATCTGCACCGTCGTCATTGCGACAGCCGAACCACCTGGACCCGTGCAGGTCAGGCTGAAGGTAGTGTCCTGGTCGATCGGACCGAGCACTTCCGAGCCGCTGACCTGACGAGCACCGCTCCAACCGCCCGACGCATCACAGCTTTCGACATCGCTACCGACCCAAACCAGTGTTACGTCGGCTCCGCGGTCCACAGAGGCTTCAGACGCACTGAGACTGACGGTCGGATCCGCCGGCGCGGCGGCGACGTCGACGGTCACACTCCCCGACGTGTTCCCACCGGCGCCGGAGCATGTGACGATGAAGTTCGATGTGGCCGTCAAGCCCGCGATCGTCTCCGACCCGGAGGTGTTCTTGCTGCCGGTCCAGTCACCGCTCGCGATACACCCATCCGCATCGGTGCTGGACCAACTGAGCACGGTCGTTCCCGAATAGGCGACGCTCGTCGGCGATGCAGAAATAGCCACGGTCGGTGGCGTAGCGGGCAGCGCCACGGTGACCTGAACCGTGCGTAGCACCGAACCGCCATCACCCACACACGTCAGGCTGAATCCCGTATCGCTGCCGATCGGTCCGACCGGCTCGGAGCCGCTGATGCCTTTGGTTCCCGTCCAGCCGCCGCTCGCGGTACAGCCGCTGGCATTCGTCGTGACCCAGGTCAAGGTGGACATTCCGTCCACCGCCACGGTCGGCGGATTCGCACCGAACGACAGGGTGGGCGCGGGTGTCGGCGGAGGCAGCGCCGCAACGGTCACCGACACGACATCGCTGGAGGTGCCGCCCGGGCCGTCACAACTCAAGGTAAAGCTGCTGTCGGTATCGAGCGGGCCAACGGTCTCCTGGCCATTGAGCTGCTTGGCTCCGCTCCAGTCGACCAGCGCCGCACAGAAATCCGCTCCGCTGGTGGACCAGGACAACAGCACGCTATCCCCGATCGAAACGCTGCTGGTGTCGACGGTGAGACTGATGACCGGAGGCTGGGCCGGCGTGACGTTTTCGACCGTAACGATGACCGTCGCAGTGTCGGTTCCGCCCATGCCCGCGCAGCTCAGGATGTACTGGGTCGTAGAAACCAGTGTGTCCGTGGCGAAGGTGCCGTCCACCGCCTTACGTCCTGACCAATCTCCCTTTGCCCGACAACGGTCGGCATTGATGCTGGCCCAGGAGAGCATCGCCCCGTCACCCGCCACAACGGAGTCGGCGTTCGACGCGAACGACAGCACCGGAGGCAGCGCATCCCTTTTCTTGCGGGACGCGTTGGTCTGGATCTCCAGTGTCGCTTCGTCCTCCAATGCGACACGTTCCGCGAGGCTCGCGAACACCGCCTCGTCCTCGACGGTCATTTCCGTCGAGACGGCGTCGCTGGCCGTGGAGGTGGTCGATTCATCGAGCAGAACGACGTATTTCGTCAATTCTTCGTCATCCATTCCCGTCTGTAATGCCGCCAGGGCGTCGCGGGTCTGTTGGACCAGCGCATCCGTGACCGGCACATCCTGTACGCTCAAGGTTGTCGAGCTGTCCGGAAAGATCTGCAGTAGGGCCTGATCGAGCAGACCCGTGGCCAGCTGGCCATCGACCTCCAGCGACCCGGCAATCAGTTCCAGCATGACGTCCGCGCTCGCCGCGTAGAATGTCGCGGCGATGCGCGTATCGCTCTCCCCGCCGAGGCCATCAATCACCCCGTCGGCCAGATCACAGCCCAAGCGCGTAAGCAACGTGTCCAGATCCGATGCCGAACTGGTCGCGGCAAGGGCGATCTGCGTGCGGCGCAGTGCCTCGGCGAACGCTTCATTTGCAAGCACCACCGCGGCCGCCGTTGCCGGGGTCACTTCGTCATGCAGCGGATCTATCGCCAGGGTCGGATCGAGCCCCATCGACAGCTCCGCCGCCAGCGTCTGAAAGGCCGTCGCGAGATTCGCCGCGTCCAGGTCCGCGACGGCCGAGCAAGCCACAACCGCGAGCGCGAGCGTGGTGATCGGTGACACGTTGACCCGGCTAATCTCCGGGCCAAGTACCACCGAGCGCAACGTGAAGTCCAAGGCCCGACCGGTAACGAGATCGGTACCCCCCGTGGCCGCGAGGATCAACGGATACCTATGGCCG
>SMWF01000139.1 GCA_004357385.1 Gammaproteobacteria bacterium | reverse complement strand
GCGATGAAGTCGTCTATCGTCTTGTGAAAATGGCGTAGCCTCAATTCCTGCTCACACAGGTTCATGCCCTTGAATGAATCTGATTGCACCCCCGCCTGCATCGTCACCATGTTGGACCCGTCCTGCGCGAGGACGTTGGCGAGGATCGGATCAAACGTTCCGTCAAAGGCTTGCGCGTAGTCGATGCCATCTTCATGAGCGTGGGTTTTGTGCGGGGGTCGTTGGATCTTCGGGGTACCCGGCGGCAGGTGCGCCAGAATGAAAAAATCGTAATAGCACCGGTTGGGATCCGTCGCGTGCGGCCGGTAACGAAACACCGCACCGCCGTCGGGCGTCTGGGTAAAGGTGGTGTTGGGGAAGAACGAGTAGTGATACTGGTGCACCAATTGTTCATCGTTCATGTGCTTGAACGGCAGGTACGTTTCATTTTCCATGGCCCGGCGCCGGCGGATTTCTTCCAGATGTACATCCTTCGCCGGGCCCGAATAGTCAGCCTCTTCACCATTCGCCCCGGCCGTCATCATGTGCTTGCGCAACGGTGTGAAGGACTCTTGATCTTCAACTATTTCGCTGACCGTCCGGTTGAAGTTCAACATCCTCGAATGGATGCCCAACAGCTCGATCGGGATGTCGTGGCCTTCGCCGAATTCGATCATATCCGGGTGCAGCGCGCCGAAATGATAGCTTTCGTTGAATGCATCCCACGCATGTTTCCAGTTGCCGTTCCATTCGAACGTCTGATAGTCGATGAGATGGAACTTCTCGAACTCGTAGGTTTCCAGGTGGGTTCCCGGCGCACCCAGGTACTCTGCCAGGGGGCACGCGTCATGATCCATGTTGAACCACAACCAGCCACCCCACGTGTCGATCTTTACTGGGGACAGGGCTAATTCGTCGGCCGGTACACCACCGTCGAACTGGCGAAAGAATTGTGGATCCATGACTCGCTTCAAGGAACCGTCGTTGGCCCATTGCCAGCCATGGAACGGGCAGGTGAACGTCTCCAATACGCCGTGGTCTGCCTGGCACAATCGGTTCCCCCGGTGCTGGCAGACGTTGTAGAAGCCGCGTATCTGACCATCGTCGCCTTTGACGAACAAAAACGATTCCTTGCCGAGTTCGTGGACGTAGAATGCGCCCGGTTCTGAAAACTCATCGACTCGCGCAACCAATTGCCAGGTTTTGGTCCAGATGTTTTCCCACTCGGCCCGCATGAACTCGGGCGAGTAGTAACGCTCACCAGCGAGTTTCTCGAGGCCCAGATCGGCGTTCCGAATCCGGGGAATGAACGGCGGCGCTTTGAAATCGCCGCCCCGAGGGCTCGACCGCTCCAGGAAATCCTGCTCAATTTTTGCCACTGCAAGTCCTCGAAAGTGAAAGTCAAATTAGACGAGTGTCCCCGTGCCCCCATTGCCCCCACGGCGCTTTCTTGGCAAATATCGCACAGCTACACCGTCATGTGGACTTGCGTGACCCCGTAAGGGAACGCAGCGAACCTGGTTGCGGCTCGCTGTCTAATTCTCTGGTTGCCAAGCGCGACGCCTGCCAGGCGGCGAACGGGTTCGCCCCACCAGGCACGGGTTAGTATAACTTTTGGCGGCTGGGCCTGCATGTCCTGGATCTTTTCGACCTCAGGCAAACGTTCCTTCTCGATCGCGGTTAGCGCGTTTGCCAACGAGGTCTGATTGACCGCGGCGGTGGCCAGGACAGGCACCAGGTGATTTGCGGCGACGATGGCGTCGCGCAGCGCGATGTTGATGCCTTGTCCGGCCACGGGTGACATCGTGTGGGCCGCATCGCCGATCACCAAGGCGCCGGGGGCGCTCCAGTGGTGCACGCGGTCGGATACGCTTTCGAGCAGAAAGGGTTTTTGTGTGGCATCTTGATGCGCGCGCAGGTGCTCGGCGAAATCGGGGGAAACGTGGTTCGACATTTCCTCAATCCAGCCGTTGATGCCTCTGCTGCGCAGCTCACCAAACGTGCCTTTGAGGATGACCCATCCCAGTTGCAACGTGTCGTCCCAGGTATGGTAAGCGACCAGCAGATGCCCTCGCCCGGCGTAGCCGCGCATCCCCGCCCATTCGTCCGGACAGGGAATCTTGCACCACACGATGTCCATGGGGGGGCTCATCTGCCGGGCGGGTAGATTCAACTGTTTGCGTACCGCAGAGTTGCGGCCATCGGCGCCGATGACCAGATCTGCATGAAGGGATCGCTCGCCGTCGTCATCGCGGACACGAACGCCACAGATTACGTCTCCATCACGCAACAGCGCTTTAACCGAAACACCCCGTTCGAAACTGAAATGCGGACTCTTTTCCGCCTCCTGTACGATCGCCTCGAGAAGTGCCGGCTGTGATACCGCCCGCGGGCGGCGACCCTGGAAGTCATCCGGCGCCAGGGTTTCGCGGAGCACCAACCGGCCATTCAGATACATCGAAATGTCCTGTTGCGTGTGAGCGGGCACCTTGGCCAGCACCTCCGTCAAGCCCATCTGCTCGAACGCCTCGATGCCGCTGGGCATCAACACTTCGCCGCGAAACTCGCGGTCGAAGCTGCGACGGCGCTCCAGCAAAATGACCTCTATCCCACGATGTGCCAGCAGATAGGCCAGGCTTGCACCGGCCGGACCCGCACCTACGATCACAACCCGGTTCATGAACAATCTCCCGTTCGGTCAACGGCCTGCCTGATACGATCTCCTTATCAACATGAGGATACAAGGGCCATGCACGGAGCACATCGTGCGACCCGTATCCGCAAGGTTTGGCGGGTCACCGAGGGATCAGAGGGGCCCGGAGGCAAACAGATAATCTGCGAAGACCCTTCTGGGAATGTAATTGAGCTCAATCAGCCACCCCCATCATCCGATCAATAACGAGGCAGCCCATGTTGAAACTACATCACGCACCGAACAGTCGTTCCGGCCGGATCATCTGGTTGCTCAAGGAACTGGGATTGCCCTACGAACTGAACGCCATGGCGTTTCATCCGAAGGACCTGAAGTCTGACGAACACCGCGCGCGACACCCGTTGGGCCGGGTCCCGGTTCTGGACGACGGCGACGTGCGCCTCTACGAATCAGGCGCGATCGTGGAATACATACTGGCCCGCCACTCCACAGGTGGGTTGAAGCCGGCGGTGGACGCACCCGAATTTCCCGCTTACCTGCAGTGGTTCCACTACTGCGAGGGCATGGTGATGCCCGGCATCAACACGATCATGGTGCACAGCATAATCCTGCCGCCGGAACGCCGCGATGAAACCGTGCTTGGTCAGGCGCAGCGACTGGTAGGCAAAGCCCTGGCGCCCATCAACGAGGCCCTGGAGGGCAAGGACTACCTGATCGGCGACTTCAGTGCCGCGGACATCATGCTCGGCCACGCCTGTGTGATGTGCGGCCGGCTGGGTCTGATCACGGACGATATGCCGCATCTGGCAGCATACGTGGAACGGCTCAACGCCCGCCCCGCGCTCATTGAGGCGATGGCTACCTGATTCGGGCGATTTCGCGCGGCCATTCGTCAGCACACCCCGTCGCAGATGGCCGCTAGCGAGTTTCCCGATTAATCGGATAATCGCCGAGGGTGCCACGAAACGGTTGGACAAGCATGCGGTCGAGGCGCAGCTCCCGTGGCGAGCGAAATTGTTCGATGCCGATCGTCATGTCGTCATGCCCGGCGGCAGGTTGAGCACGGTACGTGCCGAACAGACGATCCCAGAACGGTACATTGAACCCGAAGTTGCTGTTGGTCTCGTGCGGCACAATCGAATGGTGGACCCGGTGCATGTCGGGGGTGACGATGATCCAGCGCAGCAGCCGGTCTACCTTGAGCGGAATCCGGATGTTGCCGTGGTTGAACAGGGACGTTGCGTTCAGCAGAACTTCGAAGATCAACACCGCGACAGCGGGCGCACCTATCGCGGCCACCACCGTGAGTTTGACCCCCGCTGAAAGCAGAATTTCTATGGGATGAAACCGAGCGCCGGTGGTGACATCGAAATCCAGGTCCGCATGGTGCATTCGGTGTAACCGCCAGAGCACCGGCACGGCGTGAAAGAGAACATGCTGTAGATAGATGGCAAAGTCTAGAATCATCACCGCCAGCACGATGACGAACCACTCGGGCATCGGTCGCAGGTTCAACAACCCCCAGCCCTGCTGTTCCGCCACCAAGGCCAGGCCCACCAGGGTGGTGGGTATCAAAATACGCTGCAGCGCCGAGTTGAGCACCACGATGCCGAGATTGTCAGGCCAGCGGGCCCATCTTGAAACACCCAGTTGGCGCCGCGGCCACCACACCTCCCACAGGGCGATCACGGCAAACACGCCCAGAAAACATCCGAGGCGGATGGCGGTTGCGCCGGTTAAAACAGTTTCTGCGATGGCGGTCTCCTGGCCAAGACGGCTGACTTGGCATGGACAGTCTGATAGCATCATTCAATTAGTTAATTGAATGTTTGACTGAAGCGACGCCTATGTCAAGTGACAGTCCGAAACACGCCTTGTTGACCCAGTTTGCCGCGGTCGCCAAAGCACTGGGCCATGCCCACCGATTGGAACTGCTGGAGTTTGTGGCGCAAGGCGAACCCAGCGTAGACGCGCTTGCCCAACGCGCCGGTCTGACGGTTGCCAACACATCGCAACATCTGCTGCTGCTACGCCGGGCGGGATTGCTGGCGTCTCGACAAGACGGCAAACGGGTGCGCTACCGTCTCGCGGATGATTCTGTGCTCAATCTGTTGGCTGAGTTGCGGCGGGTCGCCGAGCGAAACGTCGCTGAGGTTCAGCAGATCGTCAACGGATACTTCAAGCAGCAGGACGCCCTGGAGCCTGTCTCTCGAAGGGAACTCCTGGAGCGCATGGAACACGGCCTGGTTACGGTGCTCGACGTACGCCCCGAAGATGAATACCGCGCCGGGCATGTGCCGGGAGCACTCAACATCACCCTGTCAGAACTGGACAGTCGCTTGACCGAACTCAACCGCGACCACGAAATCGTGGCCTATTGTCGCGGTGCGTACTGTGTGCTGTCCTTCGAGGCGGTTGCAGCCCTCAGGACGCGCGGCTTGAACGCACGTCGGTTGGAAGAGGGTTTTCCGGAGTGGCGGGTGGCCGGGCTACCGGTCGAAACTGCATAGGTCGCGCGTGAAGCACCCGCTACAATTCATTCCGCACGGCAAACTCCGCTACGCAATGATCCCGGCCCTTTTGCTGACTTTCGCAACCGTTGGATCGCTGCCATTCATCATGCCGCTGCGCGATTCGGGTACCGTTGTTGAATTGGTCGAGGCGGGTTCCGCCCCAGAGGTCGACCGGCTCGTTCAGGGGTGGAGCCAATCCGAACGTGTGACGGCCGCCTATGCGGTGGGCCTGGACTATCTAATGACCCCCGCGTACATGACGGTGTTCGCCGTGGCCCTGGTGTGGTCAGCGCGTCGAGCACGATCGAATGTCGTGCGCCAGGGATCGATTGGGCTTACGTGGATATGCACGGCACTTCCGCTGACCAACGTGTTGGAGAACGTCATGCTGAGAGATGCATTTCTTGGCGAGGTCACCGACCCCTGGCCTTTGCTTGCCGCGATCCATCACTATTCGTCGGGTGTTACCGTGCTGGCTGCTATCGCCCTCGTCAGTCTGGCCGTGCTGTTCCCAACGCGCGCCCGGTCGAGCTGAAACTACACGGGGGTGTTCCAGCCCGAGGTGGAGTCCGTATACGGACGCTGGCAAGCTGAAGGCTCTACTTCCGCTTTGTGCCGATAGGGAAGCTGTTCGATGTTCAGAGTTCTCCACCGACAAAACACAACACGCGCAACTCGATACTCTTGCGTGGCGGCGAATCCGGCGACGCCAACGGGTTGACAAACGACGCATGTGGACACGTTCTGCCAATGACGCCATCAGAGTCGTAGCTCTTGAGCACAAGAAGTTCGCCAGGGGTCATGCGTGGGTAGTAATACCACCGATGCCGCGGTGAGGCCTTGACGTTGTACGTGGGGATGCCGATGTTGTGCCAACTGTAGTTCTCGGCGCCGTAGCCATAGACCACCGTTTCGATGAGATCTTCGGCCCGTACCGTTCGCGCATCACACACAGCCAGCGGATTATCGTCCGCCACAGCACCGATGGATCGCCAGAAGTTCAAGGCCAGCACGCGTCGTGGGTTGGCGGGCGGACGCTTACCGTGTAGCGCGAGGTACTCGGTCCACGTGGTGTTCGCCGTGTAATCCATATGCACGGTGCCAATGTAACCACCGCCTGACTCGGCGCCAGACACACGCGTCGAACCATCGAGCCCGCCACCCGATGTCTGTTGTCCCGGTTCGCGAATCAGATGATCGTAGGTGAAGACATGCTCGGCACCAGTGACGCTGCGTGCCAGAGATCTGCACTCTTCGTAGTAGGTGCTCATGACCTCGTCGGTGTCAAACCAGTCGCCCACCCGGGAAGGCTGCTCGAACAGTTCGAAGCCACTGCGCCCCAGACCGACGTCCTCGCATTCGGCCCGGGCGTCATGAATGGCGGTCATCACCTGCGAGAGACCCACGGGCGTATGGGCCTCCGGTGTGCGCATGTCGTAGATCCGGGGCTCGAGATTGGTGATATCACCGTCCTGCGCCGGCCAATGGCTCAGAGGCACCTCAACGGATGATCCCGAATCCGGCATCACGCTCGACCCGACAGATCCGCAAACGGAACCTCCGCCCAGCCTTTTTCGAAGGGCGTGAGAAACCGGGGTTGTAACGTCACCTGCCGAAACAACCAGCGATCCTGCTCACGTACCAGTTCGTCGTCGTACCGGCCCGCCAGCCACACGGCCTGGGAGTCACTTCGGGTGGTCGCCGTCTGCAATAGATACCAGCGCCCGGTGGCCGTATTACCGTCTTCTTCGATCCGTATAGCTGCGTTGGTAATGTGGTGTATCGCGAACGACATGACGTTCGGCATGTTCGAAAAGAACCGGTGAATCGCATCGCGCCCATCGAATCGACCCAGGTCTCCTCCATCCCAAACGGCGTCTGCGGTGAACAAGTCGATCAGCGCATCGGCATCGTAGCCCTCGTCGCACAGGTCACAGTAGTGCGCTTTGAGACGGCGAATGCGTTCAACATCCTCCAACCGACTGATGCGGGTTTCGATATCCATCACAGCATGCCTCTTGGCCATGGTCATTCTGCCACAGCACAACTATCGATCGATTCTTTTCAACCAACTCCCAGGCACATACATGGCGGCATCGATGATGGAAACAAAGGTGGAAATAACAGTCTCAAACTGATCCTTTGCAATCTTGTCGCGGGTGTCGTCTTCCAGAAAGAGATACTCGGGTCCTGATATTGTACGAGTGGCTGCGCACACTCCTAAGGTCAAAACTAGCGGGAAGCCAAGAATGAGGATCGCCAGGACCAGCCGTACCCAGAATGGGACGAGGCTATGTCAGATCAACCGGGAGATGTCTGCTATGCCGTCGGAAGCGCACGCCTGAGCTGGCCTCGACGCTTCATCGCGCGTGCGGTATCGAGTTCGATTCACGCGCTCGCGTTTGAGTAGCCCAAAGACGCTCTCTACCACCGCGTAACAGTTGCCGGTACCGCTCATGCTGCACGCGATCCCGTGCTTGGCCGGTCGCCGTGGGTCGCTCGTCCCAGCCGTAAGCTGTGCCAGCGTCGTGGATCGCTTATCCGCAGACGCCGGACTGATAGGATTCGTCCTACGGCGCTGTCGCGTCGCTCAACTCCCCCCGGTCCGGATCCAGTTTCGGATCCAGCATAGTGTAGCGGGCACCGGCTGGAAGCGTTTCGCTCCGATACAGACCTGCGTTTGGCAGACGAACGGCGAGGTCGACGGTAGCGTATTCCGGCAGCGCGACGCGTCCTCGACACCTTCCAAGCGTGACGTGAGCCGTAAAGGTCTGTGCGCTAAATCGAGCTGCAACGCGCTCGAGTTCACCCTCCGACTCGACCAGGGCTACCACAACGCGAGCCGCGTTATGGTGCGGAAACCCGGTTACGGTGCGTACGACACAATCGATCGGAAAATGTTCCGCAGCGGCCGCGGCGACGATGTGCTGTTGGCGCTCGATCTCGGTGTGATCGATCTCGCCGAAAAACTGGAATGTGACGTGGTATTTGCTCGGCGCAAGCCAACGGACGCCGGTAAGCGGCCGCATCGCGAATTTCTCGAGTTCGACCCCAACGTCCTCGGGGAGGAACGAAGCGACGAAGCAGCGTGTCAAAGTTCCCTTCCGTCGATAACCATCGTCCGGAAGTTTGATACAGCTTGACTGTCTTTTCTAGGACGTCGGTCCAAGGCGCCTGTTTGGACTCGGTGACACGTTCATGGGCGCTCGGGATTCGTGAGTGACCAGTACATTTCCTCGTGTCCGCTTTCCCAGGAGCAGACGCTGGCGGGATGGAGGCTCTACTTCCGCTTTGTGCCTGGCTGAACGACTGCTAGGCCCTTTTCAAGCAACTCAAGCAGTATGGGCAGGTGAAGTGAAAGCATATTCCAGATAGTCATATTGGGAAGCTCATACGTTATCGTTGCTACGCCGATATCTTTGGCCCATGAGCCAAACGAACCCGGGGTATCTTCATTTGGTAACACAGTTCTTGGCATGCCCGACCTTTCAGAGAACATTCTGCCGAGATCGGTGCACTCTGGATCGTCAATTAGACCGAGCGGCGAGTGAACCGAAACAACGCATTCAGGTTTGAGATCATTGACAACCTGCGTTAACGCTAATACCTCCGGCTCCGAACATGGCCTCTCCCCGGGTGAAAGCAGTACTCTGCTGTCGGAGTCAACATTCCACTTATGGGTTACCGGTTCAACGGCCCAGTTCGAACTGGGAAAGTTACGATTCAAGTCTACGCCATTTGAGTTTCCTCTCGTGCCGTGGCGCAACCCGTCGGGGTTAGCACACAAGATTACTGCGCACGACGTGGATCGTTGGCTCATCGATCGTAAGGCCCGCGAGAGCAGAACTGTCGTATCCGGTTCCTCGCCGTGGATGCCTGCAAAGATCAGAACTTCGACTCTGCTCCGCACGGGTTGCCAGATATGCAGAGGAGTTTGTTCCGCGGAGTGCCCGTATACGGAAGGCTCATTTGCGAATGTTCCACGTTTGATAATTGATCTTGCCATTAGCGGCGGTGCACTAGAAAACACACAAGAATCTAATCCGTTGGGCGCGTGGGTGTAGGGGCGAACTCGACTTCGATTTGGTCAAAGATGTCGTCTCGGTGAATTAACACCGGCACGTCGATAGGCGGCAGCGGTATGCCCTGTCCCTCGATGAAAGCCCAGTGGCCGCGCATGCAGTTACGCGCGTCAACGTAACCGTTGATGTACAAGCATCTGTCCCGACTGCTCTGGTTCATCTCGGATCCGTGGATCGTGTCGACGTGCCAAAGCGCAACATCTCCGGGTTCTGCATAGATCGAGAGGAGGTCCGCGTCGCAGTAACCCTCGCTCGACAGGTAGGCTCGCGATACCTTGCCGGTAACGAAATTGCCCGTTCCTGGATGCTGGGATCGGGGCTTGCGCAAATGGCTTCCCGGCACGACGAGGAGCGCTCCGTTTTCTGCGGTCATGGGATCGATCACGCTGGCTGTCTGCACGTAGCTGGTCGCCAGCGCGCGGAATGCCTCCGCGGGTCGACGGTTGATTCGATCCCTGTGGAAGCTGACAGCAAACGTCGATCCTGGCGTCTTCCAGTGTAGTTGATTGACGATCTGACGGATGTTGCGACCGATCAGGGGCTCGAGGAGGGTGAGCATACGCGGGTCGCGACGGTGTAATTCCAAAACCGCCTCATCGTAACTCGGCCACTGCATGCCGATCACATTCGTACCGATGCAAGGGTCGTCATTGATCCAATAACCCAGGTTGCCGTGACGGAACGATCTGCCAACCTTCAACCCCCGCCGCTTCGCGCGATCGGTTGCGCACTTGAGCTCGGCGACCTCATCGGTGTCGAACACATTCTTGATCACGGCATAACCGTGTTGGTGGAAGCATCCCACGATCGCTTCTCGCTCGTTGAGCGTGAAGGTTTTCAGGCCGGTCCTGCGCAAGCGCCGGTTTGTGGCAGGTACGTTTGAGCTACCCATGACCCGAGGATAACGGCCACCGGTTACCACAGACTATGCGAGGCTGAGCCGCAATTTGTTGGAATGTTGCAACTATTTTCTGCGGCGGTATGGTCCGGCATGGCGCTAGCCCACACTCCCCGCTGGGCTCCGCCGTGTTATCTATCCTCCGGAATCCGACAGCCGGTTCTGTCGTCAGAGGATCCGGCGTTCTCGAGACTCTTTCACCCGGATCGTCGCCATCGATATACGCATGTGTTTCGCCTCCCGCCCACATCGTCCGCCATTTCGGAGATTACCTGCAAAACTTCCGCTTTGAGCAGACCATACGCGAGCGGTGAAAGCGTCTCCTTTGTGCCGAGGGTGTGTGAAAACTCCACGAGCAAAAACAGAACGTCCATGAGAGCGCTCCGGCGGGTCGTTTTGCCGGTAGTTGTTCCCAACAATTGAACTCTCGTGCACGTTTTTCGACGTCATCGGCGGCGAGAAATAGTTTTCACACAACCTCTGCCAGGAGCGGACATGCACGTGTTGCTGCATAACTCTGACGGGATCCAGAACCGAGCGTCCATTCTTCTCATCCGTTATTGTTACGGCGCAGCCCACACTCGAAATACAGGAGCAATCCATGTCCACCGAACTGACCATGCTGGCGCTCTCCGCAGGCTTGACTTTCGTCCTGGCGTTTCCGCCGGTCGTCGCACTGATGATGACCAAAGGCCTGGTATTTGCCGCGGGGAATCGCGACGAACCGTATACGCTGCCGGTATGGGGTGAACGCGCTGGGCGCGCCTATCGCAACATGCTCGAAAACTTTCCGGTGTTCGTGGCCCTCGTTGTGGTTGTCCATCTCAGCGGCGCAACAAACGAAGCCACGGCGCTGGGTGCCACCCTTTTCTTGTGGGCGAGGGTCGCCCATGCCGTCATCTACATCGTGGGAATCCGATATCTGAGGACCGCCGCGTTCGGGGTCAGCATCGTTGGACTCGCGATGATCGCCATGCAGATGTTCTGAGCCGAAGCCTCACGCCTCGCTCTCACAGCTATCAGGAAGTGTCCGCCAAGGGGTCGAAAGGAGACGTGCGCAATCTCGCTGCGTGCACATCCTCTGCCCCTTGAGGATCACAGAAGTACACTTGGATATCCGTCGCAAGCGTGAACCGACGATGTTCGGCCATCTCTGATCCGCGTGTGTCATTCACCGGCGTATCATGAAGCGTCAAATTGATTCTCAGCGATAATACTTCGGTGCGTTCTGGCCAGGGGTTGCCTGGGCGGTGCTAGTTGCTGGCTGTTCAGGCAACAAAGCTGACTTTCTGCCTTATGCTATTGGCTTTCTTGGCGGCGATACCTCTCAGCCTCGCCGCAAGCCAGCTCTATTCTTCGGCGCTGCGCTTCAATCTTGTCGTCCGGATTCTTCGACTGTGGTCTTTCAATCACTTCCAGATCAGCCCTTGCAGCGTCGCATCGCACCGCGAAAATCCACGCCGCTCGGGCACGCGCCCGAGCGCCCGGGTCGTCGGGATCGGCGCAGCGAAGGAGAATACTCCTCCGAACCATTGCTTTTTCCTGTTCCCGGCTGAAATCGTCAATGTATTCCCGTGGGCCACTGTAGGTGTCATAGGCGCTCCTTGCCCGGAGCTTGCCACTCGAGTCGCGATATACCGGCACTTGCTCGTTGAGGATTTCCAACCTAATGCGCGCATCGAGGCAGCGTGCGTATTCGTCACGCCGAGCCTGAGCTTCCGATTTCGCAGCCAGTCGTCTATCTCGTTGTTCTTCGACGACACGTCCGGCTTCAATGTCAGCCTGCTCGAGGAGCTCTCTGCGACGTAACTCGCCCGTGTCGGGTGGCGGGACTGCGGATTCAGGCAAAACGATCTGCTCAGACTCTCGATTCGTCGGCGGCTCGTCACTGAAGTGGACGTTGCCGTCTTTGTCGACCCACTTGTGAATTTCAGAACCTGCGCTTACGGCGAACACCGTTGCAGCCGCTGCCAAGAGCCACACTTGTTTCATGAAACCTCCCCGAGAGATTCGATGAAATCGGCAATCCGTGGCCTTGACTTAGGCTAGCACAGCACGCTGTAGGGAGAATCGTCCCGAATTGGGACGATCCACGCCCGGCGACTCCCCAGGCGAACGGCGAATGTCCGCTTCGGGGGTCGGAAGCTGACCGTTCACGGCGGGCCAGAAAGCGTCGGCTTTGTGCCGAGGCTGTGTGAAAACTATTTTTCGCCGCCGATGACTTCGAAAAACACGCACGAGAGTTCAATTGTTGGGAACAATTACCCGCAAAACGACCCGCCAGAGCGCTCTCATGCACGTTCTGTTTTTGCTCGAGGAGTTTTCACACACCCTCTGCCAGGAGGAGACGCTGGCAAGGTGAACGCTCGACTTCCGATTTGTGCCCATAGCCGACGCTTGCGTTTGAGTTGGATCTTGCGTCCATCTGAGCGAAGGCTACACAGCGACGCGGATACTTACGCGCCATCTAACCGGGAAGCCCCGCCTAAGTGCGGGGTTTCTTTTCGCGTTACAAAGTCCCAACAAACACGTTGAAGCGGACTGCTACGGTGATGCACAGGCGATGGATTGCCGACTTCATTGATCTCTGGGGGGGGGAGGTATCATGAAGCAATTGGCGACCTCGTTGCTGGCGATCACCTCCGCCAACTCATTCCACACGACCCCGATCGGCGACACGGTCAACTATGACCGCATCGTCACTCAGGCGGATGGAAATGAAGTGAACGTCGAGGCTCGATCGGCGGAAGTCATCGATAACCCTGCGGCAAGACTACCGGAAATTACGGGCAGCCCTGCCAACATTCCCTACCTGACCTGATGCTCACACAACTTACTTTTCCCTAGGAGAAGAAGATGAACCTTAAGTTCCGAGAAGTTAAATCAACGCTTGCAGCAATTACGTCTGTACTACCACTCATCGCCGCGCCACTAGCCTGGTCGGATGGGTCGAATACCACCAGCCCTGCTCCGACGCCGGCGACACCGACGCCGGTGATCACACAATCACCTGATCTCTTGTTTCCGTTCTTGGGTGGGTGTGCTCAACAATATGACCTGGCAATCGATCTCTCGACCGATGCAGCTCTTGTCGCAGATTTTACCGCCACTACTGCTGCCGGCGCGGTCCTCGGTTTTAACATCGCCGGCGCTATTGCCGATGAAGTTGCCCAAGGCTTAGAAGTTGCTGCGTGGGGCACCGGAGGGGTTGCGATGGATGCCGCGGCGGTTTCAGCGGCAGCTGCCATTGCCACCGTAGTCGGTATACCTCTCGCAATACCACTTAACACAGCAGGTGTGTTAGCTGGCGGTGTAGCTATGAATGCGGCCACTGTCACAACAACTGCACAAGCCGTGGCTACAGGTCTAAAATTGGCGGGCTTAGTTGGCGAGACAGTAAATGTTGCTGCGGGCTTGGCCAGTAATCTCATATCCGTTGAAACGCAAGTTTTGTCACACTATCAGCACAGTCTTGACAACTGTGATCAGAACTTC
>SMWF01000138.1 GCA_004357385.1 Gammaproteobacteria bacterium | reverse complement strand
CATCTGGGCGATCTTCGTTTTGATGAGGCCGAATTCGGCAATGCTTTGACCGAACTGCTTGCGTTCGAGAGCTTGCGCGGTCGCCAGGGCAATGCACGCTTTCATTCCGCCCACGCTACCGCCGCCCAACCCGGTCCGACCATTGTTGAGTATCGACATGGCAATTTTGAAGCCTTGACCCTGCCTGCCCAGGAGATTCTCCGCGGGGACCGTGACGTCAGAAAAACTCACTGACGTAGTAGACGAAGCCCGAATGCCCATTTTGTCTTCCTTGGCGCCCGTGTTGACCCCCCGCCAGGATCTTTCGACGAAAAACGCGGACAGCTCGCCTGCGTCGTTACCGGTCCGCGCGAACACAGTGTAGAAGTCCGCGATACCTCCATTGGTGATCCAGATTTTTTCGCCATTCAACGTCCAGCTGCCGTCTTGGTTTTTTTCAGCCTTGGTTTTAACCGAGGCCGCATCAGAACCGGAGCCGGATTCCGTAAGACAGAACGCTGCGATCATCTCGCCGCTCGCGAGCTTCGGAAGGTATCGGGCCTTCTGCTCATCCGTGCCGAAGAGCAACAAGCCTTTCATGCCGATGGAACTATGCGCGGTAACCGTCAGCGCAGCCGAGCTGTCATAGCTGCTGAGCTGCTCCACGACACGGGTATAGCCGGCATTGGATAAGCCGATTCCACCGTAGTCTTCGGGAATGATGAGCCCAAACAGGCCGAGCTCGCGTAGGCTCTTTAGAAACGCTTCTGGCTGGGCCGACTCGCGATCCCATCGCGGAAACTCTTCCTGGTTATCTTGCAGGAAATTGTCAAGCGAATTCGAGACCATCGCCAAGGTCTCGGCTTCGTCGGCGCCGATTCGAGGGTAGGGGAAGAGATTCTCTTCCGTGATGCGACCAACAAATAGCGATTTGGCGACGCTGACGTCTAAATCTAGCTCATCGCGGTTGGGCGTTGAAGACGGGTCCAATTCGATGTTCATGTCGAGTTTCCCTGATGTCTAGCAATCCAATGTACCGGTATTGATGGCCCGCCCGTTCCTGCTCAGCGCATGTTCGACGGCGACGTCCGGCGGAAACAACATGGCCCCTTGCCATCGTGGGCGTAGACATGGGTGATATCGCCAGAAGGACCCGACGCCGTTCAGAGGTTGTTACGAGGAACTGTACAACTTGTTGCCCGACAAATTCTCACCGCTGACGCCTCCTGTGATTTAGCCCTAGATTCCGTTCGCATGTACCAAAGTAGATAAGGCTGTCCTTCAAGTTCCGCTTCGGACCAAGACTCGACTTCTACGCCTTGGCCTATCAACGACGTGACGTTGGGTAGAGCCATCCCATGAGTGTACAGGTGAATAGTGAGACCGTAGGAGGTCCTGCAGATTGCCAAACCGACTAGGGGATAGGTCCACGCACGGTCTCAATTGGTGCGTACCCGGTACGCCGTCAACACAATTTCCCGGGCCTGAGTATGGGTCCCATCTTGGGCCCCCGGGGGGCAACATTCATGTCCGTGCCGGATGCAGATGTCACCTCTTTGCTGCTCACCGGAATAGCAGGTTACGGTCACTTCCTTTCTAACGCAATGTCTTCACTGGCTTCGGGTCATTGCAATGATCAGTCGCAGTACTGTGAAAGCCTCGCTTCAGCGGGACTTTTTTCTTTCTGGAGGAGAGAATCAAAACAGTGGGGGCAGGGGCCGCTGCGCCACACGACAGCCACGGTGGCCCGATCCGTCCACACCGGTACATTGCGGCGGCGCTTTGTCAGCGTTCTGGTCGGAGGCTTTCGCGCACGGCCTCGGCAAGGAATTCCATGCGGTCCTGGCCCCAGAACATCTGCCCATTGAAGATGAAAGTGGGGACGCCGAAAATTCCGTCCTGTTCGCGACCGCGCTCCATGTTTTCAATGACCTGGGTTCGCTTCGATTCATCGTGCGCGCCCTTTACGATTTCATCGCCAGCCAAACCCGCACGCTCGGCCGCCTCGAAAATAACGTCGTCCAAACCTACGTCTTTCTGCTCACACCAGCGTGCCCGGTATAGCGCTCGGGCGAACGATTCACCCTGACCCTCCTGATCCGCAGCAACGAATGCGGCATGCACATTCGCCCAGTCCGTATCGAGACTGATCGGAGGCGCCAACGACAATCCGTAAGCCTGCGTGAGGCGGAGCAGATCCTGGACGATGTACTTGACCTTCTCCGGTACCGCTGCGGGATCGTTGGGAAACTTGTCGAGTTGCGGATAAATGGGTATGAGTTCCCGACGAATCGGAAAGCTGCCCAGTACGCTGTCCCAGCGCTCAAACGCTAGCCACGAATAGGGGCTGCGAAAACTGAAATAGAAACGCACCTCGGGAGAAGACATGGAAAGGCCTCGCAGACGGGCTTACGTCGGATGATAGGCGTATGCGCCACGCCGGGGTAATGGTACGGGTTCTTGAATACCCTCCTCCAGAAGTCGATTGTGCCCAATCGAGCGTAAGCTCGTCGTGTTCGGTTCCAGTGCCTCGCGATTATTGTAGGACGCGGTCTAGCAGGAACCGCTCGACCTCGTCGAACCGGTTCGTGATGACGCGGAACGTGCGTCGGTGCATCAGCGCGCTGGCCGTCCGGATGCATGTCGTAGAATCGTTCGCCGACGGTCGACCCTGCGAGGGTGGTGGAGGTGGAGATGGGGTCTGGTCGCGAGTTGCAAAAGCGGACCCTGCTATGCTTCGCTGAACGCAAACTGGGGACTCCGCGAATGGCAGTCCATCCGCTGCCAACGTCAGCCGCCGAGATCACCGGCGACTGGTTGACCGAGGTGTTGCACGGCAGCGGGGCGCTTCCCGCGGACGGCGCGGTTGCCGAGGTCGAGTGCCACGCGCTCGGCGAAGGGGCCGGCATGATGAGCGACCTTGCAAGGCTCACGCCCACTTATGCTGGCGCCGCGACCGGTGCGCCGCCCACGTTGGTGGTGAAGCTCCCGACGAAGAACGAGACCAACCGTGAGGTTGCGATCAAATACGATATCTATGCGCGAGAGGTGCGCTATTACGCTGAGCTGGATCCGATGTGTGCCGCCCGCACGCCGGCAATCCATCTCTCCGTCATCGACGCCGACAACCACTTTGCGATCGTGATGCAGGATCTATCGGCGTACCGCATCGGCAACCAAATCACCGGTGCAACGCTCGAGCAGAGCGAAATTTGTGTCGATGAGCTGGCAAAGCTGCACGGCTCGTTCTGGAACAACATCGACAGCTTCGAATGGCTGCCGCAGGTCGCCAACAGTCAGCACGCCACCAACATGCAGGTAGGCGCCAGAGCAGGCTGGGACACCATGCTGGAGATCTTCGGCGAGTTCGTCCCCGGCAGCATCAACGCGGTGCGCGACCCCTTGCTGAACGCCATCGACCCGCTTCAGCAACGCCTGGTCACACCACCCATCACGCTGACCCACGGCGACTTCCGCATGGACAACCTGTTCTTCGGCCAGACGCCGGATCATCATCCGCTGGTGATTCTGGACTGGCAGGGACCGCTACGGGGCCGCAGCATGCACGACGTGGCGCACCTGCTGTGCCAGAACACACAGACGGAGGTGCGCCGCAACCACGAACGGGAGCTGATTGAGCGCTACGTCGACGGTCTCGCGGCCAACGGGGTGAGCGATTACGGATTCGACGACGCGTGGGATGACTACCACCTCGCGGTCCTGTACCTGTGGGCATACGTCGTGGTCGTCAGCGGCACCCTCGAGGTGGGCAACGATCGCGCGCTCGCATGGATGTCGAAGATGATCGAGCGCAACGCGGCGGCCATCGAGGAACTGGATTGTCTAAGCTTGCTGTAAAGCCGTGCAACTTTGGCACCGAGTACTTCGAACATCAGCGCTCCACACCGAAATAGCGTCCCCAAGCCAACTCCGGCAAGTACGCCAGGGTGAGCCCGCCAGTGAGCGTGATCAACTCGATCCATGACCAGCCGTTGTCACCAAGCGAGACGAATCCGAATCCATGCAGTAGTGAGACAACGGACATCGCCAGGAAGAATGGTCCGGTGAAGAAACAGTGCACGCGGCGACACCGCACCGCATTGGCGATGCATCCGAATGCTAACACGGCAAGACAAGGCACCCAAACCAACGCCTGGATGCGAGGGCCGACGTCGAAGATCGCGACACCGACCATGAGCACCGTCGGGAACTTCCAGAAGAGGAACGACGAGACCGGACCGGTCGTGAAATCCATCGGTTTGCCCGTCTCGCCGATGGACTCATCTTTTGCTTCCATTGTTGCCGCTCGCGAAACGTTGACGCGGCCCTGTGTCTTCATGGTGCCAATGGCAAGGGGTGCTTGTTCAGACACGTTGGAACTCCCGCGGGCGGTCTTGAGCTTAGCATTCACGAATACCGACTTCAGCGGTAATGACCATGGTCATGGCTCGCGTATGACATCGGTCATGTCGCGGGGGCCTGATCAGAAGCATGAAGACCCGGGTCTTGAAGCGCGAGTTCTGGCTCGGCATCTGACTCGACTCGACGCGCCCACTCTCGAGCAGCGGTTTTTGTGCGAAACGTTTTGGTCTTGATGACGCGGCCGCGTCGCTTGACTTTGGCTTGGTAGGCGAAGCCTTTCGCCCGTTTGACCTTGGCGAGGGTGGCCATGTCCGGTCCTCCGATGTAACAAAACACCCCGGGTACCTGGATGGGTACCTGGATTTACGTTGTGTTTCACCGAAGGTTGAAAACGTCCAATGTTTTCAATGAGTTGGTGGCTCCGCCTGCTGGGCTCGAACCAGCGACCCGCTGATTAACAGTCTTCTACCCGACTAGTCTCACGTGAACCTTCGTGTACCCCCGTGCACTTCCGTGGACCGGAACTAGAATGTAACTAATTGATTTAGCTTGATTTTTGGCGTCCACGCTCGTCTACTGATGTTCACCGGTGGTCACCCACAGCCGAACTATTTAGGACCCCCATATGACCCCCAGAGCCAGGAACTGAAGTATGGCCCAGGTCAAGATGACTAATGTCTGGCTAAAGTCGCTGAAGCTGCCCGAGAACGCGCGAGCAGAGTACCGCGACTCCCGCGTCACGGGTTTGATTCTCCGCGTCACGCCGCGGGGCTCGATGAGCTGGTCTGTCGTGTACAAACCGCGTTCCGCAAGAACGAAGCGGCGCTGGACGATTGGAACCTACCCTGCGACGTCTCTGGCCGACGCGCGGAGAAACGCCATGGACGCAATCGCTTCGGCCGAAAAAGGCGAGGACATTGCGGAACGACAACGGTTCGAGCGCCATGCTCCGACATTTAGCGAACTCGCAAACGAGTACCTGGAGCGCCACGCCGTGAATAAGAAGTCCGGGCACCACGATCGGCGTATGTTGGAGAAGGACATCATCCCGCCATGGAAGCGCCTAAAGGCTGCGGACGTGCAACGAGGGGACGTACCTGTTCGCGAAACGTCTCATCGAATTCCATCTGATATTCCTTCCAGAACCACCGTCTGCCCCGAATTCGACCGCCGGCTTGCTTGGACAACCCAGCGAGCCGAATCCCACCTGCAACGCCGCGTCGGACCCCAGCGGCTTATACGTCTGCCCGCACCACGGCGTGTCGTGTCCGTTAAAGGTGGGTGTGGGGCTCTCGCCGGTGGTATGGGTCTTCGGGTCGAGCATCAGCAGCCGGTCATTTGCGAGATCGACGCCATAAATCGGTCTGTCGGAGAATCGGCTGGGATCGCGCTTGTCGGTTGCGATTGCGTCGTGCGCGTAGGTGAACCCATCGCCCCATCCCCATTGCGTAATCACCAGATTGCGCTCCAGTCCCGCGGGTCTGGGCGGAGGCGGAGGCGTCTCGCCGGCGACCATCCGTTCGTGCCAGTCTTCCATGACGTCGAGTAGGAGATCGCGTCCCAGCGCATCGGCCGTCAGATTCATGTAGCTGGCCTTCTGCAGACCCAGATCCAGTGTCGCTCTGCCGTGAATTCGCGTGATCAGCGATCCGACTTGGTGGCACAGCTGACAGCCCAGTTTGAAATGACTGACCCAGTCAGCATCCTGCTCGGGCGGATTAAGCAGCGACAGCCAATAGCTCGCCGGGTAGATGGCGGCGGCCTCGACCGGCGTTGCCGCCGCCGTCACGCGAAGCTCGAGGTCCATGCCCGGGCTTGCTGCAATCTTTGCGGAATCGCGCAGGCCGTAACCGCGTACCCAGAGGCGATATTCAGTCGGGGGAAGATCGGGAATCACGAATCGACCCTGGTCGTCGGTGACCACGATCTTGCGGTAGGGCGTGGGCAGGGTATCGGTTTCGGCGATCACCCAGACGCCGGCCTCGGGCGCGTCGGCCGCCGAACGCACTCTTCCTTCGATGGCGTCGGCCGGGCCATGCGCGGTTAACTCGACGTGGGGTTGTGCCGGTTCCTCCTTCGAGCAGGCTTGCACGAACAGCATGACGAACAGCGTTGCGGTCAGATACACAGCGCGTTCAGCTACTGGTACAGGACACGCTGGTCAGGGCCCGAGGGAAGGTTGCGCTCAACCTGATCGCTGCATACAAGGCGCTGGGCGGCGGCTGGGGTTTGAGGGCGCAAGGCGAGCTGATCCCCAGAGATGTGCGGCTCGAGATGGAAAAGCGCACCAACTGGGGCGAGCTGCTGAAGGCGGAGGAGGTGGCTCCCGTTCCGCCGAACGAGCGCGGCAGGTGGCGGGGACCGGATCGATGAGAATCGCCGTTGGGTGAGTACTTGTCGTGAGTCAGAAGGTGGGTGCGCCTGGATCGATATCACCGAAAACTGGACTTTCATCCTGCGCCTGTATGGCCCCCAGGAGCCCATCCTGAATGGCACGTACAAGCCAGTCAGCCCGCAACTGGTCGAATAGCGATCATGAATAGGTTGTTTGTTTTGTCGTTGGTCACTTTATATTGCAACGACAACGGCCTATGCCCGCGAAGATTCATCTCGCGAGGCATTCGAAGGTTACCGAACATTTCCGGGCAAACGCGATGACAACGGTTTTAAAAGGTTCATCCATGTGGCTCGGCGCGCTGGCGGTCCTCGCAGTCGGTCTTATCGGCGATGCAACTGCGCAGGAACGCAGTAAGCCGAAGCTCATATTGCAGATCACTGTTGATCAGCTACGCGGCGATTTACTGGCGCGTTACTATGATCGGCTCGGCGATGGGGGATTCCGCTATCTGCTGAACGCTGGAACCGTTTACAGTAACGCACACCACCAGCACGCTAATACGGAAACAATTGTCGGGCATACGACGATCGCGACCGGGGCGGAACCGTCCGTCCATGGCATGGTCGCAAACGTCTGGCTGGATCGGCTCAGTGGAGAATTGACCTATAACGTCGAGGATGCCCGTTACCCGGTTCTCGGCGAGGGAGCGGGGGTCGACAGGAAAACCGAGATCGATCCGACGCAAATGACGGCAAGATCAGATGGGCGGTCGCCT
>SMWF01000137.1 GCA_004357385.1 Gammaproteobacteria bacterium | reverse complement strand
GCCGAGTACGCCGAAGCCTCCGGCTTTAGTGACCTCGGCGACCACGTCGCGGCAGTGGCTGAAGGCGAACAATGGGAACTCGCAGCCCACCATGTCGCAGATTCGTGATTTCATTCGATCCTCCATATCACGCTGACCAGCTCGCTCATCGCCCACGCGATGGTCGACCGCCTATACTAACCAATGCGAGTGAGCGCCGTCGCCGCAGAGGAGCACCATGACCAAACACGACGAAAACACCGGTCCCGAGGGATACCGGGTGGGTGCGGTAGAAGCCTGGGTAGAGACTCACGTTGAGGGTTTAACGGCACCGTTTAAGTGGACCCGGCTGGAAGGCGGTCACTCGAATCTGACCTATCGGCTGGATGACGCGAATGGTCGTCAGGCGGTGATCCGACGTCCGCCCCAGGGTGAACTGCTGCCCAAGGCCCACGACATGAGCCGGGAGTGGGCGTTGATTTCCGCGTTAGGCCCAACCCCGGTGCCGGTCCCCGAGGCGCTCGGGTTTTGCGAGAGCCCGGACGTGACGGGGGCCTGGTTTTACGTGATGGGGATGATCGATGGTCATCCGCTCTACAACTCCGATGACACGCGCCTCTATGTGCCCGAGGAGCACCGCCGCAGGATGGCGCTGTCGTTCATCGATGTGCTGGCTGCACTGCACGAGGTCGACCCGGACGAGGTGGGGCTGGGCGAACTCGGCAAAAAGGAAAACTATGTCGGCCGTCAGTTGAAGACCTGGTACCGGTCCTGGACTTCCTCGGTGGAGCCGGCCCAATACGACGACCCGCGTGCGCACGAGTTGCAGGAGTTCCTGCTGGAAAACATTCCTGAGCAGGGGCCGGCGCGCGTGGTGCATGGCGACTATGGCATGCACAACTGCCTGGTGGGTCCGGACTGCAGCATCGCCGCAGTTGTGGATTGGGAGATTTCCACGCTGGGTGATCCGCTCGCGGACCTGGCTTATGCGCTGAATCAATGGCCGGACCCGACCGACGGTGAGCCCGTCTTGCCGGAGGCGGCGACCGCCCCGCCCGGCTTCCCGACACGTACCGAACTCGCGCAGCGCTACGCCGATCGGACCCAGAGAGACTTATCGCAGCTCGACTACTATGTTGGCTTCAACCGCTGGAAAAGTGCAGCCATCGTGCACGGAGTCTATGCGCGATATTGCGAGGGGAAGAAGAGCACCGAGGGCGTCGATCTGGATGAGATGCGCAGCCGCATCGACCGTTCGTTGACGCTGTCGGAACAAGCCGTGAACCGCATCAGATGACTCGAGCGATCACGCTGAGGCGCGCTCGGTCAGTGACTCCCAGCGCTGATATGCGCGCTCGATCGCCCGCGCCAATTCGTTCAACTCGTTGAGCACGGTTTGAATCTCGTGTTGTTCCTGCTGATAGAAATCAGCTGCGCTGATTCTGGCCTGCAGTGCTTCTTGCGCCGCTTCTAACGATTCAATCTGATCGGGCAGCCCCTCGAGCTCCCGCTTCTCCTTGAAGCCAAGCCGGGTGCCTCTATCGCGGCGCTCGCGCACCTTTGGCTTCGAGGGGGCGTCGGTGGTCCGATCCGCTACGCGGGTCTGGCGTTGCCAGTCGCTGTAGCCGCCCACGTACTCCCGCACGCTGCCGTCGGGCTCGAAGACGATCGTACTGGTCACTATGGCATCCAGAAATGCGCGGTCGTGGCTGACTAACAGCAGGGTGCCCGCGAACTCTCCCAGCAGCTCTTCGAGCAGTTCCAGGGTTTCCACGTCGAGATCGTTGGTCGGTTCGTCCAGCACCAACAGATTGGCCGGCTGGGCAAACAGCTTGGCCATCAGCAGACGGTTCTTTTCGCCCCCGGACAGGCTCGCCACCGGCATGTTGAGCTGGTCCGGTGGAAACAGGAAATCGCGCAGGTAGCCTGCCACATGCCTGCTGCGACCGTTGACGACGATCGTGTCAGACCCTTCAGTGACGCTCTCGCGAACCGTGAGTTGATCATCCAGGCGTGACCGTTGCTGGTCGAAATAGGCGATCTTCAATCGAGTTCCGAGGGTCACGGTGCCACGCGTCGGACTCAATTCGCCCAATATCAGGCGCAACAAGGTACTTTTTCCCGAGCCGTTGGCGCCGATGATGCCGAGGCGATCACCGCGCATGATTCGCGTCGAAAAATTCTGGATCAGCATGGCCCGGGAACCGGCGTCGTAGCCGAATGACACACCGTCCAGCACGGCCACCTGCTCGCCCGATTGTTGAGACTGATCGATGGTGAGCCGTACCTTGCCTTGTTGCGCCAGACGCGCGGCGCGTTTGCTACGCATCTCGCCAAGCCGCCGTACCCGGCCTTCGTTCCGGGTCCGGCGCGCCTTGATCCCCTGCCGAATCCAGGCTTCCTCGCGTGCAAGTTCCTGATCAAATTTCCGATCGGCGCTCGCTTCTGCATTGGCGGATTTCGCTTTGCGATCAAGGTAGGCAGCGTAGCTGCCGGGGTAGCTCACCAGCGCGCCGCGATCGAGTTCCACGATACGCGTTGCTACTGCATCGATCAGGGCGCGATCGTGGGTGACCACCACCACCGTTGCCGGCGTCGCGATGAGCAGACGCTGCAGCGCGTCGATGGTCGGTATGTCGAGGTGGTTGGTGGGTTCATCCAGCAGCAGTACATCGGGTTCGGCAACCAGTGCTCGGGCCAGCATGGCGCGTCGTTGCAGACCGCCCGAGCATTCGTTGAGCAACGCATCGGCGGGTAGCGCCATGCGGTCCAGCAATCGATTCACACGTTGCTCCACGTTCCAACCGCCCAGCGCCTCGATGCCCGCTTCGACGTCTGCCAGTTCATCCAGGCGCTGCATCGAGCTGTGTTGGGCGATCGCGTGGTAGCGATCCAGAAGGTCCCCGAGTTCACCCAGTCCTTCGACCACGGTGTGATAGATCGTGTGATCCCCTACCTCAGGAACTGCTTGGCTCAAGGTGGCGACCGTCAGATTGTCAGCGCTCCATAGCGTTCCGTCGTCGAGTTGCGTGCTTCCGGCCAGTACCTTCAACAGTGTGGATTTCCCCGTCCCGTTGCGGCCGATGAGTGCAATCTTTTCACCCGCTTGCAGCGTAAGCGATGCATGGTTGAGCAGTTTGCGACCGCCGTAGGCAATCTCGGCGTCGCTCAAGCTCAGTAGGTTCACCCTGACGATGCCTCGGGCTCGGTTCGGTCGAACCGGTTCAGGACATCCAGAAAGGCCTGGCCGTACTTCTCGAGCTTCGATTGCCCAACGCCGGAGACCTCGAGCATCTCCTGGAGGACGGAGGGGCGCAGTCGGATCATATCGAGTAGCGCTGCATCGTGAAACACAACGTAGGGAGGTACGCCGTGTTCTTCGGCAATCTCGAGGCGCTCGTCCCGCAAGGCCTCCATCAGGGGTTCGTCTTCCACCTTCACCGTCGCCCGAGTCCGAACGCTTCGTGCTTTGGGTTTGTCGGCGTCCTCGCGCAGCGCCAAGGTCATTTCGCCGCGCAACAGCGCGCGGCTCGACCCGGTCAACCGGAGCGCGCCATAGCGGTTGTGGTCTACGTCCAGGTATCCGTGCACCACCAGTTGCCGGAAGATCGATCGCCACCTCACATCCGAGAATCCCTTGCCGATGCCGAAGGTACTCAGCTGGTCGTGCCCGAACTCGAATACCTTCGCGCGCGCCTGGCCGCGCAGCACGTCGATCACGTGGCCGGCGCCAAATCGCTGGCCCGTCCGATATACGCATGACAGCGCCTTCTGTGCCGCTTCGGTACCGTCCCAGGTAACCGGCGGCCGCAGGCAGTTGTCGCAGTTTCCGCAGTCCTCGTCGCGCGATTCACCGAAGTACGCGAGCAGGGGGCGGCGCCGACAGGTCGTGACCTCGCACCATCCCAGCAGCGCGTCGAGCTTGCTCCGCTCGACACGTTTGTGAGCATCGTCCGCGGGGGATTCTGCCACCATGCGCGACAAGCGCACCACATCCTGCAAACCGTAAACCATCCAGGCGTCGGCGGGTTGACCGTCGCGGCCTGCTCGGCCGGTCTCCTGGTAATAGGCCTCCACGCTCTTGGGCAGGTCGAGGTGTGCCACGAACCGCACGTCCGGTTTGTCGATGCCCATGCCGAACGCGATAGTTGCGACGATCACCACGGCCTCGTCGCGCAGAAACCGTTCCTGGTGCTCGGTGCGGGTTCGCGCGTCCAGCCCGGCGTGGTACGGCAGCGCGTCGAAACCACGGATCTCGAGCCACTCGGCGGTTGCTTCCACGCTTTTGCGGGACAGACAATAGACAATGCCGGACTCCTGCCGGTGGTCGTCCAGAAATTTCAATAGCTGGCCGCGCGCGTCGGTCTTGGGTTGAACGGCGTAACAGATGTTCGGGCGATCGAATCCATCGACGAACTCGGTGGGGTTCGACAGCTCCAGACGGGTGACGATGTCGGCCCGCGTGCGCGTATTGGCCGTGGCCGTAAGGGCGATGCGCGGGATACCCGGAAATGCTGCCTTCAGCCGATTGAGCTGCAGATAGTCTTTGCGGAAATCGTGTCCCCAGGACGACACGCAGTGGGCCTCGTCGATTGCGATCAGGCATACGGCGCTGCGGCCGAGCGCCGCCAGCGTGTCATCCTGCAGGATACGCTCGGGTGCGACGTACAGCAGGTCGAGATCACCGCGTTGGATTCGGGCGATCACCTCATCCTGATCTGACCGGGACAGTGAAGAGTTCAGGAACGCCGCACGAACACCCAGCTGGTCCAAGGCGCGCACCTGATCGCGCATCAGTGCGATCAGCGGTGAGATGACGATGCCCAGTCCGGGCATCAGGAGCGCCGGAATCTGGTAGCACAACGACTTCCCGCCGCCGGTCGGCATCAGTACCAGCGCGTCGTTGCCGGCGCGGGTGTGATCGATGATGTCCGCTTGATTGCCGCGAAACTCCGAATACCCATATACCTCCTGCAGGACATCGGTTGGGGATCGGTTCATGTGGGTATGCGTGGGCGCCATAGAGGTAGGGTGCGTACCATGCCACAAGTCGGGGCCGCTCTGATCGCGAATTCGGCCACGCGCGTCGGTATGATCTGCGTATGCCGTCGCTCGATGAATTCGACACTGGCGAGCTCTCCTTTCGTCAGGTCGTGCGCACCTTTGTCCGCACCTATCCGTTCATCCGCCCGGTCATCCGCCCTATGCTGGCCTGGCTGGGCGGTAGTCTGATCATCTTTCTCTGGCTTTCGATCACTGGATTCGTGTCTACGGGAGTGATGATCGGCAGTGCCCTCGGCGGCAACCCAGTCGGGACGTTCAACGCGACAGTACTTGGCCTCGACCCCGCGGTTTACGTCAATGTGGAGCGACTCTCAGACGCCGCGCGACTGGATCTGCGCTGGCCCATCGTGGTGATTGCGATGCTGCAGGTGAGCGTTGCCCTGGTGGGTGGTGGGCTCTTGTACTACTACCGGATCTGGATCTTTCAGCGCGTCAACCAGAACATGCGGATGGGTCTGATTGAACAGCTGCAGGCGCTGTCGCTGAGATTTCATGCAGACTCCCGGATCGGCGATTCCATCTACCGGGTCTATCAGGACAGCTCGATGGTCACCGAGATCATCCAGGCGTTGTTTGTAGAGCCGTTGATGTTCATCTCCCGCTATCTGTTCGGTGTTGTGGTCGTCGCCGCGTTCAGCCCCGCCTTTGCGTTATTGCTGGGACTGACGTTCCTGCCGATGCTGCTGCTGGGCGCGGGTTTCTCGCCGCCGCTGCGCCGGGGCTTCCAACAGGCGCGCGAAGCGAACAGTTCGCTTACGTCCTGGATCCAGGAGAGCGTCGCCGGCATTCGCGTGCTGAAGGCGTGTGGCGTGGAGGGCGACCGGCGAGACGTTTTCGAGGCACGCTCCGTCGCGGCGTTCGATGCGGCATTCGATGCCCGGACACGGCTGGCGTTGTTTGGCGTGCTGGCGTTCGTCGCGGTGAGCGTGGCAATGGTCGCGATGCAGATTGGCTTTGCCATACTCGCATCGGCCGCCGCGCCGGTCTGGGGTGAGACCGTGCTGCTCGGGTTCGGGTTTGCAGTGTGGAATCTGGGTACGTTCACCGTCGCCCGTGACCGGGGTTTCGACGGTGCCTGGGCCTTGGAGAGCGTAGTTAACATCTGGGCCCGGGCCCAGGACATGGCGGTGGGGTTGCGTCGCGTGTTCGCCGTGCTGGATCTCACTCCCGAGGTCACCGATCGCCCGGATGCAACGCCGCTCGATCCCGTCGTGGGCGAGGTCGCGTTCACCGGCGTGAGGTTTGGGTACGACCCGCAGCAGCCAGTGATCGAGGAGGTCAGTTTCATGGGGCACCCGGGGACGATCACTGCCCTGGTCGGGCCGACCGGCGCCGGTAAATCGACGTTGATGCTTTTGCTGCTGCGCCTGATGGACCCGGATGCGGGCCGGATCACCATCGATGGCATCGACATCCGCACGGTCACACTCGAGAGTTTGCGTGCCCAGATCGGAATCGCGACCCAGGAGAACGTGCTGTTCAGTACGTCGGTGCGAGAGAACATCCGTTATGCCGTCCCGGACGCAGACGATGCCGAGGTCCGAGCCGCGGCGCGCATCGCGTGTGCCGATGAGTTCATTGAACGGCTGGCCGAAGGCTACGATACGCTGCTCGGAGAGCGCGCCGTGAAGCTCTCGTCGGGTCAGCGGCAGCGATTGGTCATTGCCCGCGCCCTGATGAAGGACGCACCGATCCTGATCCTCGACGAACCGACCGCTGCGCTCGACGCCGAGACCGAGCTTGCCGTATTCGACAATCTCAAACGCTGGGGTGCATCGAAATGCGTTTTTCTGATCACCCATCGCCTTTCGACGATTCGTCAAGCCGATCAGGTCGTCTATCTGCGTAACGGTCGGGTCGTGGAGGCGGGAGCCCCGGAGGAGCTGCTCGCGCGTTCGGGTGGGCTGTTTCGTGGCTTCGTCGGTGCGCAGTCCGGCGTTCGGGCCGAATCGTCAGGGACCGCGCAATGACGGCTGCGGCGGAGGAGGCGCGCATCAGCGCGGGGCGGACCCTGCGGCTGATCGGTCGTGCACTGGCCTACGCCTGGCCGCTGCGCTACCGGCTTCTGGTCAAGATGCTGCTCTCGATGCTCGCTGTGTCGTCGATCCTGATCTTGCCGTGGCCGATGAAAGTGCTGATCGATCATGTGGTGTTGGCGATGCCGATCGGCGATTCCCCGACGCGCTACCCACCGTTCGTGAAGCCGCTCGTGGGACTGCTTGATGACCTCTCGCCCGTTGGGATTGCTATCGCGGTGGCCGTTTTCACCGCGTTTCTGGTGGCGGTGATGGGCGCCATCGGCAATGGCGCGGCGCAGGAGGATCGTGCTCAAGGTAATCTCTCCCAGGGACAGGACACCGCGACCCGAAGCGAGAACCAGGCCAACATGTCCGCCAGCCTGGTCAGCGGATTGCTCGGGCTGTTCGAATATCGCTACCAGCTGCGCATCACCCACCGCCTGAACCACACGTTCCGTTCCGCAGCGTTCGCCAAACTGGTCCGTTTGCCGATCACTCGCTTCCACGACACCAGCATTGGCGATGCGGTGTATCGCGTCATGTACGACACCCCGGCCATCTCGCGGTTGTGTTACGACCTGTGGCTCGTGCCGACCGTGAGCGCGGTCAATATCGGCCTGGTCATCTGGGTGACGAGTTACAGCTTCTCAGCGGTGCAGTCGGTGATCTGGGCCGCGTGGGCGCTCGCACCGATCGCTCTGCTCGGCACGCTGCTGGCTACGGGCCTGATTCGGCGGCGCTCGATTGCCAGCCGGCAGGCGGGTGCGGTCACCACCGCGACCATGGAAGAAGGCATCAACAACGTGATCGCGGTGCAAAGTCTTGGCGGCAGTCAGCTCGAACGTGGGCACTTCGAACAGGACAGCGAGGACTCCTTCAAGCGCTATCGCGCGCTGCAGGCGGTGTTCATCGGGGTCTTCCTCGCGCAGTTGGCGGTGATATTCGGACTCATGATCGTGGTCTTCTACGACGTGGTAGCCGCTATCGTGGCAGGGCTATACACGCCTGGCGACTTTGCGGTGATGTTCGCCTACTTCTTCCAACTCCTCGGTTCGTCATTCGCCATCGGCAATCTGTGGTTCAACGTCCAGGACAACGTCGCTGGCATCGACCGGGTCTTCCAGGTGATGGATCTGCCCGACGATCAGTCGTCGGGTGGCAGCGACGAGTTGCAGACGATTCGCGAATGCGTTCGCATTCGGGCGGCGTCGTACAGCTATCCGGATGGGACCCGCGCTTTGGCCGAAATCGATTTCGAGGGGCATATCGGCGAGATGGTGGCGCTGGTAGGTGCGACGGGCGCGGGCAAGAGCACCCTGGCATACCTGTTGCCGGGCTACCTCGCGCCCACCGATGGGTACGTGGAGATTGATGGTGAAGATGCCAGCCGATACACGATTGAGTCGAGGCGCGCTCAGGTTGCGTTCGTGTTTCAGGAAGCCGTGATTTTCGACGATACGGTTGCAGGCAATATCGCCTTGGGTAATCCACAGGCCACCCGGGAGGAAATCCGGAGGGCGGCAGAAGTTGCCGGCGCCTGGGAGTTCATAGAGAAACTGCCTGACGGATTGGACTCCGGGTTGGGACGCGGAGGCAGCAAACTGTCGGTCGGACAGAAACAGCGCATTGCGATTGCCCGCGGTTTGATCGCCAATGCGCCGGTGTTGGTGCTCGATGAGCCGACCGCATCGCTGGACCCGGAAACGGAGGCTGCGCTGGTGTCCAGTCTGGAGGCGGAGCGTGGGCGTCGCTTGCTCGTGGTGATCGCGCACCGGCTATCGACCATTCGTTCTGCGGATCGCATCTATTTCATGGAGGACGGTCGGGTGACCGAAACGGGCACGCATGACACCCTGATCGCCAGGCCCGACGGCGCCTACCGCCGGTTCGCAGAGTTGCAGTTCGGCACCACGCACTAGGTCAAGATTTGGACATCCATCAAAGTTCAGGACACCCATCAATTCATGGGTGTCCCGAAAGATGATGGATGTCCAAAACTCTGCTTCTAGCGCTTTGCGTTGTTGAACGTCGCCACGAGCTTCGAGTAGTCGGCTCCGGTGGGCGAGTGGAGCATGTCTTCACGGCCCATCAACTGTGCCATAGGCTCGCTGTGAGCGGCGATCAGGTCATCGGCATGGGCGGAGTAGTCTTCCACCGGGCGCATCATCAGTCGGCTATAGGTGATGTGGGCGACAACCCGCTCACCCTCCAGCGTCCGTGGGTAGTTGGAGTGCCAGATGTTTCCGTCCCACATGACCACGGACCCGGCCGGACACTCGATTGCGATCGCCCCGGCGGTGGCCTTGGTTTCCTGCGGGGTAGGATGCCGGCGCAGGTTGTTGCTGCCTGGGATGACCAGCGTGGAGCCGCCCGCTTCGGAGTACTCATCACACGCCCAGCACCCGGTGACCAGCATGTTGTGGGCGGGAAACGGGGCCGGGAGCCAGTTGTGGTCAGCGTGCAGGCCAATGCTCCCTGCGCCTTTTCCACGGATGCTGGCGGCGACCTGACTGATCAGGAATCCCCGTCCAACTGAAAACTCGGCCATGGCGAGCAGCTTGGGATTGAGAATTGCTTCGGCAAAGATCGGATCCTTCGCGAGCAGCATGTTGCCGCCGCCCTGGGGACAGAGTTCTTTGATCTTCTCGCGGAAACGGGTGGTGAAGTCAGGCGTGGCGGCGTCGGCTATAACCGTCCAGCCTTCCATCGCCAGCTGCCGACAGTTTTCCACCAGTTCTAGTTCTTCGATCGTTGGCGCCAGTTCTTCGGATATTGCATCCGGCGGCAGCGTGTCGAAATAGATGGCCGGCTCAGTCACCTTTGTCTTAGCTTTACTCATGGTCAATCTCTCCAGAGCTTGAGATGGCAGAGCAGAATCGCCGGCCGCTGCTGGCCCTCGACGATGTCGTCCCGGACGAACAATCTCATGGTGCGGTCGAAGCCGGTCATTTGATTCAGGACAATAAAGAGGAAGTGGCCGAAACCTTCAACCGATTCATCGCTGATACTCACTAGGTGCTCTTTCGTGAATTTGCAGCGCTGAGGCGGATTGCTCGGCGCTCCAGACTTTCTCGCAAGCGTGCGTGTCGCGCCGGAGTGAGGGGGTACGACCAGATCAGCTTCATGGCGAGGCCATAGAAAACCACCGGTCCCAGGCAATACACCAGCCGGAGCGACAGCACGCCCACCTCGGTGCTGGCCGCTACGCCGCCGGCGGGATCGAAGCCCAACAGACCCACGATGTTCAGAGAGAAACCGGTGCCGAAGGCGATGGCGATCTTTTCAGTGAAACCAAGAAAGGCAAAGTAGGTGCCGGCGCGGCGTCCCCCGCTGCGAGCCGCGTCCACGTCCACCACATCGGCCAGCATCGCGACCGGTAGAAACTGCAGACCACCGAAGCAGAAACCTTTGACGACGAACAGCAGGAAGAACGCCAGATAGTCCCCATAGTCGAGCAGCAGGTTGGCCGCGCTCACACAGGCTACGGTAATCAGCGTGAACATGAAGGCCCGGTGCTTGCCGATTTTCCTGCCGAGCCACAGCCAGAATGGAATCGCTCCCAGGCCGGCTATGAAGTAAAGGAAGTAGGCTGCGCCGATGGTGGGCACGCCAACAATGTCCCGTATGAAGAACAATGAAACCGCGTTTCTGAACGATTCGCCGAAGTACACCAGCAACGCGATCAAGAGTACCCGCACCATCGGACCGTTCTTCATCACCATCTTCAGACCATCCTTGAAGGATGGCCGGGTTTCAGTGGTAGGCGGCGGGGGTTCTTTGACCAGCGCCAGCACGATGGCTGCACACATCGGCAGCACCAGGATGATGGCCCAGGCCAGACCCTCGAGAACGGGTCCTGTCAGCGTGGCGCGATCCACCACGGTTTTGTCACGAAAGTTCCCGGTAAATGCACCGATGGCATCGTTCCAGAGGGTGGTGAACACCTCCGCGACCCCGGAGCCCCCATCGGCTCTGATTTCTATGATCATGGGCACGGCGGCTGCGACCATCAGTCCGACCAGCACATAGACTTCGCGTGCCGCGGTGACCCGGCTGCGCTGGTGATAGTCGGGCGACAGTTCCGCACCCCAGGCGCGATGAGGCAGGACGATCATTGTGCTGCCGAGGAAGAAGATGCTGAGCCAGATCAGGAAGTAGGGCAGACCCACGCCTTCGTCAGGGATGAAGAGTTTGTAGACGCCGTACATCATTACCGGCGGTCCGATCAGCAGCCACGGTCTGCGACGACCGATGCGGGTGCGCCAACGATCCGAGATCTCGCCCATGATCGGGTCGGTGACCACGTCGGTCAGGCGCGCCAGCATGAGGATGGTGCCCACGGCTGCCAGGCTGATGCCCAGGCCACCGGCATAGTGAGCTGGAATCCAGATGGCCAGGGGGTAGCCGATCACCGCGAGCGGCATCCCCAACGAGCCATGCGCATATAGGGTGGTTTTCGATAGTTCCTCAGCCAAGTGGGTTCCCCGGTTATCGTCAAGAGCTGACTTCAGCGCAGCTCAACTGACGTTACCAGTGGCTGATGAGTCGGATAGCAGAATAAACGATGTGCGTCGCGGTAACATGCTGGCAGCGAAATGAGGGGACGATAGAGTGCTCGACGCGAACCAACTGGAGGACTATCGACGCGATGGGTATCTGGTGCTTAAGGGTGCGATTCCTGAACGGGACATCCAGCGCCTGGAGCGCGGCCTGGCGCGCAACCCGCCGCTCGACGGGACCCTCGAGAAGCTCAAGTACCCGGAGCCGGGTCGCTACACGCTGGCCAACAACGCGCTGAAGGACCCGGACCTGGCGTTCATCGTAGAGCACGAAGCGATCATTCCACCGGTCCGGTTACTTCTCGGTGACGAACCGAAGCTGACCGCCTATGTCATCTACGATCGCACGCCGGGTGGCGATGGCCTGCGCGCACACAACGACTACAAACGGTGGCGCCCCGTGGGCTCATCCATGAACTGGCTGTTCAGCGTCATTCCGTTTTGTGACTACGATGCCGAGATCGGAAGACTGCGGGTGGCTCCAGGTTCACATCACCTGGAGCGTATCCGGCCCGGCCTCGAGCGGGCCTTGCACGTGGAGCCTCCGATCAAGCCGGATGAGAGTGACTTCGTAGATCCTGGACTCGAACGCGGTGACCTGCTGTTCATGAACATGCATCTGTGGCATCAGGCGGACGCCAACCGCTCGGAGCGACATCGTGTAGGGGTCTTCAACAAGTACGCGGCGGCCAATGCACCGCCGGCGACCGGGTATTTCCTGTATGACGATGATGTCTACAACGCGCTGTCACCCGCGGGCCGGAAACTCATCGCCGTGCACAGCAACCGGAGCATCGACACCACGCGTCTCGTCCTCACGCGCGGAAGCACGACTCAGGCTGAGGTTCTGCTGGTGTCCGAGGACAATCAGCGTTGGGCGCTACCCGGAGGGGCGACCTACGTGGAGCGCGCCATACCCGACTGGGATGAAGGCAATGTGATCGCGTCGCTGCAGAGCCACCTGCGCGAACAGGTTTGCATTGAGATGCCGTGGGTGTCCTACGTGGGCGACTTCAATGAGGGGAATCACCTGTGCCGGGTCTATGGCTACACGTTGAACGATCGTGGATTCCCCGTGAGATACGCAGGTCGTTGGTTCTCACTGGATGAACTCGAGGGGGCGCGGTGCGCATTCGGCTATGAAGCGGAGGCCGTGAAGGCCTGGTTGGACCCCGTGCCCATTCGAGGCAAAGGCATCACGCAGGCGCAGAGTCGCGTCGACCAGTACGCGTTCTGACTGAGACGCGATCAGGGCGAGTTTCCGGTGCCGTAGCGGCGTTCGAGTTCCTGGCGCGGGTCTGTCGCGGAAAGGTGTCCCGCGCCTTTGCACATCCTGAATCCCAACAGGTCCTGCAACTCGGCGGAGAACGTCATCAGGCGATCCGGGTGTATGCCCAGCATCAGGTTTTCCTGCTGGCGCATCGAGCCGTTGCAGTAGTTGATGGTCAGGGCTCTGCGTGGCGCGTTCGAAGTGTTCGCACCCGCACCGTGATAACAGGTGCCTAATACGAAGGCGACGCTTCCGGCCGGCATGACCAGAGGGATCGACTGGTAGTCCGTGCCGGGTACTGGATCGTGGTCCCAGGTATTGCTCTCGGGAACAACCAGGGTGGCGCCATTTTCCGCCGTGAAGTCATCGATGGCCCACATGGTGTTGCACACCAGGTTCGGGTGGGGCCGCGGAAACGCGTACACCGTGTCGTCCACGTGCAGGGGCTGTGCTTTCTCGCCAGGGCCGATCACCGCAGTGCCCAGGGTGGACAGCAGAAATCCGTCGCCGAGTATTTTCACAAGCACCGCCAGGACCCCGGGATGAATTGCCACCTGCTGCCAGACGGGCGCGTCGTTCAACAGGTCGAACCAGCGACGTGTCACGTGCCCGGTAAACGGTCCGGGCGGAATGTCGCCGCCGGGCCGTACCGATTCGAGGCGCTGCAACTCAGCGATCAGGTCGCTCTGCAATTCTGCGCTGATCGCGCCCTCCAGGATGGTGAAGCCCTGGCGAGCGATGGCGTCGATGTGCTGTTGGATTTCGGACGGCTCGGGCGCCTTCACGCTAGCTGTCATTCTGCTGTAGTGACGCCATGAACTCCTCGCCGGTCATACGAGGATGGTCGCCGGCCAAGTCGTAGCCGGCGGGTTTTTCGTCGATGTAGATTTCACCCGAGACTTTGAAGGATGATTGATCATCGAAGGTACCCATCTGAAGGATGTAGTGGTTCGCGTCCTTCAACCGGTAGAAGAGGTTGCTGCCGCAGCGGCTGCAGAACCCGCGTTCCGCCCAGGCCGACGAGTCATATCGTGTGATGAGCTCCTCGCCCGAGAACTGCACGCTCCCCACGCCCGCAGCGAAACCGGGTCCGCCCGCCCAGCGACGGCACATGGAACAGTGGCAGGTGTGGATGTCGGTTTCGACGTCCTCGGCGGTAAAGCTGACGGCGCCGCACAAACAATGTCCAGTGGCTGTCATTCCTGCGTCTCCTGGCTAAGTCTCCTGGGATAATCGGTTGCATTCTGCATGATGCCACGCTGACAGCGAAACCTGAGACGGATAGGCTGAGACTGTTGAAAACCTACGATTACATCATCGTTGGCGCTGGGTCGGCCGGTTGCGTGCTGGCGAGCCGTCTGAGCGAGGATGGACGGCACACGGTGTTGCTGCTCTAAGCCGGCGGCAGCGATCGCCACCCGTTTATCCGCATGCCCGCGGCATTCTCGTTGCCCATGAATCGGGCGCGGTTCAACTGGGGCTTTGCGAGCGAGCCGGAGCCGGGGCTCGGCGGTCGCCGGCTGAACTGCCCCCGCGGCAAGCTGTTGGGCGGGTCCTCATCCATCAATGGGATGGTTCACGTACGTGGCCATCCGCGGGACTTTGAGCGATGGCAGGACCTGGGCGCCGAGGGTTGGGGCTATGCGGATGTGCTGCCGTACTTCAGGAAAGCCGAACGGGCGTTGGGGTGTAGTACTGCGGACCGCTACAGAGGACGCCAAGGTCCACTGACCGTTTCACGCGGGCGCAAAACCAATCCGCTGTATCAGGTATTCCTCGACGCGTGCGAGCAAGCAGGTTACGCGTTGAGTGCCGATCTCAACGGTTATCAGCAGGAAGGCTTTGGTGATCTCGAGATGACGGTGGACAGGGCCGTGCGCTGCAGCGCCGCGTATGCCTACCTGGCACCCGCGGCGCGGCGAGCAAACCTGCACGTCGTGACCCATGCCTACGTGCAACGGATTTCGCACGACGGTGCGCGCGCAACCGGCGTTCACTATCACCGCAGAGGTGCCCGCCTGTATGCTGCGGCGCGCCGTGAGGTGCTGCTCGCTGCCGGCGCCATTGGTTCGCCCCAGTTGCTCATGCTGTCGGGCATTGGTCCGGCGGATGAGCTCACTGCCCATGGCATCGACGCCGTTCAGGACCTGCCTGGTGTGGGCGGTAATCTGATGGATCATCTGGAGGTGTATTTTCAACAGGCCTGCAGCCAGGCGGTATCGCTCAATCGATGGCTGGGCCCGCTTGGCAAAGGCATCATCGGCGCTCGTTGGCTGTTGCTGCGCTCGGGGCTGGGCGGCACCAATCATTTCGAGGTCGGTGGCTTCGTGCGCAGTCGCGCGGGCATCGACTGGCCCGACATCCAGTTTCATTTCCTGCCTGCCGCGGTCTCCTACGATGGTACTCGGCGCGTTCGCGGCGGCGGCTTCCAGGTTCACATCGGACCAATGCTGAGTCCGAGTCGGGGCGAGGTCAGATTGCGCTCGGCAGATCCGGCCGACCCACCGATCATCCGCTTCAACTACATGTCGTGTGATGAGGACTGGCGCGTATTTCGAACGGCGGTGCGCCTGGCGCGGGAGATATTCGCCCAGCCGGCGTTCGACGCATATCGGGCCGCGGAGTTGCATCCCGGGGACGAGGTCGAGAGCGACACCCAGATCGATGCGTTCGTCCGTGAGCACGCCGAGAGCGCCTACCACCCGTGCGGTACCTGCCGCATGGGTCGGCGTAATGATGCGGTGGTCGATCCTGATTGCCGCGTGTACGGCGTAGAGGGCCTGCGCGTCGTCGATGCGTCGGTGTTCCCACACATCACCAACGGTAATTTGAATGCGCCGACGATCATGCTGGCGGAGAAGGTTGCCGATGCGATCCGCGGGCAACGCCTCGCCGCTGAGCCGCAACCGTTCTATAGCGACCCGGACGGACTCAACCGGCAGCGGCCGGGGACAGCGCTGCGGCCAGGTAGAGCGCTGCGGCCAGGTAGAGCGCTGCGGCCAGGATGAAGGTAGCGGCCTGTTGGCTAGGACGTTCGGTAGCGGTTAACCTCGACGTGGACACACGCCAGAGAACACCCGAAACGAGAAACACGATGAGCTACGCCCAGGACAGGATCTTCATCGACGCCGATAGCCACGTGATCGAGCTGATGGGGATCTCAATCTAGATGAGCGAGTTTCCCACGGCGCCGGAACAGTTGACGGTCGACTGGTTGAGCGGGGTACTCGGCTACCCGGTGGAGCAGTTTGAGGTGGCTTTCTTCAGCGAAGGCGCCGGTGTGATGGCCTGGGTCATGCGTGTGTTGCTGCAGACCCCGGAGGGTCGCCCGGACTCCATCATCGCTAAATTCCCATCGCCATCGCAGGTCAACCGCGACGTTGCGCACCTGTACGACATGTATGGCCGCGAGGTGAAGTTTTACCAGGAAATCGCTCCCCACATCACGGTGCGGACACCGGCCTGTTACTACGCAGCGTTCGAGGCGAGCACGCACGACTTTGTGCTGCTGATGGAAGATCTGGGTGATATGCAAATTGGTGATCAGGTGGAAGGCTGTTCGCTTGCGGGTGCGAAGTCGGTTATCGCCGCGGTCGCCAGATTTCATGCCAGCGGCTGGCAGCCTCGCCGGTTCCCGGACCTGATTTCGCACAACAATCCGGTGCAGCGTGACGGGATGGTGTCGGGCTTTGGTGCGGGTTGGCCGGTCGTGTTGGAGCAGTTTGGCGATCTGATCCCTGAAGACGCACGTGCGGCGGGAGCGCGGATCCCCGATGCGGTTGGCCGTCTGCTCGATGCGATGTGTCAGGACCCGGTGTGTCTCACGCACGCCGACGTGCGTCTGGACAACATCTTTTTCGGCGATGGTGAAATTGCGTTGGTCGACTGGCAGTCGATATGTATCTCGGCACCGGAACAGGATCTGGCGTATTTCATCACCCAGAGCGTGCCCGCAGCCGTGCGTGCGCAGGAAGATCTCGTCGCCTATTACCACAGCGAACTCACCCGCGCGGGCATCGACTACCCTCTGGACCGCTGTCGCGAGCGCTTTGCGATCAGCGCGCTCTATCTGATGTGTTACGCCGTCGTCATTGCCGGCACGTTGGACCTTGGCAACGAGCGAGGCCAGGCGCTGGGCCGGACAATCATCGAAAATACCTTCGGCGCGCTGACCGAGATCGATGCGTTTGCGCTGTTGTCGCACGAATTCAAGTGAAAAAACCGGGGAACCTGTGGATTGGCCGACGGAGGATGCGATCGCGTTGAGGCCGTCACTGGGTCCGAATGTGCCCGTTGGAGGCAACCGGCTGACCGCATGGTTGGGCCGCTCGATGCTGCGCGTTGCCGGTTGGCGTATCGAAGGCGAGTTCCCGGATCGGTCGAAACTCATCATCGCGGTGGCGCCACACTCGTCCGCCCTCGATTTCGCGCTGACCATTGCCGTGATCTGGGGGCTTGGACTGCAAGCCTCCTACCTGGCGAAGGAGTCGCTGTTCCGATTTCCGCTGGGTCTGCTGATGCGGGCGTTTGGCGGAATTCCAGTCGAGCGAGACTCACCCCAGGGTTTGGTGGGTCAGTTGGTCGAACGGTTCAATGAACGTTCCAGTCTGGTGCTCGGCATCACCCCGGAGGGCACCCGGAAAAACGTCACGGAGTGGAAACGTGGATTCGCGTTGATCGCGCAGGGGTGCAACGTGCCGGTGCTGCCGGCGATCATCAACTACCGGACGAAGGTTGTTCGTTTTGCTGCCATGATTACCGATGTAGGCAACGTCGACCATACGATGCTGGCCATGCAGCAGGCGGCCGCGACCGGGGTGCCGAGATCGGAGCACCGGCGTCGCCCGAGGGTCTAGGCCGAGGCAAACCTTGTATAGTGCCTGATGAAACCGCACCTTCGAAGGCCTTACCCAGTCGATGTCCACCGATCAGAAAATCGATGTCTATCTCGTCTGCAACGCCAAGTATCACGACACCAATTTCGCGCGCCTGGAGTTACTCAAACTACTCGCCGAGCAGGAGGATGTCTGGGTGCGGGTCGCAGAGAACTACAGCGACATCGACGCCATTGGCGAATCCAGGCTACTGATCACCTACACGTGCGACCTTTGCCCGAGCGTTGCGGAGCAGGCGGCGCTGCAGAGTTTCATCGAACGGGGTGGGCGCTGGTTTGCCCTGCACGGCACCAACGCGCTGGTCGAAATTGCCGGGGGCAAGGCCGATACGCCGGACCGCGCACCGCAGCTGATGCGGACACTCGGCAGCCGATTTGTAGCGCACCCCGCCATTGAGACATTTACGGTTCGGGTGACCGATCCGGCACACCCCTTGACGAAGGGTATCGACGACTTCGAACTCGAGGAAGAGCCTTACTATTGTGAGTTCTTCGGCGACAACGAGGTATTGTTGGAGGCGTCATACACTACGCCCTCCAGCGGCTATGTTCGCTCCGATTTCGGCACCGACCGGGAGAGCCAGCCGCAGATGTATCTGCATCCGGCGGGTGACGGTCAGGTGCTCTACCTTACGCTGGGACATTGCACGGGCAAATACGACATGCGTCCGCTGATGGACGTTGCGCCGATCACCCGGTGTGCCTGGAACTACCCGGTTTTCTACGAACTTCTGCGACGTGGAATTCGTTGGGGGATCGGCGCGCTGTGAACATAATCAATCGAGCATCGTTGTGAAATCTGCACCTTTGCGCCCCATCACGGAAGAAGAGATCACCGCGTTTCATCGGGATGGGGCGGTGAACATCAAGCAGGTCCTGCCTGAAGAATGGATTGCTGTCCTCGAGGAAGGCCTCGAAGACGCCAACGCGCATCCGGACGGCATGTCGGCCGGAGTTTCGAGGCCGCTGCGAATTGATCAGTTTCCTGCGACGCGATCGAGGCGACTGCGCGAACTGCTCGACGAGTCCCCGATTGCGCAGATTGTCGGATCCGCCATGGGCGGGGCTGTTCGCTTCTATATGGATCAGATGTTCTACAAGCCGGCCGGACCCATCGCACCCAGCGCGTGGCACCAGGACACCTGCTACTACAACGTCGACGGCCACGACCTGATTCGTGCCTGGGTGTGCGCAGATCCCGCGCCTCGCAATGTCAGCCTCGAAGTGGTGCGCGGCTCGCACCTGTGGAACATCACGTATCGTCCGCCCGTGGGGCGGGACCGGGAGCAGGATCCGGCCGGGGCGGAGAAAGCGCGCGCGGCGCTGGACAGCGGGGAACCGATCATCGGCGCCGAGAGTTACGAGCAGTGGACCTACTTCGATGCGTTTCTGGATGAAACACTGCCCACGTTGCCGAACATCGAGGCCAACCGGTCGTCGTTCGACATTCTGGGATGGGACTACGAACCCGGCGACGTGCTGCTGTTCCACGGTCACATCCTGCATTCAGCCCTGGGTGGCGCCACGTTACCTCACCCGCGCAGGGCTCACGCTTCTCTGTGGGCCGGACCCGATGTGCACTACGTCCACCGACGCAGCCAGGTGATTCCAGATCCGATCGATCTTTATCAACACAAGCCGAAGAGTGGTCAACCGCTGTCCGATTTCCCCAGCGTTTTTCCGGTGGCGTGGAGTCCAGGTGTGCAATGAGCAACGACCAGGCGTACTACGACGCCATCAAACAGAAGTTCGCGGAGCAACGCGACCTCAGGCTCGGCTATCGCCCGGAAGGCACCACCCAGTTCACCTCGGATTTTACGGGCGAGCTGTCCAGGTACGCCGTCGACCCATACGGCGGTGAGTTCACGCCCCGTGAACCGATTGACGATTTCGTCGAGGTGCTGTTCATCGGTGGCGGTTTCTCGGCGCTGCTGACCTCGGCGCGCCTACGCGAGCGTGGCGTTCAAAGCATCCGAATCGTCGAACGTGGGGCGGACGTGGGCGGCACCTGGTACTGGAACCGGTACCCGGGCGTGGCCTGTGACGTCGTGTCTTACGACTATCTGCCACTGCTGGATGAACTGGATTACGTGCCGAAGGATCACTACGCGAAGGGCCCAGAAATTCTGGCGCACTGCCAGGCAATCGCCAGGAAGTACGATCTGTATGAACTCGCTGTGTTCCAGACGACGGTGACGGCCACCCTCTGGAATGAAGACGAGAAGCTGTGGCACCTGGAAACGGATCGCGGCGATCGCATGAAGGCCCGGTTCGTGATCTGCGCGAACGGTACGCTCTCCAAACCCAAGCTTGCCCGAATCAACGGGCTGGAGAGCTTCGCGGGACACGCGTTCCACACCTCGCAGTGGGATTACAGCTACACGGGGGAGGCGCTCGAGAATCTGGAAGACAAGGTGGTGGGCATCATCGGCACGGGTGCAACCGCGGTGCAAGCCATTCCAGGGCTCGGCGAGTCGTCCAAAAGGCTTTATGTGTTCCAGCGCACGCCGTCGTCAATCGACATCCGGGAGGACTGGCCGACCGACCCGAACTGGGCTCGGCGGCTGAAACCCGGATGGCAGGCGCGGCGCCGGGAGCGGGCGCTGAATCTGCCACTGACTGAAACGTCGCACAAAGAGTCGCGCGAGGAGAAGATCCGTCGGCAGGAGAACGCCAACATCGACTACATGATGCGCATCCATCGACGCATCGAGGCGGTCGTGAAAGACGAGACCGTCGCCGAAGCGCTGAAGCCCTGGTATATGTTCATGTGCAAGCGACCCTGCTTTCACAATGACTACCTGCCGACCTTCAACCGCCCCAACGTGCACCTGGTAGACACCCAGGGCAAGGGGATTACCGAAATCACCGAGCAGGGACCGCTGTTCGAAGGCACGCAGTACGAACTCGATCTATTGATCTATGCGACGGGTTTCGAGGTGCAGAAGACCGGTATCTACAACCGAATCGTGGGGGCGCGCGGGCTCGATCTCCGGGACAAATACGACACCGGCATACGCACGTTGCTTGGTGTTCATTCGGTCGGCTATCCGAATTTATTCATCATGGGTGGGTATCAGGCGTCCTTTCAGTTCAACTTGACCTACATCCTGCAGATGCAGGGCGATCACATTGCCCAGTGCATTGCATACGCCCGCGCGCATGGTCACGAGACGATCGACGCCACGCCGAAGGCCGAGGAGTGGTGGGTGCAGGAAGTGATCGCCAACCGCGGTAAGACCACTCGCAATGAAGAATGCACGCCGGGTTACTACAACTTCGAGGGCGAATACCAACGTCGCCAGGACGGCAACTATAACGGCGGCGTGACCCGCTACCTGGCGCACATGGACAACGTCCGGGAGCAAATGGCGGAGCACTTTGCATTTTCGTGAGTGACGAAGCCACCACCGAGGTGCCTGAGTATCGATCCGACGGTGCGTACAAACACTATGTGCTCACCGTTCTGATCATCGTCTACATATTCAATTTCATCGATCGAAACATACTTTCGATTCTCGCCGAGGACATCAAGGCCGATCTCGGCGCCACCGACGCGGAGATGGGATTTCTGTACGGCACGGTGTTTGCTGTGTTTTATGCGGTGTTCGGTATCCCGCTGGCGCGATTCGCGGACGTCTGGGTGCGCCGCAGCGTCATCTCGGGCGGACTGCTGTTCTGGAGTGTGATGACGGCACTATCGGGGATGGCGCGCTCGTTCCCGATGCTTGCCGCGTGTCGCATCGGCGTCGGGATCGGCGAAGCCAGCGCCTCGCCCGCAGCGTACTCCATGTTGTCCGACTACTATCCGCCGCGGGTGCGTGCGACCGTGATCGCGCTCTACTCCTCCGGTGTCTATATCGGCGGTGGCATTGGGCTGTTTCTCGGCGGCTTCATTCTGGACTTCTGGACCACCGCGTATCCGGTCGATGCCCCGTTTGGCCTGAAGGGTTGGCACGTGGCGTTCATGGTGGTGGGATTTCCGGGCATATTCATGGCCGCGTGGGTGCGCACCCTGCGCGAGCCGGTACGCGGGATAAGCGAGGGGCTCGTGGCTGAGAAGCACCCGGCGCCGTTCAAGGTGCTCGCAACCGAACTCGCCGCCATGTTGCCCCTGCTCAACCTCGTTGGGCTAGTTCGCTACAAGGCGTCGCTGTCGTTGAATGCAATCGCGGCTGTCGCAATTGCATTGGTCTGTTGGGGGCTCATCCTGCTGACGGGCAGTGTGGCCCAATGGATTGCCCTGGGCCTGGGCGCCTATGTGACCTTCTCGTGGGGCCAGTCACTGAAGGTTCGCGACCCCGCCACGTTTGGAATGATGTTTCACTCAAAAGCCTTCGTCTACACGATGCTGGCTTTCCCGACCATCAGCTTCGTCACCTACGGCACGGGATTCTGGACCGCACCCTTGTTGATGCGTGTGCACGGTGCAAGCCCCATGGAGGTCGGCCTGTACATTGGATTGGGGAGCGCGCTGGGCGGTCTCATCGGCGTGACCTGCGGTGGCTTCCTGGCGGATCGCCTGAAGCTCAGAATGGCACACGGGCGAATCCTGGTTGGCTACATCGCGGTAATTGGCACGGTTCCTCTGGTGCTGTGGCTGATCTACGCGCCGAGTCTCGTGGTTGCGTTCTGGGTCAACTTTTTCTATCACATACCCAGCTCGATCTGGCCGGGCATTCCGCCCAGTACGGCCAACGACCTGGTCATGCCGCGCATGCGGGCGGTCGCAGGCGCGTACTATATTCTCGTGAACACCTTCATTGGCCTGGCGTTGGGCCCCTACGTCATGGGGCAGCTTAGTGATGTCTACGCGGCGTCGGGCATGAACGAAGCGGATGCGTTGCGCGCGGCGATCGCCAGTTCGTTGCTCATCTTCGTGGCGACGCTGTTCTTCCTGGTGATGGCAACACGTCATTTGCCCAAGGACGAAGCGACCAGGCTGGAGCGAGCCAAGGCACTGGGCGAACCCATTCCGAGTGCGGCCGGCTGATCGGCCGCTCCCGGGGCGCCATCGTTTTGACGCTTCCTGATTCCTGGCCGTTGAAGCCGGCATTAGCCAGCTACCTGCTATCATCTGCTTTCCCTTGATCGGAGGCAGGCCGGTTGGTTGCACTGGATGATCGCTCGTTGGGGTGGCTTCGCTACCTGCACCGCAAGGCGACGACGCCCGATGACTGGAACCGAGGGGGTCAGCCCCATCCGCACTGGGACGAGACCACTGGCGAGCCAATGACGTCCTGGCACCGGTTCGATCTCATCGACTCGAGCTACGCCGTCGCGCTGATGAGCGACCGCACGCCGGCATGGCGAGAGGTCTACGCGACGATCCTCGACGAACTGGTGTCGCGTCATACCAGCTGGTGGTCGGCCTCGGACTGGATGACGCAATTCGGCCACGATCCGGAGCGGGCCGATTATCCGGATCGATATCGACCGATCATTCCGCCGTCACTGTGGGGCGACTATGACGTACCCGGGTGGACGGCAAACGGCATCGATCCTTACGGAGTTCAGCCGGATCCGATCGCGGCCGACGGGATGCTGTTCTACAAGGGCTTCTTCACGCTGCTGATGAGCCTGCACCGGTACGTCTCCGGCGATGCCAAGTGGGATCAGCCCTTCGAGATGATCCGTGACGGCGACAATACGTTCACCTGGAGCCACTCGGGGGTGGCGGCGCACCTGGCCCGCCAATGGCACAACAGCCGGATTGGCTGCCATTGTGAGAACACCAAGATCTGGCCCTACTGACTCAGCGGCGCGGGCCTCGGTCTGAGGCTCTACGATCAGATCTTCAATACTCACCACCACAGTGCGTTCGACGAGTGGTGGGAGTATGCAGCAGATAATTACGTGTCCTGGGATGGCGATACGCCCGTTGCACTGGACCTGTACTACGACCCGATCGCCGACGAACACGTCGGTCGGGGCCCGATCGGGATCATCGCACCTACGTGGTACTTTGCTCCACAGCGACGCGACGTAGCGCAAGTGGGGTGGAACACCACCGCCATGCTCAACGGCGTCCTGGGCGATGGACCCATCACAGGTCTGGATGACCCCGCCATGGCCACGATGCTCCTGCAGTTTGCGGGCGAGTTCGCGGATCCAGCGACGAAGCAGCGCATCTGGGAAGCGGCCGAAGAACACATCGAGCCTACCTGGAACCGCGATGCTGGGGAGTTCACGCTCGGCTTTGGACTGGGCGAGCTGCACCCGCGTGGTCAGTGGAATGCGCGCGCAATGGCGGGCTGGGTGTGCACCGAAGGTGCCTGGTCCAGCATCTTCAACGCGCCCAACCTCGCCAAGTTTGATGAACCGACGGTGGAGGGCGTCGATTTCCCGCGGGTCGCACTCAGCGAAGCGCGCTGGGATGGCGCGTCACTTCATCTTGCGGCCCACCCACAGAATGCGGCGAACCAGGGCATCAGCACCACAATGAGGATCACCAACCTCGCTTCGCTCGATGGATGGGTCATGACCCGGTCGAACGGCGAATCGATTGCGTTGCCGGCAGAAGGCGATCACGTGGTCGCGGAACTGGTGGTCGATAACCGGAGCGTTGTCGTTCATCGGGGCTGAAGCACGCCTTCTCGACTCGGTTCCAGCATGCATTCCGCGTGCGTTCTTATTCGCTACTATAGGCTATCCGTATCGACGGGCTCACCTCGGGAAACAGATGACTGCAGCAGCGCCGATTGTCTTGCCGTTGGCTTCTGCGGAGGCATCACTGGAACGGGTGGGCGGTAAGGGGCGATCTCTGGCGGCGCTCGCCATTGCAGATCTGCCCGTACCGGTGGGATTTCTGGTGTCCACCGATGCCTACCGGGGATTTGTCGAAGCCAACGCGCTGCAGGGGCCGATTCTGGAGATTGTGGCCAACGCGGCTCCAGAGGGGACCGTGGCAGTCGACGCGGCCTCGACCGAAATTCAGAGTTTGTTCGAAGGCGCTTCGCTACCCATCCACATGGCCGACGCCATTCGGCACGCGTATGCAGCGCTCGGTGAAGTTGACCTGCCCGTCGCTGTGCGCTCGTCAGCCACCGCCGAGGATTTAGGTGAGTTGTCCTTCGCGGGTCAACAGGACACCTACCTGAACGTCCGCGGCGAAGCGGCTTTGTTAGACGCGGTACGGCGTTGTTGGGCATCGCTCTGGACGGCGCGCGCGATCGACTACCGGACGCGGATGGACATCGATGGGCGGACGCTTGCGATGGGGGTCGTGGTGCAACGCATGGTCGACGCAGAGGTCTCCGGCATACTGTTCACCGCCAATCCCACGACCGGCGACCGCTCGGAACTGCTGATCAATGCAAGCTTCGGCCTGGGGGAGGCTGTCGTCGGTGGCCATGTGACACCCGACACCTACGTATTGGACCGGGGGATTTTGGACCGGACCGGACGGGACGATGGCGAAGTCGGACTGAAAGAGACACTCATCGGCACTAAGACACGGATGATCATCGCCACCGCCGAGCAGGGGACGGTCACCCGGCCGGTACCCGATGGGAGACGCGACGAGTCGTCACTTTCCGCGGACAGTCTGCGGGAACTCGCGTCCTTGAGTTTGCGCGCCGAGCGGCTGTTTGACGGTGTACCGCAGGACATCGAGTGGGCGATTGCAGACGGGACGTGCTGGCTGCTGCAATCCCGGCCCATTACCAACCTGCCCGCGCCGCCGTTGCGCGTTACCTGGGACCCGCCCGCCGAGGGTGTAAAACTGATCCGGCGGCAGGTGGTTGAAAACATGCCGGACCCGCTCTCACCCCTGTTCGCCGATCTCTACCTCAGGGAAGGCCTCGACCAGGGCATGCAGCAGCTGCTGGCTGAGGTGGGAATGCCGTTCGATATCGACGACTTCATCGAGCGGCCGTTCTTCCGCACCGTCAACGGCTTCGCCTACTGTCTCGCCAGCTATCGTGTGTCCTGGCGATTGTTGAGGCGGATCCCGAAAATTCTCGTCTGGTACGTCAGGGCGTTGCCTGAACTGATGAGAAGCCTGGTTCCTCACTGGCGCGATGAGGCACTGCCTGGCTACCTGGCAACGATCGACGATTGGATGGCCGTTGATCGAACGGTGGCATCCGACGAGGAGTTGCTGGCCGGTGTTCGCGCGCTGGCCATCGCCGATGCCCGCTACTGGTACTCTGTGGCGATGGTCATGGGTGCGGCGAAAGTCACCGATGGGTTGCTCAACGGTTTTCTGACCTCCCGGTTCGTTCCGGGCAACCTGACCAGCGGGGTATTCCTGCGAGGCTTTCCGTCAAAAACCCTCGAGGCTCAGCGAGATCTCGAGGCCATTGCGCGGAATATCAACAGGGGTGACTCGGCCGAATCGCTGCTCGCGCTGGTCCGCGCCACGCCCGCCGGTGAACTGTTGGGGAAACTGCCGGGCCACCCCGGTGGCGGTGCGCTGCTGCGCGACATCCAGCAGTATCTGGACGCTTACGGGCACCAGATCTACACGCTCGACTTCGTTCAGGCGACCCAGGCCGAAGATCCACTGCCCGTGCTGTTGAGTCTGAAAGCCCTGGTCAACGACGGCAGCTACGACATATCCGCCCGCCAGGCCGCGATGGAGAAAGACCGGGAGCTTTCAAAGAAAACGACGTTGGAATCACTCGGCCGGCTGCGACGCTGGCTGTTCAAGAAATTCCTGAGGTGGGCGCAGAACTATGGCCCCTACCGCGAAGAGGCGCTGTTCTATATCGGCGCCGCCTGGCCGACGCTGCGGCACCTGGCACTTGAACTCGGGCGGCGTCTGGTCGAGGTCGGAACGTTGGCCAGCCCCGAGGATGTCTTCTATCTCGATAGCGCCGAACTGGAAGCGGCCTGCGCCGGGGGGGCGATTCCAGAGTTTGCGCAACAGGCCGAAGAACGGCGTGCGCTGCGCAACGCGCGCATGCGGCTGCACCCCCCGGGCATGGTGCCGGAGAAAGATCGCTGGAAAATCGGCTTTATCAACCTCTCGCTCTGGGAAACGCAGAAGCGCAATGCCAAGGATTCCAACACGCTGGAAGGTTTTGCGGTGAGCCCGGGCAAAGTGACGGGTTCCGCCAGCGTGATCCTCTCCCCAGCTGATTTCGCCGAGATGCAGCCGGGGACGATTCTGGTCTGCCCAACCACCACGCCGGCCTGGACGCCTTTGTTCACCCAGGCATTGGGGCTGGCTACGGACATTGGCGGAATCCTCGCGCACGGCTCGATCGTCGCTCGGGAGTACGGTATTCCCGCCGTGATGGGTACGGGTAACGTGACGCAGCGGATTGTCAGCGGTCAGCGCATCACCGTGGATGGCGACGCCGGCACGGTCACTATCATTGAGTAGCGTGGGGCAGCAGGCCGAGTTGCATCAGTGAGTCGACCGTCGCCTTGATGGTCTCGTCGATCGAATACGTCGTCGGTCCGAGTTCCTGTTGGGCAAGCGTGCAGTAGGCGCGCGGCGAATCGTAGGTTTTCTGCCTGGGTTGTCCGTTCTCCATGGGTTCTCCGCCGATGTTGGCGATGGTCGGGAACAGCTCCTTCAGCCGGGCCTGCAGTTCCCACGTGAACAGTTCACCCGAGCGGTCGCTGGCGGAGAGAATGTAGCGTGAACCATTGCGCGCCACAGTGCTTTCCGCGCAGAGCCGGTGCGCCCGGGCAACATCGCGCACATCCACAATGTTCCACAGCATGCGGCCGCCCTTGGAATTCTTGTACGGCTTTCCCTGGAGCATCTGCTTGATGCAGTTCTGCCAGCTCCAGGTTTGATCGTGGTTGGCACACATCAACGGACCAATCACGTGCAACGGCAGGATCGCCATGGCCTCGAAACGGCTGTCGGCTTCTGCTATCCCGTAGATCATCCGCTCGGCATTTGCCTTGGCCATGGCATAGGCGATGTCCCGATTCTTCGAGATGTTGTCCTCCGTCCAGGCTCCTCGGTAGCCTTCGACGTTGTCTCCGCACCAGTCTTTCTCGGTGAACACGTAGCCCTGCGGGCGTGGGTGGCCCACGGCGGCGAACGAACTCGTGAATACGAGGCGCTTCACCGTGTCTGCTTGCTGGACGGATTCGACGACGTGCCGTACGTCGGTAAAGCATCCGTCGTACACCTGCTGTGGTGTTTCCTTGTTGAATCCGACCGCCGCGCCCGCGTGAATGACCGCGCTGCACCCCTTAAATGCTTCGTCGTAGCTGCCGGGCTTCAGCAGGTCTGCGGCGAACAGCTCCACATGCCCTTCGAGACCTGCGCCGTTCATTGCAAGGAGGTGATCGATCTTGTCTGGTTTTCCGGCGTCGCGGACGCACGCCCTCACCGAGTAACCTTGTTCCACGAGGTCCTGAACAATCCAGGAACCGATGTAGCCGCTCGCGCCGGTTACGGCGATGGGACCGTCCGCTGGAGCAACAGCTGTCATCATCTCGGATCCGTACCTCTACTGGATTCTCTACAGTACTGTAGTTGCAGACTGGAAGGGTGGTGTGCCGGATTTGACTCTGGCATACAATGACGCCTTGCAGGTTGTCGGAGAGTTCGCATGACCAAAGGACGAGACAAGAAGAAACAGCACGACAAGACCAAGGCTCAGCGCACGCTCAAAGAAAAGCGAGCGCAAAAGCGAGCGAAAAAGCAGTAGCGCGTCCGGGTCATCATCGCCGCGCGTGCGTCGATGGTCAACGGCGCGCCTGCGCCTCTCCGGCGCGCTGCTCGGCCACCACCTCCCGCATACCGTCCCATTCATGCCACATGTTGCACATGGCGTACTTGGAGCGCTCCCAGGGGTCGTTTCCTTCTTCGTACTCGAGCCACTCACCCATCTGGCCGCGGTCCGGGTGGTCTGTCACCCCGTTCACCAGCTTGTCCGGCTGGCGTTTTTTGGCACGGATGCGGAAGATGATGCTCTTGCGCGACTCCGTGCCGTGTTCATTCCGCGTACCAGAATGCGGCATCTGGTACACGGTGATGCACGCGTCCCCTGGTTCCATCAGTACCTGAGTCGGCCGCGGCCAACGCTTTCCATCGGGGGTGCATTCCGAGCTTTCGTCGATGAACTGATCCCGTACGGTTTCCGGCAAGTAGACCAGGCCGCAGCGGTTCGGCGCATCGTGGTTCAAGCGTGGCCAGCCCGGGCCTTCCGGGCCTAGACAATTGTTGGTATCGCGCTGCATGCGGAAGAATTTCTCGACCGCGTGGTGCGCGCCACGCAGCAGCGCGGTCTGGCCGCATCCCTCCACGGTCTGATCGTTCAGACACACGAAGACAAAGGCCGTGAAGCTCCCCAGGGCGAGCGTCATCTCGGGGTCCTCGAACATCGGCACCATGTTGTGGCCCATGACGTCGGGGCTGCGCCCCAGGTCGCCCTTGGGTCCGGAGGCGAAGTAGCGCTTATAGATTTCCTCCGGCGTGCCCTGCTGTACCTCCTGCGGAGCCGCGATGGTGATGTTGCCGTCGGAGTGGGTCTGCGCGCCGTAGTAGGGCATATCCTTGTCGCAGTAGCCTAGGTTATTGAAGTACTCCCCAGGCTGACTGGCTTTCAGCACGCCCACCTGGCACGCGATGGGCGCGTCGAACGTGCCCATCGCCTCGGTCAATATCGGCGTGACCGACGAGGCGTTGACGAGGTCCGTCAGCTGATGCTCCCCACCGAGATTCTCGCCTTTCTTGGCTGCTTTTATGCGCCGCAGTGCGGCGTCTACGAGTTCCCCTGACACAGCCTTGCGCAGGATGACATACCCGTCACGGTACAGCGTGCGTTTCTGCTCGAGGGTCAGGATGTTGGCCATGCTGCCTCGCTACTTGGCGTGCAGGCGTACCGGCACCTCGGTGAAACCCTTGACGAAGTTGGAACGCGCCCGTACGGGTTGACCGACCAATTCAACGGTTTCGAAACGTTCCAGAATCTCTTCCCAGACGATCCTCAACTGCATCTCTGCCAATCGATTGCCCATGCATCGGTGCACGCCAAATCCAAACGACATGTGGTGACGTGCGTGGGCGCGATCGATGAGAAACTCATTGGCCCGCTCGATCTCCTCTTCGTCGCGATTGGCGGATATGTACCACATGACGACCTTGTCGCCTGCGGCGATCTGTTTGCCTCTGAACTCGATATCTTCGAGCGCGGTTCTGCGCATGTGCGCCAGCGGTGTCTGCCAGCGAATAATCTCGGACACCATGCTGGGTATGAGGCTGGGGTTGTCGCGGAGCTTCTGGTACTCGCTTGGGTTTTCATTGAGTGCGACGACCCCGCCGGAAATGGAGTTCCGGGTGGTGTCGTTGCCGCCGACGATCAGCAGGATCAAGTTGCCGAGATACTCCATGGGCGTCATATGCTTGGTTGCTTCACCGTGGGCGAGCATCGTCACCAGATCCAGTCGTTCACCCGGCTCGCGGTTCACGCGCTCGTTCCATAGTCGCGTAAAATATTCCAGGCACTCGAGGAGCGCGGTATTGCGCTCTTCTTCCGTCACGCCGGCACTGCCCACCTGGGATTCGCTGGCGGTCGCCATGTCGGACCAGAACGTCAGCTTGTAGCGGTCCTCGAACGGGAAATCGAACAAGGTCGCGAGCATTTGCGTGGTCAGTTCAATGGAAACCCGATCGACCCAGTTGAACGTCTCTTCGAGCGGCAGGTCGTCGAGAATCGACTGAACGCGCTGACGTATCAGCGGTTCCATGGCCATCAGATTGCGGGGTGCGACCACGTCCTGGGCGACCTTGCGTTGCTGGTCGTGTTGCGGCGGGTCCATGGCGATGAAGCCGGGTGAGATGTCCAGTTCTCCTTCCGCGACGTCACCGATGACGATGCTTCCATGGGACGAAAACACCTTGTAGTTGCGTTCGATCTCCATGATGTCGTTGAACTTGGTGATCGACCAGAATGGCCCGAAGGGGCTGTTGGCCTGGTAGTGCACCGGATCCTCGCGACGCAGGCGTTCGAACAAGGGACCCCAGGTATCGTTTTCGAAAAGCGCTGGATCGCTCACGTCGATTTCGGCGAGGGGGATGGAATTGGGGTCTGTGGTGGATTCGCTCATGTCGTTCTCCGATGATCTCCCGGATATTACACCGGGAAACCCGGAATGCAGGTAATGATCGCCGCGAAATCGCGATATGCTGGCCGGTCGTTGAAGCTCGATCCCAGAAGGGTAGGCCACACGGGTAAGAAGGAGGGGGCAAAGTGGTAGACAACATGTCGAAGCGCGGTTTCGACCCGCTGACGTATCGATTCGAGGATCGAGTTCCCCGGCCGGGAAACGGGTGATCGCGACTCACCTGCACACGGACCATACCGGGCTTGCCGGCTGCACGCGGGAGTGGGACTGTGAACTGTGGATGAGCCGCAGCGATTTCTACATGTGCAAGGTGATGGCGGCGGATGGCCCATCGGACGTACCCGAAGACGCGATCCGCTTTTACCGTCGCGCCGGCTTCACTGAAGATCGGCTCGATCGTTACCGCCAGCGCTTCGGAATCTTCGGTGCCAACATCGCGCCGCTACCGGCGGGTTACCGCCGGATAAACGATGGCCAGTATCTGGAAGTCGGTGATCGGGAGTGGCGGGTGCTGATCGGCCATGGCCACGCGCCGGAACACGTGTGTCTTTACTGTCCGGCATTGAAACTGATTATTGGCGGCGATCAATTGCTGCCGAAAATCACGCCCAATGTGAGCGTGCAGCCGTCCGAACCGCATGCCAATCCGCTGAAAGAATGGATTACCTCGTGTGCGCGCTTTCGCGAATTGCTGCCGCCCAATCTGCTGGTTCTGCCGGCGCATGAAAGCCTGTACGAGGGCGTACACGAACGCCTCACGGCATTGATCGATTGGCACGAAGTCGCGTTGGAGAAGCTCTATGATCTATGTGGGACCCCGCAGCGCGCAGTGGATGTGTTCCCCGCGTTGTTCAAAAGCGAGATCAACGAAGGCAGCTTTTTCCCGGCGACGGGCGAGTCGCTTGCGCACCTGCATTGCGCGCTGGAGCGCCGCTGGTTGACGGTGGAGGAGGACGACAACGGGGTCGCCTGGTGGCGTCAGGCGTGAACCTCCGGGGGCGTCCGAAGCGTTCTGTTTTTTCGGCATACAAGAGGGAACGACATGAGTGATTTCGAAGACCGCGTGGTGGTCATTACCGGCGCTGGGGGTGGCCTGGGCAAGGCTCATGCACTCGAATTTGCGAGCCGCGGCGCGAAGGTCGTGGTCAATGATCT
>SMWF01000136.1 GCA_004357385.1 Gammaproteobacteria bacterium | reverse complement strand
GTATTCTGCCATTCCTCGGTACCCCTAAAGGTATGAACTTCGTCACAAAAATCAGGCCGTTGGTCGCTCAAATGCCGTTCTGTAGACAGATTGCACCACTACGCCGCCGGTATGGACGAAAATGACGTTTGAGTTCGTGGATTCTTCGCCGGCGCGAATCCTGCGAATCAACCCGCCCAGCGCCTTCCCGGAGTAGACCGGATCCACCACTATTCCCTCCAGCTCGGCGAGTTGGCGAATCGCTTCCGTGGTGTCCGAAGTTGGCTGTCCATAGCCGGACCCCAGGTATCGATGATCGATTTCCGGCTCCAGTGCGGATGCGTCGACCGTGGACCCCAACTCGCGGACGGCCCTGGCGAGGTGGCGGACGCGCTCCTCCATCGCTTCGTGGTTGGGGTCGTAGACGTTGATACCGAGCACTGAATCGACGCCGCCGGCTTCTGCCATCCCGACCATCAAGCCCGCCTGGGTGCCGCCGCTGGAGGTCGCATGAACCACCCGGTTGGGGTGGAACCCGAGCGCGGCGGATTGCTCTAACAGCTCTCGGGCGCAGCGAACGTATCCCAGTGCACCCAGGGGGTTGGAGCCACCGGTGGGGATGAGATAGATCGATTTGCCGGCGCTCCCCAGCTCTTGTTGCACCGCTTGTGTAGTTGCTTTCGCATCGCTCGGGTCGCAGCGATGTATGCGTGCGCCAAGCAAGTCGTCCAGCAGTACGTTGGCGTTGTTTTCGTACTCCGGATGGTCCCAGGCGACGGCTCGGGTCAGGATCAGGTGACAGTCGAGTCCGACCTTGGCGCAGGCCGCGGCGGTTTGTCGGGCATGGTTGGACTGGATGGCGCCGAACGTGATCACTGCGTGCGCGTGGTTGGCCAGCGCGTCGGCAATCAGGAATTCCAGCTTGCGGGTTTTGTTGCCGCCGGTCGCCAGGCCGGTGCAGTCGTCGCGTTTGATCCACAGGCGCGGCCCGCCTAATACCTCCGAGAGGCGGTCCAGCGGTTCCAGTGGCGTGGGAGTGTGCGCCAGCGCCACCCGGGGGAATGCGTCCAGCCAGTCAGGCATCGGTGATCCCGGAGCGCGTCTAGCCTGCTGTGGCGGTGACGCGGATCTCCAGATGCGCGCCGGGCACCGCCAGTTCGGTAATGCCGATCGCCGTCCAGGCGGGCCATGGCTCGCTCAGCACGGCATCGCGTGCCTTCATGAAGGGCCCAAGCGAATCACTCAGTCCGACGTGGTAGGTGGTGTATTCGATGATGTTGGCGTAGTCCAGGCCCGCGGATTCGAGTACTGCGCCGACCGCGCGCCAGGCGTTTTCGAATTCCGCATCCAGACTGTCGGGTACGGATCCGTCTGCGTTGGTGCCGATCTGTCCGGAACAAACCAGCAGGTCGCCGGTTCGCGCGGCTTGGGAAAAGTGAAACTGGTCGTACAAAGCCTTACTGCTGGCCGGGTTGACGGCTTCAAAACTCATGGCGGGTCGCTCCCAGTGTGTAGGTAGTGTAGGCAAATGATCGCGGGTGATCATACCCGCAGCGCGGGCTGCGCCGTACGAGGTGTGCTCCAGGGCCTCTGAGGGTGTAGAACCGCTGTGCGATAATGCGCGACCCGATGGAGGAAGCCCTCTGAAACAACAGAATCACCCGTTCGAATACGCCGCGCAGCAGTCTGTTTCCAGCGAAGAGGCGGCGGGGTATCTCGAGTCTGCCATCGAAATGGCGCGCCGCGCCGGCGAAGTGATCCTGCCGCATTTTCGCAACGATCCGGCGGTTGAGAACAAGCACCAGGACGGTGGTTACGATCCGGTGACGGTCGCCGATCGTGCGGCCGAAGTGACGATTCGCGCGATCATCGCGGAACGCTATCCTCAGCATGGCATCTTCGGCGAGGAACAAGGCTTCCAGCCCGGAAACGGGTTGACCTGGGTGGTGGACCCCATCGATGGGACCCGGGCGTTCATGACGGGCATGTTGCACTGGGGGGTGCTGATTGCGCTCTTCGATGGGGTCGAGCCGGTGCTCGGGGTCATGCATCAGCCGTTCACCGATGAGTTCTGGGTAGGAACGAACGATGCTGCCGACTATCGGCGCGGCGTGCGGAGCCGGCAGCTGTCGGTGCGCAGCGTCGCCAGTGTGGCCGATGCGGTCATGGGGTCCACCGGTCCGCAGTTCTTTGCCACGCCGAATGCACAGACCGCGTTCAACGCGTTGCGCGAGGAAGTTCGCTTCACGCGCTTCGGTGGCGATTGCTACATCTACGCGGGCTTGGCCATGGGACAACTCGACCTCGTGGTAGAGGCGGGTCTGAACGCCTACGACATCCAGGCGCTGATGCCGATCATTCGCGGGGCCGGGGGCATCGTGACGACCTGGGATGGTGGCGATGCATCGATGGGGGGACAGATCATCGCGGCGGGCGATGCAGAGGTGCACCGTGCGGCGATGGCAATTCTGGAGCGTGCGCGATGAAGCTCGACGGGCTGCGGGTGCTGGACCTGTCGTTGTTCCTGCCCGGTCCCACGGTGACGCAGATGATGGCGGATCATGGCGCCGAGGTGATCAAGATCGAATCGCTGGGGGGGGGCGAACCGAACCGCGCGATCGGGCAGCAGCGCGATGGCGAGACCGTGTACTTCACGGCCACCCATCGGGGCAAGCAGAGCATGACCCTGAACTTGAAGGAGCCGCGCGGCGTGGCGATCTTTCTGGCGCTGGCGAGTCAGGCGGACGTGGTGGTGGAGTCCTTCCGTCCGGGTGTGGTGAAGCGGCTGGGGGTGGACTATGCGGCGGTCTGCGCCGTCAAGCCGGACATCGTTTATGCGTCGATCTCTGCCTATGGGCAGAGTGGTCCGCTGGTGGCGAACCCGGCCCATGATCTGGCCGTGGAAGCGATGTGTGGGTTGCTCAGCACCAATGTCGATGCGGCGGGCACGCCGTGCCTGCCTGCCATGCCCATGGGCGATATGCTGAGCGCCATGGCAACGCTGTCCGGCGTGCTGATGGCGCTGCTGCGGCGTGCTGAAACCGGGCGCGGCGACTATCTCGATGTCGCGATGATGGATTCCATCTATTCGTGTATGCCGAACAGTGTCGGCGCGGTGTTTGCGGAGGGGCGTCCGCCGGTGCTGGAAGACGAGCGTATCTGGGGCGGCCATGCGCTGTATCGAATATACGAAACACAGGATGGCAAGCATGTGGTGCTGGGCGGCTCGGAACTGAAGTTCGCGCGTAATCTGCTTGCCGCACTCGGCCGCGAGGATCTGCTGGACAGTTGTGCAGAACCGCCCGGGCCGGGTCAGCGTCCGGCCATCGAATTTCTGGAGGAGACGTTCCGGCAGCGCGACCAGGCGCAATGGGTCGCCTTCTTCAGCGACCTGGATGTGTGCTTTGCCCCGGTCAACGATCTGCGTACCGGCTTCGACCTGGAGCAGACCCGGCATCGGGAGATGTGTTTGACCGACCCGGCGGGCCGGGAGCATATCGGGACGCCCTTCAAGTTCGACAACGAACCAGGCCAGGTGAACTTCCATGCGCCGGGGTACGGCGAGCACACGGATCAATTGCTGACGGAACTTGGTTACGATGCAGCGCAGATCAGGTCGCTGCACTCGGCGTCCGTGGTGTAAACAGGGGGAAGGCAATGCAGTTCGCGATAGCGCTGGCCAGCAGCACGGAATCGTGGCGCGCGGTCAAACGCGCGGAAGAACTCGGGTTTCATGCGGCGTGGTTCTACGACACGCAACTGCTGAACCCGGATGTGTTCATGTGCATGACCCAGGCGGCCATGGCGACCGACAAAATCCGCCTCGGCACGGGGGTACTGATTCCGTCCAACCGCATCGAGCCCGTGGCGGCGAATGCCTTTGCGACCCTGAACCAGATTGCGCCGGGGCGTGTGGATTTTGGGGTAGGCACCGGATTTACCGGGCGACGCACCATGGGTTTACCCGCGATCACGCTCGCGCGCATGAAGAGCTACGTCGAGCGCGTTCAGGGGCTCTTGGCCGGCGAGACCATCAGCTGGGACTTCGAAGGTTACGAGCGCAAGATTCGTTTTTTGAACCCCGACTTCGGGTTGATCAACCTCGAGGACGAGATTCCGCTGTACATCTCGGCCTTTGGTCCCCGGTCGCGCCAACTGACCGCGGAACTGGGCGCCGGTTGGCTCAATTTTGGCGCGGATGTCGAGCGCGCGATTGGCGATCTGAACGCCATGAACGATGCGTGGTCATCAGCGGGACGCACGGAACCGCTCGATTGTCCCTTATTCTTCCTCGGCTGTGTGCTTGGCGACGGCGAAGCGGCCGATTGCGAACGCGCGATCGCCCAAGCGGGCCCGGCGGTCAGCGTGTTCTTCCACAGCCTGGTCGAGACCACCGAACCCGGCGCCATGGCCGGCGTGTTGCCGCCGCAGATCAACGAAACTCTCGAGCGTTATCGCGCGCACTATCAGAACAACGGGCCGGCCGATGAGCGCTACCTCGAGAATCATCGCGGCCACCTGATGTTCATCCGGGACGAAGAACGGGAGTTCATGGATCCGGCGTTCATTCAGCAGCTGACCATGACCGGACAACCTGAAGCGATCCGCGATCGGCTGCGCGCACTCGCCGATGCGGGGTACACGCAGTTCGTGGTGCAGTTGGTCGAACATCACGAGGACGCCCTCGAGCAATGGGCGGACGTGTTCGCAACACTCTAAAGTCGGGTACCTCGAAAATCGGCTAGATCGAATCGACGATGTTGCGCAGCTTCTCGCAGTAGCCGACACGTTCTTCGAGCGTCCGCCCGGCGAAGCCGACGTTCAAGGCGTTCACGCCTGATTCCTTCAATGCGGCCAGCCGATCTTTGACGAACCCTTCGGGTCCGATCAGCGTAGTCGCCTCGAGATAGGCGTCGGGAATGGCCGCTGCGGCTTCGTCCTTCTTCCCGGACAGATACAGATCCTGAATCTGTTGGGCTTCTGCTTCATAGCCATACTGGCAGAACACCTGGTTATAGAAATTCCTGGAGCGCGCGCCCATTCCGCCGATATAGAGCGCCATGCCGGGACGACTCATGTTGCGCAAATCTTCCAGGCCCTCTCCGATGGCGACCCCGCCGCCGGCAAATACCTCCAGCGGGGCACGCGTCGGGTCGCGCTTCTGCGCGCCGGCCCGAAGGGCGTCGCCCCAGACGTCGTCTGCACCTTCGGCCATGTAGAAGGCCGGAAGCCAGGCATCGGCGAGTTCGGCGGTCATTTCCACACTCTTCTTACCCAGCGAAGCGACCGCGATGGGAATCTCGTCACGCACCGGATGGTTGATCAGCTTCAGGGGTTTGCCCAAGCCCGTGCCCTGATTCTGCGGCAGCGGAATCTGGTAGTGCTTGCCGTCGTAGTTGACCTTTTCGCGGCGCCAGACCATTCGGCAGATGTCGATGACTTCGCGTAGACGACTCACCGGGGCGGTGTACGGCACGCCGTGAAAGCCTTCGATCACCTGGGGCCCCGAAGCGCCCAGGCCAAGCATGCAGCGGCCGTCGGACAGATAGTCGATGCCCGCGGCGGTCATGGCCAGCAGCGTTGGCGTGCGTGAGTACACCGGCAGAATGCCTGACGCAATGGTGACCCGTTCGGTGTTGGCCGCGAGGTAGCCCATCGCACTTGGGGCGTCGAACGAGTAGGCCTCGGGGACCCACACGACATCCAGGCCGGCCTTTTCCAATGCCTGAACTTCCTTGACGGCTTCTTTGAAGCCGCTGGCGTAGCTGAGCAGTGTCGATATGCGCATTTCGGGTTCCTACTTGGTGCTTTTCAACAGGGTTGGCTGCTCGGTTACGAGCTTGCGCAAAGTATTCAGCAACAGATCGCGTTCGCAGCATTTCACGCGTTGTTCGAGACGCTGCACGGTGTCATCCGGTCGAACCTCAATGCGCGCCTGGGCAAGAATCGGTCCCGAATCGTAGTCGCCTTCGACGAGATGGACGGTCGCGCCGGTCTCAGCGTCGCCGTTGGCCAGCACCGCTTCGTGGACCCGCCGGCCGTAGAAACCGCGCCCGCCATACTTCGGCAGCAACGAGGGATGGGTGTTCACGATGTGCCCTGCGAACTCGCCGAGAGTGACGGGGCCGAGGCGTTTCATGTAGCCGGCCAGCAGCACCAGGTTCGTCTGGCGGTCGGCCAGCAGGGTCGCGATGGCCAGATCGAGGTCTGCGGGTCGTGGGTGGGTTTTGCTGCTGAGGTGCGCGGTCGGCACGGACGCTTGCCGCGCCCGCCGCAACGCGCCGGAATCGCTGTTGTTGCTGATCACGACATTCACCCGGGCGCCCAGCGAGTGGTCCTGGGTTGCATCCAGCACGGCCTGCAGCACAGAGCCCTCGTGGGACGCCAGTATTGCGATTCGGGGCAGACGTTCGTCAGCCACGTCGTGCAATGTTGAAGATCGCCGTGTGCTCGATCTCCACGGCGGGCTTGTCGTCTACCAGGTAGGCGATGTAGACCTTGATGAACTGATGTCCCTTGCGCTCCCACTTTTCGGTGGGCACGCATCGAATCTCGATGGTCTCGCCCGCCAGCAACGGCCGGTGGAAGTGGAGTTCGGACCCGACGTGCAGCCAGGCGGGCAATATGAAGCGCGCCATGAGCGCCTGGTTGGCGTAGTGCAGCACCAGGTGCGGATGAATCAACCCGTCCTGGTAGACGGATTGATCGTCGCCGACCTGCTCGGCAAACCGGTGATTCTCTTCGGGCGTTGATCGCCAGAGCATGCTTGCAAAGGGTGCGTCGAGTTCGATGCGATCCATGGTGATGTCGATTCGTTCGGGCGCGGGTGCCTGTTCGGGTCGGATGCGTGCCGCGAGTTCGTTGGCCGGGCGCGGGTTGTCGAGCGTCGCGGTGAGCGTCGCGAGGTGGCTGCCGGCGACCTCGTTGCTGGTGTCCGGCGTGTTGTGGCAGTCGACCTGGTGGCGGCTCGAATCCGTCGACGTCACCGTCATGCTGAGCTGATCACCATGGTAGGTGGGTTTCAGCAGTCGTACCGAGACGTCGGCGTCGCGCATCCAGGCATCGCCCAGCATTTCGGTTAAGGGGTAGCTCATGTGTCCGAACACCTGAACACCCGCGACCAGCGCGCCGCGGTAACCATACTGTTGGGCGACGTCGTCACTGTGAATTCGGTTTTCACTCGAGGTCGAGTGATTGGTGGCGAAGTGCTGATGCGTGGACATCTTGTTGAATCGTGTCGAAACGGGCGCCTATTCTGTCAGATGAACCTGTCAGCCGTAAGCCTGGGCCGGCAGCCAGGTCACCAGATTCTTCCAGTTGAAGATAATGGCCAGGCCCAATAACTGCAGCAGGATGAACGGCACCACGCCGCGATAGATGGTCACGACGTCGATCTCCGGTGGGGCAGGATGGGTGTTGTAGCGGTGGGAGAGCTCGACCGCGAGTTCGCGACCATCGGCTTCGTACCACCAGGCCATGAACTCCCAGGGCTCCATCCCGAACGGCACCGCTGCGATCAACGGCGATGCCGGAATCTTGCCCTGGTCGTAGCCGATCCAGGTGTATCCTGCGGAGACTTTTCCTTCACGCACCGCATCGGTAATACTGAACGGCGGTACCATCTTGCCGGGTTCCGACGGCATCAGCTGGATCGCGCCACCGCTCGTTCGGGCAATGGCCTTGGTGACGTAGAGGATGTTGTCGCCGAGTGCGGGCCGGTTGGTTCCGAAAGCAACGGGCAGGTGCCAGCGAATACGCACTTCGGACGCGGCTTGCGTCGATCCGGCAGAACTCGTCACAACCTCAGGTGGCGGCCGGATCGCGAGGCTCCCGACGATTCCAACAGCGAACGAAACCGCCACCGCGAACGCCGCGGCACGTCCGCTGATCATTTTGTCCCCCATCTTATCCCCCACCGGTCGACTGCTTCGCGAACGAAGGCTAACGCTAAGCAGCACAGCACGCATCCGCAAGCCTCCGCAAACGTCCGTAACGATTGTCACGACTCAATCGATCCGATAGCCTGACGTGTTTTTGTGCGCCGCAGAATTTCTGTGCGGCGTCGGGGAAGGCAGAGAGGACCGCCAAATGAAGATCGGGGTGCCTAAGGAGACCTGGCCAGGTGAGTTGCGCGCTGCATTGGCTCCCGCCAGTGTCAAAAAGCTCGCAAGCCTCGGTTTCGAGATCACCGTGGAAGCCGGTTTGGGCGACGGATTTCGGGTCCCCGACAGCGAGTACGCAGACGCCGGGGCAACCGTCAGTGGCGACCGCGCGCAGATATTTGGCAACTCCGACGTCGTATTGCGGGTCCGCAAGCCCGACGCAGCAGATCTGGAACTGCTGAACAGCGGCACCATCCATATCAGCTTTCTCGATCCGTTCAACGAAAAGGAGTTGGTGCAGACGCTTGCGTCGAAAGGTGTCACCGCCATTTCCATGGAAATGGTGCCGCGCAGTACCCGTGCGCAGAAAATGGACGCGCTGTCCTCCCAGGCCAATCTGGCCGGTTACGTCACGGTGATTCTTGCCGCCACGCACAGCCCGAAGATTTTTCCGATGATGATGACCCCAGCGGGCACCATCGCGCCGGCCCGCGTGTTCGTCATCGGCGCGGGCGTTGCCGGATTACAAGCCATTGCTACTGCCAAACGTCTGGGCGCGCGGGTCGAAGCCTTCGACACCCGGCCGGTGGTTGCGGAGCAGGTGCAGTCGCTGGGAGCCAAGTTCGTTGAGATCGATCTGGGCGATACCGGTCAGACAGATCAGGGTTACGCCAAAGAGCTGACTCCGGAGCAGATTGAATTGCAGAAGCAGGGCCAGGCGAAGATCATCAGCCAATCGGACGTGGTGATCACCACGGCGCAGCTGTTCGGCCGGCCGGCGCCGCGAATCATTACCGCTGACGTGGTGGCGGGCATGCGCCCGGGCAGCGTAATCGTCGACATGGCCGTGGAGTCGGGTGGCAATGTCGAGGGTTCTGTGGAAGGCGAGGTGGTCGAGGTCAACGGCGTGTCGATCATCGGCCTCGGCAATCTGCCCTCGCAGGTCGCTCGCAATGCCTCGGATATGTTTGGTGCGAATCTGGTGAACATGCTCGATGAGTTCTGGGACCCCGAGACCAAGGTGCTGAACTTCGACCCCGAGGACGAGATCGTGGCCGCGTGCGTGATCACCCGCGACGGCCAGATCGTCAACGAAACCATCAAGAACCTGTAACGGAGATAAGTCATGGAAGCCATCTTCCTCGCCTTCATCCTCATGCTCTCGATGTTCCTGGGCTTCGAGCTGATCTCCAAGGTTCCCGCGACGCTGCATACGCCGCTGATGTCGGGAGCCAACGCGATCTCCGGAATCACCATCGTCGGTGCGCTCCTGTCCGCCGGGTCCGGCCAGGGCGCAATGGCCACGTGGCTGGGTGCGGCGGCGGTGGCCTTCGCCACCGTCAACGTGGTGGGCGGCTACATGGTCACGGATCGCATGCTCGCCATGTTCCGCAAGAAAGACGGAGGAGCCTGATGAGCGAACAACTGATCAACCTGGCCTACATCGTCGCGGCCATTCTGTTCATCTACGGGTTGAAGCAACTTGGCTCGCCGGCCACGGCCCGGCGCGGCAACCTGCTGTCGTCCGTTGGCATGCTGATCGCAATCGTGGTGACCCTGCTCTCCAAGCAGATCCTCGAGTTCGAGTGGATCATCGGTGCGGCCGCGGCCGGGGCGTTGATCGGATTCTTCGCCGCGCGGCTCGTCGCCATGACATCAATGCCGGAAATGGTCGCGCTGTTCAATGGTTCGGGAGGGATCGCGAGCCTGCTGGTGGGTTGGGCGGCGCTCTACAACGTCGGCAACACGACGTTTACCGTGGTGACGATCTTCCTGTCGATTCTGATCGGTGGGGTTACGTTCTCGGGCAGCCTCGTCGCCTGGGGCAAGCTCTCGGAAGTCATGCCCAGTAAAGCCATTGTTTTCGCCGGGCAACGTGTCGTGAACGGTGCGCTGCTGATCGCGATCGTTACCGCGGGTGTGATGTTCTGCATGGAACCGACGATCATGTCCTACGAGTTCATGGCGGTGGTTGTCCTGTCGCTGATCCTCGGTGTCATGGTCGTCATCCCCATCGGTGGCGCGGACATGCCCGTGGTGATCTCGCTGCTGAATGCCTACTCTGGCCTCGCGGCCTGCGCCGCGGGTTTCGCGATCAACAACAACATCCTGATCGTGGCCGGATCGCTGGTGGGCGCGGCCGGCATGATCCTCACCAACATCATGTGTAAGGCCATGAACCGCTCGCTGGCCAACGTGCTGTTCTCCGGTTTCGGCGCGGTGAAGACCGCGACCAAGGTCGAGGGAGAGGTCAAGCCGATTGTCGCCGAAGATGCCTATCTGATTCTGGAAGCCGCCTCGTCGGTGACCTTCGTCCCGGGCTATGGGATGGCGGTTGCGCAGGCACAACACGTGGTGCGTGAACTGGGCGAACTGCTGGAGGCGAACGGCGCGGACGTCAGCTACGCCGTTCACCCTGTGGCGGGTCGCATGCCCGGACACATGAATGTGCTGCTTGCGGAAGCGAACGTCCCGTATGACCAGTTGGTCGAGATGGACGACATCAACCCCCGCATCAAAAACATCGATGTCGCGGTGGTGATCGGCGCTAATGACGTGGTGAATCCCGCGGCCCGCAATGACGAGAACAGCCCGATTTACGGCATGCCAATCATCAACGTCGACCACGCACGCACCGTGTTCGTGCTGAAGCGTTCCATGGCGGCGGGGTTTTCCGGCGTGGACAACCCGCTGTTCTTCGGTGAAAACACGCGCATGCTGTTCGGTGATGCCAAGGCGTCCATCTCCGCAGTGATCGCCCAGTTCAAGGGCTGATCCTGGTCGCACGATGCGCCTGACCATTGTCGATGTGTTTGCCGAGCAGCGCTTCGCGGGCAATCAGCTCGCCGTCGTGGAAGAAGCGGGCGACCTGTCGACCGAGGCGATGCAGGACATCGCCCGGGAGATGAATTTCTCGGAGACCACGTTCGTCACTGCTCGGACCGACGATAGTGCCGAGGTGCGAATCTTCACCCCCGCTCAGGAATTACCTTTTGCCGGGCACCCGACCATCGGCACCGCCTGGACGCTGGGGCGCGATCGTGAGGAGTTCGCACTGGAGCTTAAAGCCGGCCGGGTCGTCGTGCGCTTTGACCGGGATTCCGGCATCGCCTGGATGAGCCCGCCGCCGGTGATTCTTGGGGATTCGATTCCGGGCGAGACCACGGTGAAAATGGTGGGACTGGAACTCGCCGATCTGAATGACGAGTTGCCCGTGCAGTGGGTCGAGTGCGGGCCGCGCTTTGTGTTCATCGGATTGAAAAATCTTGCCGCGCTGCGGCGCGCGAGATTGGACCCCGACCTGCATGCCCAATTGGTTGCCGAAGGTGACGGCGTGGCAGCGGTGTTCCTGTTCGCGCCGGAGGCCTATTCGGCGGATGCGGATTACTCCGCACGGCTGTTCTTCAATGCCAACGGCATACGCGAGGACCCGGCAACGGGCAGCGCCAACAGCGGACTCGCGGCCTACCTGCGGCAGCACCTCGGCGCGCCAATCGATGTGATCGTTGAACAGGGCTTTGAGATTCAGCGCCCGTCACGGTTGTATTTGAAGGCCGACGCCGACATTGCTGTCGGCGGTAAGGTGCAGCTGGTGCTGGTTGGAGACCTCTTTACGGCCGATGGTGCCTGAATTCGAGACGGTGCTGTTCTTGAGTCGTTCGAATGGCTGGTTGCGGTTTATGCAGACTGTTTACGCCAGCGCAAGGGAGGGGGGCGATGCGCTTCACGCCCAGATGTTCCCCGCTGAGGTCTAAGAAGCGCCTTTGCCTCTCCTCTTTGGAACTCACCCTCTTAATAGGTCGCAGTGTTGATGTTGGTGATCCTGTTGCTCATATCGTGATTCCCAGCCGTTGGAACTGCTCGGCGGGCGCTTCGACATCCATCAAGGCCACGCGCAGCAACTCCGTCATGTCGGTCTCGTCCTGCGACCCCAGACGATTCTCCTGCTCGTCGGGGTCGATGGAGAGGTCGTAACAATAATGGTCGTTGCTGCGCATTCCGTGGCACCAGAACGGTAGCGGGTCCCCCTTAAGGAACGGTTGCCGTATCACCGGTACATCGGAACCCGGCATGTAGTCCAGCACTGCGTTGCGGTTGGGTGGGGGTAGCTTCAGATCCGGCATGGCGCTCACCGGCATGCTGGACCACCGGTTCGACCACATCGACAGGGGCAGGTTGCTCTCGTCGATCGGGCCACGTGCGTACTTTCGGGTCGCGTCCAGCACGTGCACCCAACGCCCGAACACCCCGGCGAGCACCCAGTCGCGAATGCTCGACGCGGCGTCGGTGATCAGAGGCACCATCGAATGC
>SMWF01000135.1 GCA_004357385.1 Gammaproteobacteria bacterium | reverse complement strand
TGCGCAGATCTCGACCAGATTGATTACATCTGCAAGCTCGACCTGGATCTCGAGCTCCCACCGAGGTATTTCGAAACCCTCATCCATCGAATGGAGAAGAATCCACGGATTGGCACTTGCAGCGGCAAGGCTTATTTCACCGATCCGCGCACTGGGCAGCTCGTGAGCGAGCGGTGCGGCGATGAGACTTCGGTAGGCATGACGAAGTTCTATCGGGTCGCCTGTTTCCAAGGGATCGGTGGTTTCGTGCCCCAAGTCATGTGGGATGGCATCGACTGCCACCGGTGTCGCATGGATGGATGGATTGCCTGCAGTTGGGACGACCCGGACCTCCGCTTCCTGCACTTGCGCCCGATGGGAACGAGTGACCGCGGCTGGTGGCGCGGGCGGATGCGCCACGGCTTCGGTCAGTACTTCATGGGCACGGGGATCGTCTACATGACGGTGAGTGCCCTGTATCGCACGACGCGGCCCCCGGTCATCCTGGGGGGTCTCGCCATGTGGTGGGGATACGTCTGGAGCTTGCTTACTCGCAGGCAGCGTTACGATGATCCGGAATTCCGCCGCTTTCTTCGACGGTACCAGAGAGACTGTCTGCTTCTCGGCAAGAAGATCGCGACGGAGCGCACTAACACGCGGATGGCACCGGCATGGTCTGGCGACGAGGACGAGATGGGGCCGGCATGATGCGAGTGTGCTTGCGAGGGGTGAACCATTAAGCTCGACGAAGCGGCTGCAACTCGGGAGCCGAATGCCACGAGCGGCGCTGATTCCAGCGCTGCCTGCGCGCAGACTCCAAATCTTCCGGAGATTCGCCTGCACGGCGTTCAATTCCACGCCGTGACCGAGAAACAGGCGATCCAGCACATTTTGGATGAACTCGATGCCGGGCGTGGAGGATGGGTCGTCACGCACAACCTTGACCACCTGCGTCGCCGAGTGCGCGACCGATCGTTTGCAGGGCTCTGCGCGGACGCGACGCTCGTGGTTGCGGACGGGATGCCGCTGGTGTGGGCGAGTCGGCTCCAGCACACGCCCGTGCCCGAGCGAGTTGCCGGGTCGAACTTGACGTTCAACCTGAGCGCAGCGGCCGCGGCGCGCGGACGCTCGGTCTTTCTGCTCGGCGGTGTGCCGGGGACAGCGAAGGCGGCCGCGGCCGCATTGCGAGCGCGGTATCCGAAGCTGGTAGTGGCAGGAACATACTGTCCATCGATGGGCTTCGAGGCGACGCCGGAACAGATGTGTCGGCTCAGAACCGTAGTTGTCGAGACAGCCCCCGATATCGTGTACGTGGCACTGGGCTCTCCCAAACAGGAGAGGATCATCCGCGAGCTCCGAACCGACCTCCCTAAAGCGTGGTGGCTGGGTGTCGGAATCAGTCTCAGCTTCGTCAGTGGCCAGATCAAGCGCGCTCCGACGTGGATGCAGCGATCCGGGCTGGAGTGGGTGCATCGGCTCAGCCAAGAACCCCAGCGGCTTGGTAGACGCTACCTCATCGATGGCATCCCCTTCGCGATACAGCTTCTGGCCGGGTCGGCGTGGGAGCGGGTCCGCCGAGCGTGGCAGGACGGACCCATTACGACGGGCCGCGGACAGGAGAATCGATCGGCGGACCTACCTGACGAACAACCCTCGTCGCTTCCGGAGAAACCCCAGACCGGCGCATTCGATGACTCGCCAAGGACCTCTTAGGGTTTTCACTCAGGACACGATGGTGGTCGCCTTCCACTATGCGATATGGGACTCGTTGGAGGAAGACAAATTGCACACTTGACGTTGTCGCAGGCGCCGCGCCGCCTCTCCCGGAGATACCTGCGAAACGGGATCCCCTTTGCCGCACGACTGCTCGCGTCCTCGGCGTGGCGCGGGCTTCACCGGCCAAGTGCGGGAACGGCCGCCGGGAGTCGCTAGACGACCAATGCAGGGAAGACAGGGGCGCATGGAACGATCTGCAATCGTATTGATTCTTGCCGGCGGGCTGCGGCCGGCACCGCTGCAGCAGGAGCTCGGGGTCCCGCCGCTGCGGTTACCGCTGGGCAGGAAAGGAACACTGCTCGACAGGTGGATTCGCACGATCCACAGCGCCGGCCGCTGCCGGGAGATCCGGATCGTCGTGAACAACGGCCACGACGCGGACTTCCTCCGTCGGGTGGTCGATCGGGGCGATGCGGCCTTGCCGGGGGTATCCATTGTCACGCAGCCCGTGGCATGGCGGGGCGCCGGCGGCGTCCTGCGAGACCTTTCGAGCGACGTTTCTGCCGCGGACTTCGTGATCGCGGTTGAATCCAGTTGCCTGCCGCCGCCGAGCCTGGAGCCTGTCCTCGACGCCTTGGCTGACGGGGCGACGGCGGTCGTCGGTGCAAGTTCCGATAACGAGCCGGCGGGAGTCTACGGGTTTCATCGGTCGGTGATCGAGGACATTCCGGCCATCGGCTACTACGACCTCAAGGAGCAACTCCTTCCAACCCTGCACAAACAGGGCCACCCCGCGCGGCTCGTGAGGCTCGCCGACCGCGTTCATCGGATTCGGGACCGGCCCGGGTACCTCCGGGCAGTCGGTGCAAGCTTGGGGGATGGGGCAAACGGTGACGGCCGCCCGTGGTGCTCGGCCCTGGCGAGGGTTTCGCCCGAAGCCCGGATTATGGGTTGCTCCATCCTTGAAGACAATGTCGTCGTTGAGAGCGGTGCCGTCGTTCACGACAGCGTGATCCTGGCGGGGGCGGTGGTGCAGCGGGGCGCGGTCGTGAGCCGGAGCATTGTCGGCCCAGGAGCGAAAGTGGCGGCAGCGCGGCGTCTTGTCGGTGGTATACTGCCAGCAAGTGTCAGGGCGGGTTCGGCAGGTGGGGCGCCCACGACGGCCATTTGAATCGGTTGTCGCGGTCAGGCGGAGGTAGGAGACAATGAAAGAAGGACGAGGCTGGTCGCCGTTTTCGTGCGCGATGTTTGTCGTGCTGTTTGTGGTGGCGGCGATCATCAATCATCAACCACTGCTGGATATCTTGCACATCGGCATCAGTGACGAGGAACAGTCGCACATCTTCCTCGTGCCCGTGATCGCCGCATGGCTGCTGTGGCTGCGCAAGAGTCGTTTTCGCTGCGTGCGTTTCCAGCCGAGCTTGGTGGGCCCAGGACTCATCGCCGCCGGCACAGCGATGAGCTGGTGGGGGTTCAACAGCGGGACTCAGATCGCCTGGCACGCGGGTGTAGGTGTTGTGTTTGTCGGTGTCGTGGTTTCCATGACGGGCATGGAGCCGTTGCGTCAGTTCGCCCCGGTCTTCGGTGTGCTGGTGTTCGCGCTGCCGGTGCCCGGTGTTGTGCGAGAGGCCCTGGCCATTCCGCTGCAATCTCTGGCCACGGTCGTGACCCAATCCACGCTGGAGTTGATCGGTGTGGCCAGCACTCGGCTGGGCAACGTGCTTATGGTCAACGGCCAGCAGATCGCGGTCGGCGAGGCGTGCAATGGCATGCGCATGGTGTTCGCGTTCTTCCTGATCGTGTACGCCTTCGCATTCAGCGTGCCGCTCAAGATGTCAAGTCGCCTCGTGCTGCTCGCGATCAGCCCCGTCGTCGCGCTGCTGTGCAACGTGATTCGCCTTGTGCCCACGAGTCTCATCTACGGCTATGGGACCGCCCACTCGGCGGAATGGTTCCACACCTGGACGGGCTGGCTCATGATTCCGATCGCGCTGGCCGCGCTGGTTGGCTTGCTCAAGCTGTTTCGGTGGCTCGAAGTTCCCGTGATGTCGCTCCGTCTGGCAATGCAATGAAACTGCGTCGAAAGAGCCACGGTCTTTTGAGCAGTGCCGCACCCGGCATCGCCCTTGCGGTGATGTTCGGTCTGCCGGTGCTAATGCCCAACCATCTCCAGCTCGATCCCGCGGCCATGGCCAGGCAGGAGGCTGTCGCGGCCGCAGTGGCGGGGGCCCCCTACAAGATCGGACGGTGGCTGGGCAGAGATATCGAAGTCCCGCGCGCTGCAGTCGAGTTGCTCAAGCCGAACGCGATTCTGAGCCGCCGGTTTCAGCGAGCCGACGGCGGACACTCCGTCAGCCTCCTGCTCGTTCATTGCATGGACATGCGGGACATGGGCGGGCATTACCCGCCGAACTGCTATCCGTCGTCCGGCTGGGTTTCGCTCGAGGACCCGGAGGCGGATGAGGCGATGCTCGAGTTTCGCGGCCGGCCATTGCCGGTTGCGGTGTACGCGTTTCGGCGGTTTGATGATGGGATTCGTGAAACCAGGATCCGCATCTACGATTTCTTCGTGATGCCGGACGGCAAAGTCACTCCGGATATCGCCGTGGTCAGGGGGCGTTCCGACCGCCTGGCGCTGTCGGCGCAAGGCGTTGCCCAGATGCAGATTATCACGGCGTACGAGATGCCCGCTGTTGAAGCTGTGGCAGCCGCCAACGAGATTCTGGAAGGCATGGGCGAAATCCTGGACTCCCTGGGGATCGGGGCCCGAGGTGAACACGATGCCCCGTGATGGAGATCCAAGCCCGTTCCCGACATCGGATGTCAACCACGGGCACGACGAACCGCTGGCCGAGGGGCCACGGGGCTCGCTTTGGTCGCTGCTCGACGACCGGCTGCGGGGTCGTTGGAGGATCACGATCGCCGTGGGTTTCGGTATGGGACTCGTGTTAGCAGTTGCGGCCTATGTATACGTGCAACCAAAGTACGAGAGCGTTGCGATCATTCGCATCGCGCCGGACATCTCCCCCGTGCTCAAGGAGACGATTGAGACGGGCATGCTTCCCATGTATCAGAGCTATGTGCACACGCAGACGGAGTTGATCCAAAGCAGGCGTGTGCTTGAGCGGGCCTTGGCCGACCAAAGTCTGGCGGCCTTCCCTTGGGCCAAGCGGCCCGACGCCCCGGACGTGCTCAGCCAGGGTCTCAAAGTAGAGTCCAGTCGCCTCTCCGAACTGATCAGGGTCCAGTACTCCGCGACCTCGGCGACAGAGGCACAGGCTGTTGTGAATGCGATCGTCACCGCCTACAACGAGATCTACGGCGGCAGTGAGTACGGACGAAAGCTTGCGACACTCCGCGCCCATAGCACCCAGTTAAGGCAACGGGTTAGCGATCGAAAGGCGCAGGTCCGGACGTATGTCGCCAAGTACGGCACCGACCAACTCCAAGCGCTTCTGAACTTGAGAATCAATCGCCTCGAAGATACCAATCTCGATATCGAGCAACACAAGCATCAGATTTCGCGTGCAAGGGCCCAGCAGGAAAATGGCGCCGAACCTGCTGGCCAGCCCGACATCATGCAGTTGGAATGGCTCGAC
>SMWF01000134.1 GCA_004357385.1 Gammaproteobacteria bacterium | reverse complement strand
GCGCAAAGATGGAGGTAGACGGGTAGCGGCGATTCGAGTGGGATCGCGCCGATTCTGGAGTCGCCCGTGAGTTCCACGAGGGATGCCACCAGCGCTCGTTGCTGGTTGTGCACGATCCGCGATCGGGTCAGCTGGTCGATCGTGGCCAGAGCACCGACCACGAGCGCCGCGATGCCTGCCAGGCGGACCCCGCTGCCGAAGATTTCGGCCAGCGGCTTTGCGCCCTGGATGGTCATCCCACGCTATCCGGTGGGAGGCGGCGTTGCGTGTCAACGATGCCGATGTAGCGGTCGATCAATGGCGCCACTGCGTTACCCAGCAGCACCGCAAAGGCGACCCCGTCCGGATATCCTCCCCAGCTTCGGATCATCATGATCACAGTCCCGATCAGCGCGCCAAACAGCAGACGCCCCCGCCCACTTGAAGGGCACGTCACAGGGTCCGTGGCGATAAAAAAAGCGGTCAGCATGGTTGCGCCGGAGAACCAGTGCATGACGGGCGAGCCGAGGCTTGCAGAGCTACCACCGTCGTAGCCCAACATCGCGATCACCGCCATGCCGATCAGCATCGCGACGGGAACGCGCCAGTCGATGATGCGCCACGCCAGCAACAGCAGACCGCCCACCAGATAACCGAGGTTCACCCATTCGACGCCGAACCCGCCGAACCTGCCGAAGCCGGCTTCGGCTTGCCAGACTTCCGCCACGGTCTGGGCGCTTCGATATTTGAACGATTCGAGCAATGTGGGTCCCGTGGCCGCATCGATCTCGAGACCCGTGGCGGGTGGCCATCCAAGCGCCGCGGGAAATGACACCAGGACCACGGCGTAGCCGACCATGGCCGGGTTGAACAAGTTGTAACCGGTCCCGCCGTAGGCATGTTTGCCGAGGCCCAGGGCGGTGACGCTGGCGATCAGCAGAATGGGCCAGGCCGTGCCCGGCGGGAGTGCAATGGCGATGAGGGAGCACGTGACCACCACCGTTCCGTCTGCGATGGCGGGCAACACCGGACGTGCGCGGCAGCGCAGCAACAGAAACTCGGCCGCTATCCCGAAACCCACCGCCAGGCCCAGGTTGGTCAACGTGCCCAGGCCGAACCAGTAACATTGCAGGAGCACGCCAGGCAGCAGCGCCACCAGCACCGCGCACATGATGCGGCGGGTATCAGGGGCCGTCATGTGTTGCACGCCGGCGGCGTAGCCTGGCCTGGCGGGAGGCAGCAGTCGCGCGTTGACGGGCTGATTCGCGGGTTTCGTGGAGCCGCGACCGGGCCCGCGCCTCGACGGCTCGCGCGGTGCTTTGGGTCGCGGCCGCGAGGCTCGATTTTGCCTCCCGAAACGTGGCCAACAACGGGATTCTACTCGGGCAAACCGTGTCACAGGCGCCGCATTCGACGCAGTGATCGAGGCCGTCGCGTTGCAACCCATCGACGTTGAGCGTGCGGCTGTGACGCAGCAGCCGCTCGGGATACAACGGTTCGGGGCAGACGTCCGCGCAGCGCTGACAGCGGATACAGGGGTCTTCAGAGAGCGTTGCACGTTGCCGAAAGTGCAGACAGAAGGTGGTTTTGGCGACGGCGGCCTCGTCCCCCACGGGCCAGCCGGCGAGTGGGCCGCCATGCACCGTCTGGAAACGTGGATCCGCCCGGAATTCCCGGATTGGCTGACCGATGAACGCCCAATGATCGCCGGGGTCGAGGGCACCCTCGCCGCTGACGCTGAGCACGCGCCGGGTCAGTGGTTCGCCGAAATAAAGCGCGCGCGCCAATGCGTGCAGGGTTGCGACGTTGAAGCAGATCAGCCCCTGGGCGGAGGGCCGCTCACCGGGTCGCAGTTGAATGCCGGTCAATGATCGGATCAGTGATCGCTCCGAGCCGGCGGGATACCGCTCGGGCAATCCGTAGCAGTGCCAGCGGACCTCGTCGCTTCCACGCGCGGCCAGGGCGGCCCGCAATGCTGCGATGGCATCTGCATTGTGCGGCTCGATTCCGACCAGGCAGCGGCGCGCGCCAACGATCGCGGCGACCGCGCTGGCTCCTTGCACCACCGAATCGGCGTCGGCAACCAGCAGCGATGTGTCCGCGCGAACCCCCGGTTCGCACTCCGCGGCATTTACTATCAGCGTGTCGACGCCACTGCGACGCGCTTCCTCGAGCTTGCGGTGCGTTGGGAACCCAGCGCCGCCCATTCCCGTGATACCGGCATCACGAATGCGATCGATGAGATCGGCGGGCGCGTGCCCAGCGGGATCGGCGATGGCGTCCAGCACCATCGCTTCGTCCAGACCGTCGACCTCCAGGGTCAGGTTGGGGACCTGACCCGGGGTGGGCGCGATGGATGGACGCAGCGCGATGTCCGTTATCCGGCCGGATGTGGGTGCGTGGCTTGGCACGTCGCCATCCGTGAGGCGCTGGTGGGTCAGAACGTGGGTGCCGATGCGCACGCAAGGCCTATCGCCGGGCTGCAGCTCAATGTACAGGCGATCTGGCATATGGATGGTTTTAATGGATCCGGGCGGGGCAGGCTCGCCGGTGTCGAGGCGCATCCCGCCATGAAAATCGAAGGGCGCCGGCTCGAGTTCCAACCGTGTAGCGGTGCTTGTCATCGGCTGAGCCACCGCAACGTCTCCAGCGGATCGACGGGTCGCATATCGATGCAATCGACCGGGCACGGCGCCAGGCACAACTCGCAGCCGGTGCAATGACGAACGATCACGGTGTGCATGAATTTCGGCGCGCCGACGATCGCATCGACGGGGCAAGCCGGGAGACAGAGTGCACAACCGATACAGGTCTGCTCGTCTATTCGCGCCACCATCTGCTCCGGGATCTGCTCCGGGATCTGCTCCAGGATCGGGGCCGAGTGACCGGGGGTCGTGCCGGGCAGGTCGTCTGCCAGCGGCAACGGATCTCGGCCGAGCAGTTCCGCAAGGTTGTGGATGGTGGATTCGCCACCGGGTGGACAGCGATTGATGTCGCTACCGTTGGCGATGGCTTCGGCGTAGGGGCGACACCCGGGATATCCGCATTGGGCGCATTGGGTCTGGGGCAGCAATGCCTGGATCGCCTCCACCAACGAGTCGTCATCGCGGCGCGCCGCGCGGCTGGCCCAACCCAGCAACGCGCCGAGCAGCAACCCCATCAAACACACTACTAGCACACCGGTCATGCGTGTCAGCTCCCGATGCCGCGAAAACCCATGAACGCAAGCGACAGCAATCCGGCGCTCAGCAGCACGATTGGCGCTCCCCGGAACGCCACGGGCAATTGAGCCTCGACCAACTGCTCACGCATCGCGGCAAACACCACCATCACCAGCGTAAAGCCAATGCTTGCGCCGAACGCATAGACCAGGGTGTCGACGAAATCGAAGCCCTGGCCCAGGGACAGCAGTGCCACGCCGAGCACTGCACAGTTGGTAGTGATCAGTGGCAGGTAGATGCCCAGCACCTGATGCAGTAGCGGGCTGATGGCCCGTACCGTGACCTGGGTCAGCTGTACCAGCGAGGCGATGATCACGATGAAGGTCAGGACGCGGAGATATTCGAGATCTAGCGGAACGAGTACCAGGTGTTCCAGCAGGTGCGTCACAGCAGCGGATAGTGTCAGGACGAAGGCAGTAGCCGCACCCATCGCCAGCGCGTTGTCCAGCCTGCCCGTCACACCCACAAAGGGGCACAGCCCCAGGAACTGAGTCAGCACGAAGTTGTTGACTAGAACGGCCGCGACGAAGATCAGTCCTAGATCAAGCATCGCGGCCAGGACTCAGCGAACTTCCATTCCCGGGGTGGCGCCTTCGTCGGGTGACAGGAGAAAAATGTGTTCGCCTCCGGGTCCCGCCGCAAGCACCATGCCCTCGGACACGCCGAACTTCATTTTGCGGGGTTTCAGGTTGGCAACGATGACGGTGTGTCGGCCGATCAGCGACTCCGGCGTGTAGGCTGCTTTGATGCCGGCGAACACGCTGCGCTGTTCACCCCCGAGATCAAGCGTTAGCCGCAACAGTTTGTCAGCGCCATCGACGTGTTCTGCGGCGACGATCCGGGCCACCCGCAAGTCTACCTTGTCGAAGTCTTCGATGCCGATCTGCTTGTCGTCCAATTCCGGTCCCTCCTGCTCGAGCGCCGCTTCGAGCCCGTCCGCTTCTGTTTCCCGGGATGCTTCGACCATTGCTGCGACGTCCTTCGGATCGATCCGGGTCAGCAGCGGTTCGAATGCGTTGATTCGGTGCACACCCAGGGACCGCTGGGCGTCCTCCCAGGTCAGCGCTTCGACGTTCAGAAAAGCACAGGCCTTGCGCACGGTAGCGGGCAGTATGGGTGCCAGGTAGACGACCAGCACTTTGAACAGATTGAGGCCCAGGCTGCAGATCTGCTGGACCTCGGCCTCGGTTCCATCCTGTTTCGCGAGCCGCCAGGGTGCCTGATCGGCGATGTACTGATTCGCGCGATCCGCCAGGGCCATGATCTCGCGCACTGCTTTGCCGAACTCGTCTGATTCGTACAGGCTGGCGATGGAATCGGCCGCGTTGACGAATTCATCCCACAGCGCCTGATCGTGGATGGTCGGGCTCAACTCGCCGTCGTACAGGCGGGTGATGAATCCGGCGCAGCGACTGGCAATGTTGACCACCTTCCCGACCAGGTCCGCGTTCACACGCTGCACGAAATCGTCGAGGTTGATGTCCATGTCATCGATCGAGGGCCGGATCTTGGTCGCGTAGTAGTAGCGCAGGTATTCGGGGTCCAGGTGCTCCAGGTACGTCGACGCGTTGATGAAAGTTCCCCGCGATTTCGACATCTTTGCCCCGTCGACACTGATGAAGCCGTGGGCGTGAATCCGCGTCGGCTTTCGATGCCCCGACGCTTGGAGTACCGCAGGCCAGAACAGCGCGTGGAAATTGACGATGTCCTTACCGATGAAGTGATGCAACTCGCAGCTACTGCCAGCGTTCCAGAACTCATCGAACGTGACGTCGTTGTGGGCGTCGACATACTGCTGAAAGCTCGCCATGTAACCGATCGGCGCGTCCATCCAGACGTAGAAGTACTTATCCTGCGTGCCGGGAATCAGAAACCCGAAATAGGGAGCGTCCCGGGAGATATCCCATGGCTTCAAGCCTTCGTTCAGCCACTCTGCCAGCTTGTTGGCGACCTCGGGTTGGACCGCACCGCTGGTGGTCCATGCTTTCAGCATCTCGGTGAACTGGGGCAGATCGAAGAAATAGTGTTCCGAACTCTTGAGCACGGGCTTGGCGCCGGAGATCATCGAGCGGGGATTCTTCAGGTCGGTCGCGTCGTAGGTGGCGCCGCAGCTGTCACAGTTGTCGCCATACTGATCTTCGCTGCCACAGTTCGGGCATCCGCCCTGGACGTATCGGTCGGCGAGAAACAGCTCCCGCTCCGGGTCGTAGAGCTGCTCAACGGCGCGCGTGAAGATGTAACCCCCGGCTTCGAGGCGCCGGTAGATCGATTCCGCGTGCTGGCGATTCTCTTCGGAGTGGGTCGAATGATAGTTGTCGTGACTGATCCCGAAGCGTTTGAAATCGTGGACGTGCTCGAGCCGCACCTGCTCGATCAGCGCTTCGGCGGACATGCCACGCTGTTCGGCGGCGAGCATCGTCGCGGTACCGTGGGTGTCATCCGCGCACACGTAGATGCAGCGGTTGCCGCGCAGGCGCTGGAAGCGAACCCAGATGTCCGTCAGCACGTGTTCCAGCAGATGGCCGAGATGGATGTCGCCGTTTGTGTACGGTAGGGCGCTGGTGACCAGAATGTTGCGAGCCTGACTCATCTTGTGCGCGCAGCGGAATTTGAAAAGCCGCGACTATACGCCCCCGCAGGGGGCATTTCCTGCGTGGAATGTCGGTATCCTTTTCCCGGCTGCTCCATATAATGCGCCGACACTTCACAAACCCGGCTGTAGATGGTGGACGCAGGACGACTTATCGGCGACTTCGTCGACCCGTACCTTGATGAATCCTGGGCCGCACTGGGGGCGGTCATCAGCGCCGAGGACACCGGATCGGAATTGGCGGTCGAGGTACAACTCGGCTATCCGGCCGCGAGTATGCAGGCGGAGTTCGAGCGGGCCCTGACCGAACTTGCCGGGCGGAGCGTCGCCTTGAAGCTGCGCTACGCGTCCCCGGCTCTGAGCCAGACGCCGCCCCTGCGCGGGGTCAGGAACATCGTTGCCATCGCCTCGGGCAAGGGCGGCGTCGGCAAGTCCACTACGGCGGTCAATCTCGCGTTGGCGCTGAGCGCCGAGGGCGCGCGCGTCGGAATACTCGATGCGGACATCTACGGACCGAGCATCGGGATCATGCTGGGCGTGCCGGAGGGTCGACGTCCCGAGATCGAAGACGAGAAATTTTTCGTGCCCATCAAGGCGCACGGCATTCAGGCAATGTCGATGAGCTTCCTGGTGACCGACCAGACGCCGATGGTCTGGCGTGGACCCATGGCGTCGGGCGCCCTCCAGCAGTTGCTTGGGCAAAGTCTGTGGAGCGACCTCGACATGCTGATCGTCGATATGCCGCCGGGCACCGGGGACATTCAGTTGACCCTGGCGCAGAAAGCCTCCGTCGCCGGAGCCGTCATCGTGACGACACCCCAGGACATCGCGCTGCAGGACGCTCGCAAAGGCGTAGAGATGTTTCGCAAAGTAGACATCCCGGTGCTTGGGGTAGTCGAAAACATGAGCGTGCACCGCTGTCCGGATTGTGGGCACGAAAGCCATATCTTCGGTGAGGGCGGTGGTCAACGCATCGCCGATCAGTACGATACGGTGTTGCTGGGCGCGCTGCCGCTGGCGATTGAGGTTCGAGAACAAGGCGACTCCGGTCAACCCAGTGTGGTCGCCGAGCCGGAGGGCGCGATTGCTTTGGCGTATCTCTCAGCGGCGCGCCACATGGCTGCGCGGCTCTGGAAACAGGCAGGCTCGGCCGTTACCGCACCGAGCATCTCCATCAGCGACGACTGAAGAGATGACTATCAAATCAGATCGCTGGATCCGGCGGATGGCCGCGGAGCATGCCATGATCGAACCGTTCATCGCCGAACAGGTGCGTACGGTCGACGGACAAAAGGTGATCTCCTTCGGTACGTCGAGTTACGGTTACGACGTCCGGTGCACCAGGCATTTCAAGGTCTTTACCAACATCTACTCCGCGACCGTTGACCCGAAAGCGTTCGATGAGCGCAGCTTCGTCGACATCGAGGACGACGTCTGCATTATTCCGCCTAATTCCTTCGCGCTGGCCAGCACCGTGGAGTACTTCCGCATTCCCGCGGATGTGCTGACGCTGTGCGTGGGCAAATCGACCTACGCGCGATGCGGGATCATCGTCAACGTTACGCCGTTGGAGCCGGAATGGGAGGGTCATGTGACCCTCGAATTCTCCAATACGACGAATCTGCCGGCCAAGATTTATGCCAACGAAGGCGTTGCGCAATTGCTGTTTTTCCAATCCGACGAGTCTTGCGAGGTGACGTACGGGGATCGTGACGGCAAATATCAGGGCCAACGTGGCGTGACGCTGCCCCGGCCCTAGTGTGCTGTCCCGGGCCTTCGCTGGAGGAGTCTAGGGGCGCTGGAAGGCGCCGTTGGCATCAAGGTACAACTGTCCCGGCTCGGGTGCCGTGTGGGCCTCGACCACCTTACCGATCTGCATCGCGTGATCGCCGTGGGCTTCGGCGAGACTGATCACCTGTGCAACGTCAGCGTCCGCCACGCAGAGCACGAAACCAATCCCGCAATTGAAGGTGCGCAGGATTTCGTCCTCGTCGAGGTTGCCGGCCTGTTGCAACCAGCTGAAAATCGCCGGTCGCTGCCATGCGTCCAGCTCGATCATCAGTCCGAGGCGGCCCACGGCGTCGGCAGAGAACATTCGCGCCGGGTTTTCCAGCAGGCCGCCCCCCGTGACGTGCGCCATGCCATATACGGTGACCTGCGATAAAATTTCGAGCACCGTCTGCGCGTAGATCCGGGTAGGCGTCAGCAACGTGTCCAGCAGTTCGCCGTCAGCGGGAGCCGCTTGCTCGGCGAGGATGCGCCGTATCAGGGAGTAACCGTTGGAATGGGGCCCGCTGGACGCGAGGCCGACGAGCGACTGGCCGCTGGCGATCTGCTGGCCGTCGATAATTCCTGCTTCCTCCACCACGCCGATGCAGAACCCGGCGACGTCATAGTCACCGGGCTGGTAGAAACCGGGCATCTCGGCCGTCTCGCCACCGGCGAGCCCGCAACCGGCCATTTCACACGCGCGTGCAATGCCGTTGATTACCTGTTCGGCGACGTCGACGTCGAGTTGCGCGGTCGCATAGTAGTCGAGGAACAGAAACGGTTCGGCACCCGTGACCAGGACGTCATTGGCGCACATGGCTACCAGATCCTGTCCGACGCCTTCGTGGCGGCCGTTGTCGATGGCGAGCTTGAGTTTGGTGCCGACCCCGTCTGCGCCGGTTACCAGGACCGGCTTCTGGTAGCGTTCCGGTAAACGTGCCAGGGCGGCGAAGCCCCCCAGGCCAGACAACATCTCGGGCCGGCGGGTGCGTTTACTGGCGGGACCGATGCGGCGTATCAGCTCGTGACCGGCATCGATGTCGACACCCGCGTCTCGATAGGTGAGTTGACGAGGCAAACTTGAATCCGGATCACGCTCGGGGCGGCAGTGTACCAGAGCAGCCCACGGTGAGACTCACCACCGTGGCGATTTCCGGTAAACTTGCACGCAAAATCTGGTTGCGGACTGGTCCACCTCGGTAGTCGCATGGTTGTGCGCCTTGCATTCCTGACGCTCGTGTTACTGACGCTGTGCGGTTCGCCCGGGCGGGCGGCGGTGGTCGATTGGTTGTACGAGGTGGAAGTGCCGGTCGAAGATCAGAGCCGTTCCGCGCGGCGGGACGCGACCCGCACGGCGTTACTGGAGATGCTCACGCGCATGACCGGACTGGTGGATGTACCGTTGAACGACGCAGTGAACGGCGCGCTGTCGGATCCGGGACGGTATTTCGTTCAGTATCGCTACGAGCAGCGTAATGGCGAGCACGGGCCGGAACCGACGCTGGTGGTGCGCTTTGCGCCCGCCGCCATAACCCGGCTGATCGGTGCGGCGAAGTTGCCGATGTGGGGCGCGAACCGACCGTCGGTAATCGCCTGGTTGGTTACTGACGGGACGGACCAACGGGAAATTCTGGGTGCGGACAGCCGCCACCCGGTGTTGCTTGGCCTGCAGGCCCAAGCGCGCAGGCGTGGATTCGCGCTGGTGGTCCCACTCATGGATCTCGAAGACCAACTCGCCGTGCCGGCAGCGGCGGTCTACGGGAGCGTTTCTCAGATCCTGGAGGAAGGCTCGCGGAGATACGCGGCCGACCTGTTGTTGATTGCGCGCGTACGCCGCGATCCAGGGGATCGGTGGGCGCTGCAGTGGGAGTTCTGGATGCGAGATTCCGAGCGCGAGTTGGTTGTCGTGGAAGACGATCCTGGCCGGGTAGGCGCGGCTGGCGCAGACCTCGTCGCGGACGAGTTGGCGGCTCGCTACGTGGTGTATCCAGGCGCGGCCGGAGTATTGAAGCTACAGGTGCTCGCAGTTGATTCGTTGCGGGACTATGGAAGTCTGATGGAGTACCTCGATTCGCTGGAATTCATCGATTCGGTCCGCGTGACGGAAGTCGGCAACGCCTCTGTGCTGCTGGATCTGGTGACTGCCACTGAGTGGCAGCAGTTTATCGAGCTGCTAGACCTGGAGGGCCGACTCGCGCCTTTGCCGTGGGCGACTGGAACTGAGCGATACCGTATGACCTGGCGGCGTGGTTCGGTGAATGACTGAGCGACGCTGGTTACAGGGCGTACTGAGCCAGATCCCGAACGCCATCAGCGTGGGCCGGATCATCCTGGTTGTTCCGACGGCCTGGTGTCTCTGGATCGGCCAGTACGTCGATGCGCTCGTACTGATGGCGATTGCGGGTGCGTCGGATGCGGTGGATGGCTGGCTGGCACGACGTTTCGATTGGGGAAGCCGGTTCGGCGCCGCCATTGACCCCTTGGCAGACAAATTTCTGGTCAGCGTGCTGTTTCTCGTGTTCGCAATCCAGGGTCAGCTGCCGATCTGGGCCGTTGCCGTCGTGGTAGGCCGCGATGTGGTGATCATGGCCGGGGCGTTGAGCTACCGGCTGCTGTTCAGGCGCATCGAGTTCCATCCGACGTTGATCAGTAAAGCCAACACGGCCATGCAGATTTCGATCGTGCTGTTGATCCTGCTGGGGTTGTGCGAATTCCCGGCGATCAGCGATCTGGCAATGGACATCGCACAGCCCTATGGCGTCTGGCTGCTGGCAAGTCTCGGCGTTGTCTCGGGGCTGGACTACGTGATCACCTGGACCCGCAAGGCAATTCAGCACGGGAAACTCGAAGCGTGAGTGTCCCGCACCCGCAACTGCTGCTCGACTTTCCCGTTGGCACGGCCAAGGCGCTGGCGTCCTTTGTTCCGGGGCCGAACGCCGAGGTGTTGCATCGCCTGCAAGGCTGCACGACTGAGGATGGATTCGTCTGCCTGTGGCTTTACGGTACGTCGGGCACCGGCAAGACCCATCTTCTGCAGGGTGTTTGCCGCCACGCTGCCCGGCTCGAGGTGGCTGCGGCGTATCTGCCTGGCTCGCTGGCCGAATCAGATCCGGAAGCTGGATTGCAGGCGTTGCGGGGGCTGGGCGGGTATGGTCTGGTCGCGCTCGACGACCTCGATTGCTGGCTGGGTCTGCCCGGCGCGGAGGAGGCGGTGTTCGAGGTCTACCAGTCGCTGTACGACCGCCAGGCTGCGCTGATCATCGCCTGTGGCGCGCCGCCCAACGATGTGCCATTTGGGCTGGACGACCTTGCCTCACGATTGCGCGCGGCGTCGTGTTATCGGTTGCACGAGCTGGATGATCCGGGCAAGGAGCAGTTGTTGGTATCGGTCGCGCGGGAACGTGGGTTCGAATTGCCGGGCGAGGTGACACAGTTCCTGCTGCGCCGCGGCGATCGAGATGTCGCCGCGTTGTTGAACAGCTTTGCGCGAATCGAACATGCGGCGCTGGCGGATCAGCGGCGACTGACCGTACCGCTCGTCAAACGCGTGCTTGGACTGTGATCGCGGGCGGGCGGCATGTGCTGTTCGTTGGCGGTGGCTCGGCCGGGCACGTGGTGCCGAGCATCCCTCTGATTCACCACTTTCGTGACGCGGGCTGGCGCGTCACCTACGTGGGATCGGGCGCGCCAGAGAAGGATCTGATCCCGGCGCTGCAGGTCGAATTCTTCTCGATTCCCAGCGGCAAGCTGCGCCGCTACTGGTCTACGAAGAACGTGTTGGACGTGTTCCGGATGCTCGCGGGCATTTGGCAAGCCACGAGACTGCTACGGCGGTTGCAGCCCGACGTGATTTTCTCGAAGGGTGGCTTCGTTGCCTTTCCGGTAGTCCTCGGGGCCTGGCTGAATCGGATTCCCGTGGTCGCTCACGAATCCGACCTGACGCCGGGCCTTGCCAACCGCCTGTCGGCGCCCTTCGTGGATGTTGTCTGCACCAGTTTTGTCGAGACCCAGTTGGGGCGGGCCCGCGTCAAACACACCGGTACTCCGCTGCGTCCCGAACTGCTCAATGGCGTGGCGGATCGGGGTCGCGAATTGTGTGGTTTCGACACTGGCAAGCCCCTGCTGTTGGTCGTGGGTGGAAGCCTTGGCTCAGACGTGATCAACACCGCCGTACGGCGCGGCATTCGACATCTGACGAAACGATTCAACGTGGCACACGTCTGCGGTCCGGGGCGAGTTGATGCACGGTTGCGCGGACAGCCCGGGTATCGCCAGTTCGAGTACATTGATGCCGGGTGGGGTGACGTGCTGGCAGCGGCCGACCTGGTGGTGAGTCGAGCTGGCGCGAACGCGGTGTTCGAACTCGCCGCGCTGGGCAAGCCATCACTGCTGATACCCCTGTCGGCTCAGGCGAGCCGCGGAGACCAGATCGACAACGCACGATATGCCGAACGGCAGGGCTGGAGCCGCGTGCTCGTCGAGGAAGACCTCGATCACGAACGCTTGCTGGTAGAGCTGATCGGTCTGGAATCGCGTGCCGTTACGTTGCGTCAGCGTAATGCGCCTTCCGATGCAACCGCGACGATCGCGGGTGTCATCGAATCCGTTGCGCGGACCCCGGCGGCCCAACGGTGATCAGCAATGGTCGCGGTGGGTGCGGGCTGCGATTACAATAGCGCGCTTTTTCCGGGGCAGGTCGTGTCGATGTACAAGGTTCGCACCTTCAACCAGATCGCGTTGAGGGGACTGGAGCGGTTCCCAGCAGATCGCTACGAAGTGGGCAGCGAAGTGCCCGACCCGGATGCGCTGCTGGTGCGTAGTCAACAGCTTGGAGAAGAACATCTCACACCCAGCCTGCGTGGCGTGGCGCGCGCCGGCGCAGGGGTCAACAACATTCCAGTGGAGAGTTACACCGAGCACGGCATCGTGGTGTTCAACACGCCGGGCGCCAATGCGAATTCCGTCAAAGAACTGGTGCTTGCAGCGCTGCTGCTGGCGTCGAGAGATGTCGTCGGTGGGATCGAGTTCGTGAGATCGCTCGGCACCGATAACGATTCCGACACATTGCACAACCTGGTGGAGGGCGAGAAGAAACGCTTCAAAGGCCAGGAACTGTTCGGCAAGACACTCGGGGTGGTAGGTCTCGGATCGATCGGCTCGCTGGTGGCCCAACAGGGATTGCACCTGGGCATGGACGTGCTTGGTTACGACCCGGCGATTTCAGTGGATGCGGCATGGCGGCTGCCCGGCGCTGTAGCACGTATGGAAAATCTACATTCGCTATTCGCGCGTTCGGACTTTGTGACGCTGCACGTGCCGTTGCTGGATGGCACCCGGGGGCTGGTCAACCCCGAAAGCCTGAAAGCGTTTCGACCGGGCGCGATCCTGCTGAATTTCGCGCGCGAAGCTATCGTCGAGCATGTTGCCGTTGCCGATGCGCTGGCGGCCGGCCGGCTGGGCGGTTATTTCGCCGACTTTCCAAAGCCCGAATTGCTGGGACTTGACAACGTCTGGTTCACGCCGCATCTCGGTGCCAGCACGAGCGAGGCGGAGGAAAACTGCGCGGTGATGGCGGCGAACCAGCTGATCGATTTTCTGGAGAACGGCAACATCCGCAATTCGGTCAACTTCCCGTCGGTCACGCTGGAACGCACCCAGGGACATCGCATCGCGGTGACCAATCGGAATGTGCCAAAGATGCTTGGTCAGGTGTTGTCGGTGCTGGCCAACCGCGAGATCAACGTGGTGGACATGATCAACAAGAGCCTGGGCGACGTGGCATACAACCTGATCGACATCGAATCGGTGCCCGCCGCGGAGCTCCTCGCAGAGATCGATGCCATCGACAGCGTCATCAACGTTCGATTATTCGCCCCCTGACTCGCTGTGTGACGCGTTGTGGATTGGCAGAGTGGGCCCCCGGCCCAGACGGCATCAGCCAAATTCTTCAGCCGGGGGCCGGGCGCCATGGCGCAGTCCGCGTCGGGCTTGCCGCTGCAGGAACCGTAGGCCGCTGACACAGGCGTCCTCTTCGGCGTCCAGGACGGAGAACTCTCCGTTGAGCACGGCCGCGAGGCAGTCAGCCGCGAATGGTGCGCTGATCGTGCCGTGGGACCCGTGCCCCGTACTGATGAACTGATTCTTCCGGGGGGCGCCGGTCGGGTCGTGGAGTGGGCCGATGACCGGTGAGCGGTCCGAGGTGACTGCCCGACAGCCCCTCACGCGCCCGATTGCCTCGTAGCGTAGCGGTGCATCGATCGTGTTCGCCCACCACGACTCGAACCGATCCAGGTTGAAGGCCCGCGCCCGCCCGGGTGTCCAGGGCGATTGTTCGTAGCTCGAGCCCACACTGTAGCCACCGCCCCAGGGCGTGATGAAGCCATCACCCACCAACGGCAGCCTTGGCCCGCCGGTGATCTGTACCTGTTGCAGTTCACCCCAGACCGGCAATAGTTCCAGATAGCCGGTTTCTTCGAACTCTGAGATGGCGGCGCCGGTACAGAGAATGCGCGGTTGTGCGGGTTCCACCTGGGTTGGCTCGGGCGCCCGCAGGTGGATGCGCGGATGTTCGCGCAACTCTCGAATCAGTCGGCCGATGTCGACGGTGCAAGCGCCCGGTAGCAGCAGCCCGCCGACGCGCATGGGGACCCCGGTTACGCTGGCAGCCGTTGCCGCATCCACGGAACGGACCCAGGGGCCCATGTCGTGATACTGCGCCGCGAGCAACTCCAAGCGCGGCGCGGTGTTGCGGCCGCCGGGAAGCTGCAGGACGCCGTGGCAGGCCGTCGCGTGGAATCGATCCAGCCAATGGATGCTGTACAGGTAGCTGCGCAGGCGCTGACGCGCCTGCGCCGAACCGTCTGCCAGCAGCCGTGGATTGACCGTCGCGGCAGGAATTTCGGTGGCCGGGCGCGCCGGGTCATCGACGAGGCG
>SMWF01000133.1 GCA_004357385.1 Gammaproteobacteria bacterium | reverse complement strand
GGGCTGGATGCACATGAAGATGGGCATCACCAAACTCATGGGCATTGCGCACCTGCCGTGGCTGATCCCTCTCTATCTCATTTTCAGAGACCTGTCGATGCCTGTAGCGGGCCAGAGTTACCAGATGTGGCTGTTGACCGCCGCGGGCCTCGCCATTGTCTGTCTGCTGATCGATGTCGTTGACGTGATCCAATATGCGACGGGCAAAAACCGTGCGCAAATCGCTCCGCCCGCACCTGCATAGAGGGTATGGGGCGAAAAAAGAAATACGACGAAGCCGAGGCGCTTGAAAAGGCAATGTACCTTTTCTGGCGCAATGGCTATCGGGCGGTCAGCACACGGAATCTGGCCGACGAGATGGGCATCAACCAATACAGTCTGTACGCATCGTTCCAGAGCAAGGAGGTGCTATTCGCAAACGCATTGGAACAATACCTGCAGGCAATAGTCTGCGATTGGTTCATCAAGCCGCTGGTCGATCAAGCTGATGGGCTGACGGCAATTCGCCAGTTCTTCGAAACCTTTGTCGAACCGGGCGACGGCACGGTCCCAACGGGATGTCTTATCTGCAACACCATAGCGGAGACTGAAAAGCCCAGCTCCGATGTGCAATCGGTGATCGATCGATACCAATCGACGCTAACCGATGCATTCGCCCGCGCACTTCGTCGCGCCAATCCAGACGCCAGTGAGCAGGAAATCGACAGCAAAGCGGACCTGTTGCTTTGCCTGATGCTGGGTATTGCGGTGAAAAAGCGTAATGGATTCGAAGGTGCTCCGGTGCAGAGAGTCGTCAATCAGATCATGGAGTTTGTATCGACTGCTTCGCCATAAGCTGAGATGCGCACGGGTATTCATAGCGACTATCTGGCGAATATCACCAACCACAAGGCGCTGCACCACTCTTTCCGGTTAGGAATCAACGGCCTATATCCCGGCACGCATTTTGCTAGCCAAAGAACTATGAATTCACCATCGTGAGACCAATGATCATTCGCAAGCTACTGATTGCCATCGCCGGCTGCGCGCTCCTCGGCCTCGCGTTCATCGGTTTCCTGGTGCCCATCCTGCCCGGGTTCGTGTTTCTCATTGCCGCGCTGCTCTGTTTCGCGGCCATCTCACCGCCGCTCAGGCGGTGGCTGGATCGGAACCCCACGTGGCGTGCCGGCCACGCCAAATGGCGCCGTGGATCGGGATTGCCCTTGGGTCATCGCATCAGGCTGATGTTCTGGTTAGGGGCGGACGCCGCGTTTCGAGCCGCACAATCGCGTAGTGTGCGCTAGACATCGCGTCGGCCACGTTCAACGCTGTGCGATCCGACCATGATCCACCATGCGATCGACCATCTTTTGAGCAACCGCGTGCAGGGCGAGATCGATCTCGGATCGAAAGTTATCGCCCTCGCCATCAACCCAGTAATCGACGTGGCGTCGCGCGCCAACGTGCTCTACCTCAACGGTCTCCACGGGACCGCCAAATTCCACCTGCATCTCAGCGTTGACGACGAGTTGGATGTCTTCGTCGCCCGGTTGCTTGAACTGTAGTGAGTTGACCTTGAGCAGGACGGTGTTGGCGCTGTCGTCTCGAAGGACCCAGTACTGGCGCGCCGTCGCGCTGAACTGATCGTGCAGTTGTGTTGCCAGGCTTGCCTCGTCCATCAAGCCGGAAGCAATCTCGTTGAACCGATCGGCCTTGTCCCCGGAAATACCGCCTCGACCGCCAGCCGCGATGCCCAGGACGCCGCCCCCTACGCCACCGATCGCGGCGCCCGCGGCCAGCCCGACGGGAACGCAGATGATGGCCGCCGGTCCGCATGCAAACCCGAGCAGTCCCCCCATCGAACTCCCGAGCGCTGCCCCGCCCACTGCACCGACGACCCCGAGTGCCGCCCCTTTGCCGGCACGTGTTGTTTTACTGTCGACGGCGGAGTCCACCCGCTTGATGACGGGTTGATGAACGGCGATCGATTCTCCCGTTGCCAGCCTCGGCACCGGCGCGTTGCTGGCGCAGGCTGACAGCAATACGAACAGGGAAACGATCGTGATGGATTGGGTGATGTTTGAAGTGATCATGTTCGACCTCCGTTGTGATGGAGGCAAATCTACGGCTTGGCCCCTGAGGAAGCCTGATATCGGGATTGGGGTTTCTTAGATCTCCTTAGCCCCAGGAGTTACGGGGCCTGCGAGGCCATCGGATGATCGAACCTCCACACTCACTCGAACGTTACGCGCTCGACACTCGGTGTACCCTCATCCCGAAAGTGCGGGTGTACGACGTACAGTTCGTCCCCTACGACGGCGACCGTAGTTGCCATTACCTCGTAGGTTGCGCGCTCCACGAGCTCCGCGGAGGCCCACTCGTCGGAACTCGTCAGCACGACGACGCGATTCGCGCGATTGGCGACGATCGCGAGGTGTTGGTCTTGGGTCCACACGGCACCGTCGGCCCCTGGGATGGGTTCTGAGAGGGCCACCTGGCTGGCGCTCGCCGGATCGTCGAGCGGCACTTTGAACATGCTCTCGCCGCCGACTACCAACAGGTAGCCCGAGGCGTGGTACACGATACCGTTGGGCAGAAACGTCTCGGAAGGCACGAACCGGTGTAACAGCGTCGCCTGGTAAGCATCGTCAACGCGATAGATGGCCCGCGCGCGCGAATCCGTAACGTAAATCGTGCCCTGGTCGTCAACCGTGACGTCGTTGGCGAAGAACTGCGTCTCCCCGGCGCGCTCCTCGAGGGTTGCGCCGAGATCGACCATGGCGATGCGCTCGCCATTGCTCAAGTCGAATACCCCGAGCTTCGCTTGCCCCACGCCGCCCGTCGCAATCACCGAGAAATCGGAGTTGGCGACCAACAGCCGGCCCCGCGCTTCGTCCACCTCGATGCCGATACTCGAAACCAGCTCTTCATCCTCGGCCACCGGGATCAGGCGGCCGTCCCGTTCGAGCTGATAGACCGTCCCGTCGCGCAGCGAGCCCACCAGGAAGCGCTGGTGGGTCTGGTCGAACTCGATCCCCTCCGGTATGAACAGATTGCGCTCGGCCACGATGACCGCGGGCCAGGCGTCCTCGGCGGGCGCGGCGGTCGGCTCGACGGATGGTGCGACCGCGGGCTCCACAACCTCGGGCGCCGGCTCGGACACCGGCTCGGAATCGGTGGGCTCACCGCAGCCTGGAACAGCAGCGCTCATCGTCGCGGCGAGAACGATTATTCGAATGTGCATTAGCCATCCCCTCATTTACCTGGTGCCAAGGCTACTTGATTTGCACGCGCGGTCGCCGTGCTATCGTTCGCGGGGATTTCCCCTGACAGCGAGGACTCAGGCCATGCCGCGATTCGTGCTCATCGGACTCTGCGAGCCGCCCAGTGCCGACCAGCAAGCCCAGTTCGACGAGTGGTTCGTCGACCAGCACATTGAAGATACGGCCAAGTGCCCGAACTTCATCCGCGGCAGCGTCTTCAAGCTCAGCGGGCCGCACCTGGATGGCGAGACGGTCTCAGGCTACCTCTCGCTGTACGAGGTCGAGGCACCGAGCTACGAAGAAGCCGAGCGCGTCCTCAACGAGTGGCAGGACAACCCCGATGCGTGGAAGGGACGCAAGCGGCACCTTGCGACCGCCGAAAAGTTCGGCGCCATGCCGCTGACCGTAAAAGGTTCGGGCTGGTACGAACTCATCAAGTCGTTCGAGGGGCCAAAGGCTACGGCGTAACGTGAACTACCGCCCGCGCGTGGCGGACTCACGGCGTCGTTGCGCTCAGCGATCCCACCATCCTGTCGATGGCATCCGTCTCGAGACCGCTCAGTTCCGCATCACACTGGTAGGTAATGAATATCACCGTGCTTTCGTTGGCTAGCCACCACTGCCGGTAGAACGAAGCGCCTTCGACGTAATCGTACTGATAACCCTCGTAGTCGCCCCAACGTTGAAACGTTAGCGAAGTTGCTGACGGCACGTTGGTCAGGTTGCGTAAAACGTCCGGGTCGACGAGACGGGGGGCGGCGAACGAGCGCACGCTCAGCAGGCCAGGTCCGTCCGGACGATGAATGCGGATCAGATCTCCCCAGTTGTGATCCGAGCCGGACGCAGCTTCGATGCGATGCACCCAACCGTCTTCAATTTCGATCCGGAACCCCGCAGACGATACGGATTCCGCCGTTGAACTCATCGCAACTGTCAGCATTGCGAGCGCGAGCGTCAGGCGTGCGAGGATGGCCGGCATCACTGGACCCGAGGGTGGAGGGTATCGTTTCAGACTCTGATAATGACAGACGGTTCCGAGTCGATACCGCCGAGATCCAGGCGGCAGATGCGAGCGCCTTAGGTATAGTCAACCTTCCTACCTGTAGAGTTAGACCACCGCGATGCTGAAGCGAGTTCTGATACGGGTGGGTCTCAGCATCCTCACGCTGGTCGCCGTGCCGGTGCTCCTGATCTGGTGGCTGGCCCCGCACCCGCTCCTTCCACCGGATCAACCCAACCAACTTGCGCAAGTCGACGCGTACTTTCAGGCGTTGGTTGAAACCGGCTATCCGCCGGGTATCGCAGTGGTGGTACGCAAAGATCGGCGGCGCGTGTTCAATGGCGCCTACGGGACCACGGGCCCGAGCGCCGTCGAACGGATGACCCCGCAGACCAGTATGCGATGGTGGTCGGTGACCAAGTTGGTGACCGCCGCGGCGGTACTTCAGCTGGTCGACCGTGGACGTGTCGCGCTTGATGACCCGGTAGATGTTCATCTGCCATTCGTCGCGTTGACAAACGAGAGGGGTGAGCCGCGCCGTATCACCGTACTGCAACTCCTCAATCATTCCGCCGGAGTGGCGAACAACATGCCGGAGGGCATGGGAGAACTGCGGTTTCCGGAGGAGCCTTACGTTGATCAAGTGGAATACGCCCGCGAACTGATCGCGACCAAAAGCACACTCATCCATGAACCCGGCAGCCACTCCAGTTACAGCAACACGTCATACATCGTCCTCGGTGCGCTGGTGCAGGCAGTGTCCGGCGAGCGCTTCGAGGACTATGTGCGGCGCGAGATTCTCCTGCCCCTTGGAATGACGCGAACCGATTTCGAATTTGTCCAGGACCCGATCGCCCGAGGCGCGCATCCGGTGTTCCATTTCATGACGCCACTGATGTTGTTTGCGGGTTCTGATGCGCAGCGCATGGTGCACACCATCGCTAAGAACCTGATCTGGTTTAATGAGTTTTATCTGAAATATACGGGCTCCACCAGTTTGAACGGACCGGTCGTGGAGATGAGCCGGTTCAATCAGATGGTGCTGAATCGAGGCGTGCTGGACGGCGTTCGGATCCTGAGTCAGCCCTCCGCCAGGATCTTCGTTCGTGATCACCAGGTGCCCACGGCACGTGCGTTCGGGGATGATCGCACCAGGAACAAGGGCAGGCTCTTCCATGGTATTGGTTGGCAACGGATCAGCGACGACCGCTACCGGCTGTTTCACAGTGGCGGGGGACCCGGATTCGCCGCGCACAACGTGATCTACCCGGACGAGTACTTAAGCTACTCCTTCGTAGCGAACGGCACGGATCTGCCGAGCGAGGAAATTGTCGGGATGCTGGATTACATCGATTGGGCAAACGTTGCATCCAGGTGAAGGATGAACGTCCGACAACGGAGCGAAACGCATGACGATCGAAATTAGACCGCTGAACGCGGACGAAATGCTGCAACTCGGCGCCATGGGCGCGTATGTCTACGCGGGAAGTTTCGGCGACGAGGATGACAACATCGTCTCGCAGGCCAACCTCCCGGAATGGACTCTGTGCGCGGTGGAAGATGGCAAGCTGCTGTCGTCTTTTTGCGCCATTCCATTCACCATGCGCGCAAACGGCAACGCGGTTCCGCTAGCAGGGGTTTCCACCATCGGAACGTTCCCCGAGTATCGGCGACGAGGACTTGCCCGGCGCATCCACACCCAGGCCTTTGCAGATATGCGGGACCGCGGCCAAATGGTTGCCGCCCTGTGGGCGAGTCAAGCAGCGATCTATCAGCGCTACGGATACGCGCTCGCGAGCGCCATGCGCAGCTATACCGTGGACACAGCCGACATCGGTTTTCACGACGGCGATTCGGGCTTGGGCAACGTCGAGCGCCTGAGCGTCGACAACGGATACGACATCGCAAAGGGTGTGTACATCGAATTCATCGGCCCGCGCATGTGCTACCTGCACCGTGCCAAAGCCCTGTGGCTGAACAATGCCCTGAACTCCGGCAACGCTGAAGGCCCCATTCACATTGCGGTCAGCCGCACCCAGGACGGCGAGCCGAACGGTTATGCGATCTACACGCTGCGCCACGGCAAGGTCGACCACGCCTCACGCAGCCAGGAGATCATCATTCGCGATCTAACATGGACCAGTCAGGACGCTTATCGAAGCCTGTGGAGCTGGTTCGCCCGCCATGACCTGGTCGGGCGGGTCCGTTGGGGCAACGCGCCCGCCGATGATCCGGCCGAAGAGCTGTTCATCGAGCCACGTTTGTTGAATGCGCAGAATCGCGAAGGCATCTGGTTCCGGGTCGTCGACCTGGCCTCCGCGCTCGAGGCGCGCGGCTACGATGTCGCCGGCGAGATTACCGTCGCAATCACCGCCGACGATCTGGCGCCCTGGAACGTCGGCTCGTTCAAGCTCGAAGCCTCGCCGGCAGGCGCGCGTGTCACGCCAGCGAAAGCGTGCGACCTGCAACTTTCAATGAAGGCGCTGTCGTCACTGTATACGGGTTTTCGCAGCGCGCGCCAGTTGGCGGCGTGGGGGTTGGTCGAGGGTTCGGACGAGGCGGTCCGCCAAGCCGATGCGATCTTCAGCACACGGCACGCGCCACATTGTCCGGATCAATTCTGAATTGAGAACCGCGGCCTACCTACACGCCGATTCTTCCCAGCGTGTCGATCACCTCGCGGAAGATCGGTTCCAGTCGCGGGTGGTCGGCTCGGAAGCGCGCCGCAACTGATTCCGCTCGTTCGACCAGCCCGTGCGCGTGGCCGGCGCTGTCGTCCTCCAGCAACTGCTGGATGTCTTTATCGAGCGTCCCCAGCAACTCCTTGAGCTCTGGATCCACCTCCGTCGAATCCGCCAGATCCCGATGCAGCCGTTCCAGTGCCTGCTTGAGCGATTCTTTGTCCATTGCGCGTTCCAGACTTAGGCGCGTACGCCTGTGCGAGGTCTCATTCTAGCGGGCGCGGGCGAGACCACCAATGTGAAGATTACTTTGATTCCCGGCGCCTCTAGACCTGCGCCATCAGCGCCTCGGCAATGCCAACCGGGTTGTCGATCATGAGGTCGTGGCCGCCGTCGATTACGAGTGCCTGCCAGGAGGGGTCGTTCTTGAACACGTCGTAATGCGCCCTGGTGGACGGGTGATCGAACCCGGCAGCCAATATGTAGGTCCGTTTGGTGATGCGCGCGTGCGCCCCGGTCAGCGCCAGGCGTTCGGTAAAGCAGCCGACGGGGTGATTGGAACATTTGTCATTCATCCACGCGACGTCTGCTTCGTTCACCCCGAATTGTTCGCCGGTCATGGGCGGCACCGAAAAGCCATCGCCTTCGGCGGCCCCCGCCTCAAACACCTCTACGCCCTCCTGCGGGAGCGTATCAAACATGCTCTGGCCGTCTTCTGGGACCAGTGCATCAAGATAGACGAGCGAGCGGATGCGCCCCGGCATCCGGTCGGCAACAGCCGTGATCACCAGGCCGCCATAGGAATGTCCGCACAGCACGACGTCTTCAAGATCATAGGAGCCGAAGATGTTGGCAATGTCCTCAACATGCGTTGAGAGGTTGATCTGCGGGCCCAGTAGATGCGCCCGATCACCCAGGCCGGTCAGCGACGGCGCAAAAACCTCATGGCCCTGCGCTCGCAATCGTTTGGCCACCCGCTGCCAACACCATCCGCCGTGCCAGGCGCCATGAACCAGCACAAAGGTCGCCAT
>SMWF01000132.1 GCA_004357385.1 Gammaproteobacteria bacterium | reverse complement strand
TGCGCACCTCGGGACGATTCATCGTCAAGGTGGCGATGCCATCAGCCTGGGTCTCGATGAGGTGGTCTGTCATATTGGGTTCTCCTGCGTCCTATGGTTCATCAGTGCATCTTCGTACAGCCTACCCGCGACCTTCTTCACCCAGCAACCAAAATACTGTTTGTAACGCAGGTACGCCCGGACCTTGCCGGAGAAGTAGCTGTGCTCCCAGGAAAACAATCGATAGCGGTCGCTCATGCTAGGTGTCCTCGAGGAGGGTCAACGGTCCGCGATCGCCCGGCGAATCTCCGCGTGTTCCGCTTCGTTGAACCGGAAACGTAGAAACAGGATCGCGCCGATCACGTAGCACGCGGCGGGCAGCAGGCCGAATAGAGCACGCATGGTGAGCTTCGCGGCCTCAGTCTGTTCGACGTTGGGTTCGAATCCGGCCAGCTGCAGGGAGATCCCCATCACCAGGGCCGTGACGGAAGCTGCGGACTTGCGCACCAGGTTCCATACGGCGAGGTAGGCGCCCTCTTTGCGCTCGTGGGTCGTGTACTCATCGTAGTCGATGATGTCGGCCTGTATGGCCGGTGCAACGACGGCGCCGATGCCGGCCGCCAACCCGGCACCGAACGCGTAGATCCAGATCAGCGGGCCCGTCCCTTCGAGCCAGAACAGGCCGAAAAATGCGCCGGCAGAGCCGAGCATCCCCAGCAGCCACAGGTTCTTCTTGCCGTAGCGCCGCGCGAGCACAATCCACAGCGGCGTCAAGACGAACTGCGGCACTATGTAGACCAGCAGCAGGGGCACCATCAGGTCCCGCATCGGTATCACATACTCGACGATGTACGGCACCATCAAGCCGATACTGGCGGCGCCGAAGGTTTCGACCCCGAACACGATCAGCAACAGCCGGGCATGCGGATTGCGAAACACGTCGAGGAACGATTTCACGGCGTGCTGACCGCCACGTCCCTGATAGTCGAGGCGCTCCGGCAGCATTCGCGTCGAACCCAGGATCAACAGCGCGACCAGAGCGCCCACCACCAGGGACAGCTCGAATGCGAACTGCCGTTTGTCCTCGGCAATGTTCATCAGGTGCAACGCGCCGAGCCCCAGGATCGTGCCGATGGCACCGATCATGTGCGAATAACCATACAGCCGGGTGCGCTCGTGGTAGTTGGGTGTCAGCTCGACGCCGAGCGCGCCATGCGGAATGTTGAAGCCGGTGCTGGCCGTCTCGTACAGCAGTAGTCCGGCGCCCATCCAGATGACCAGCCAGGTAGCGTCCAGCGTGTTCGGCGGTGACCACATCATGACCATGCCGAGGCCCGTGGGGATCGCCGCCCAGAACAGCCACACCCGACGTCGTCCGAACCGGGATCGCGTTCGGTCGGATAGATAGCCGATCAGGGGATCCGACGCGCCATCCCACAATCGCGACGCGGCCAGCAGTGTGCCCATCACTGCCGGCGCGATCAGCAGCACGTCTGTGGCGAACTTCATGAGGTACGTGGCGAACAGGATGCCGAGGATGCCGAAGCCGATTCGCGGAATGGAATAGGCCCAGATGACCGCCAGGCTCAACCGCTCCGCACCGGCGATTCCGACCGAATGTGTCGATACGCCTGGCGCGATGTCGGTACCTTGATCGTTCATGCTGGGATGGTCCCACGAAGTCCCGCTCATGTCGTTGCCGATTGGTGGCATGCGCCATCCTGGACGACGCACGGGTGAATTCGCCGAGCCGGGCCGCGCGGGGTTATGCTGGGTCGGGCGCAACCGGAGCCAGGCGATGACACAGCAGAACCATCCACCGCTCGATCATCGACCGCTTGCGGATTACAGCATGCTGGATCCGCACGTGCAGGCGGATCCGTTTCCCTTCTATTCGAAATTGCATTCGGAATGTCCGGTCTACCGGATGCCCGAGACAGGCATGTACATGATCACGCGTTACGACGACCTGCGTGAAGTGCTCAGGGACACCGAGACTTTCTCGAGCGATGTACGATCCCAGGGCGGATTGCAGGGCGACGTCGCCCGGATTCTGGAAGATACGCTGAAGGAGAAGGGCTGGGCACATGTTCAGACCTTGCAGCGCACGGACCCGCCGCAACACACCCGCTACCGGGAACTGCTGAAGCGAGTCTTCACGGGCAGGCGCGTGAAAGACCTGACCCCGCGAATCGATGCGCTGACCCACGAGCTGATCGACCGGTTCGCGCAGCGCGGCAGCTGCGAATTCATCTCCGAGTTCGCCCTACCGTTCCCCGGCATCATTATTGCCGAGCAGATCGGCCTCGACCCGTCAGAGATCGATCGCTTCAAGCGTTGGGCGGATGCGATGCTCGCTCCTGCGACACGGGTACTGGACGAGACCGAGATGCGTGCCGTTGCGGAAACTGAGCTCGAGGCGCAGCACTACCTGGCTGAGGTGTTCGAGTCGCGGCGTCGGGAACCCCGCGACGACATTATTTCCGCGCTCGTTAACGCGGAGATTGAAGGCGAACAGCCGCTGTCGGTGCACGAGCTTCAGAGTCTGATGCATCAGCTCATCACCGGCGGTTACGAAACGACCACCAGCGCGCTGGCTCATGGGATGTGGTTGATCGTTCGCCATCCGGATCAGGCGCAGCAGGTGCGTGAGGACCCAACGCTGCTGAACAATTTCATCGAAGAGACGCTGCGCTTCGAAGGCCCGGTACAGGGTCTGGCCCGACAGACTACGCGCGATGTTGAAATGCATGGCACGGTGATTCCGAAGGGTTCGATGGTGATCGTGCGCTACGGGGCGGGCAATCGTGATGAGTCCCAATTTCCCAACGCGGGCACGTTCGACATTCACCGGGAGCGCGCCGTAACGCACATGGCGTTTGGCGTGGGTGTGCACAGTTGCATTGGCGCGTTGCTTGCGCGTCAGGAACTGCGCAGCGCCTATCGGGCGCTGCTCGAGCGGCTTCACGACATCGAACTGGCTCGGCCGTTGCCGGATCCGGTGACCCAATCGAGCCTGTTCTTCGTTTCCATCGAGGAAATGCATCTCAAGTTCCACACGTGAACGGGCTGGATCATGTGGTGGTTGCCGCGCCGGATCTGGCAATGGCCAAGCGCGAGTTTGAGGAACTCACCGGGGTGGTTCCGGCGGATGGGGGTCAGCACGTTGGGCTCGGCACCCGCAATGCTTTGGTTTCGTTCGGCGCGGACTGTTACCTGGAGATCGTTGCGCCGGATCCGGAGCAGACGCTGGCCGAAACCTTTGGCGCACGACTGGCGCAACTCGAGACTCTGACGCTGCTGCATTGGGCGATCCGAACACAGAACTTGACCGAGGTAGCTGCCCGGGCAGCCGAGCTCGGTCTCGCGCCGGGCCCGGCGCGCCGAACTGCACGCGCCACACCAGATGGTACGCGGCTGGAGTGGGAGCTGATGGGTGTTGGCGGCCATCAGCTGGGTGGCCTGATGCCGTTCTACATCGATTGGCTCGATTGTGATCACCCGGCTACCAGTGCCCCGAAGGTGGGCCGTCTCGAGGCGTTCCGCGTCACCTTTCCAACTGGGCACCAGGCGCTCGAGCTGCTCGACCCGGCGCCGGCGGATGTTTCCGTCGTTGCCGCAGACAAGTCGGGACTGATGCTGCGCTTCGAATCGCCGCACGGGAGTATCACCTGGACCGAGGCGGCACCGCTGGGCTTTGCATTCTGATCAGCAACGGGCTAGGAGTCGGTGGTGTGGCCTTTCAAATTCCATAGCTGGGAGGTGAGGGCAACCACTACCATCGTCAGGAACATGAGTCCCGCGGCGAGCACCAGGGTGTGGCGCGGTCCAATCCAACCTACCATGAACCCATTGAACAGTGCACCGATGGGGCCAGCGCCCATCAGCGACAGGGTGTAGAAAGACAGGACCCTGCCGCGACTGTCTGCCGGTGCCCGCTCCTGGACGATGGTGCGCGACATACTCATGGCGACCCCGCCAAAGGCGCCCCACGTCAGGATCAGTGCAACGAACACCGGGAATGGCACGCCCAGGCCCGCGCCTGCCAGGGCAACCGCGCCGGTCGCCTGGGCCACAATGAGCGCGCGACCTGGATGCGTCAGGTCGGGGACTCGGGTCAGCAATGCCACGACAATCACCAGGCCGAGGGAGAAAGCGCCGTTGGTCCAGCCCAGCTCGGTGGAGTCGCCTCCATAGTATTCACGGACGAGCAGGGGAATGGTGACGATGAATGCGCCGATGAAAAACACACTGATGGCGATGTTCTGAAGTACCGTTGTCCGGGTCGCCGGATCGCCGGCCACCACCCGGTAACCCGCAACTATCGATTGACGCAATTCCGTCAGCATCGATGTATGGCGGCGGACTGGCGCCACTTCGGGCCGCGGGATACGGGCGAAGCCGAGCACGCCGACTAGAAAGATCGTGCCTTGGAATGTCAACACCGTGACTGCGCCCCAACGAGTGGCGAAGGAGGCGATGAAAATCCCGACCATCTGGCCGATGAACTGGACCAACATCGCCAGTACCACGGCCTGCTGGACGGTGCCGGATGCAACATCGTTCAGCAGTCCGTCGCGGGCCGGTGTCAGGAACGCGGACACCGAGCCCATCGCGATTCCATAGGCAACCATCGTGGCAAAAGAAAGCTGGCCCTGCCAGATGACCAACGCGAGCAGCAATGGCGGCAAGACGGCGAGGCCCTGCGCCACCAGCGCGACCCGCCGGCCACCCAGAAAATCCGCCAGGCCGCCACCGATCAGAACCAGTATCAGCATGGGCGTGAGCAACGCCATCTGCGCCACGCCGACCATTGCCGGCGAGGCGTCGAGCACCATCGTCACCAGCCAGGCGAAGGTGACCATTTGAATGCCGAAGCCGACGAACCACGAGCCGGTTCCCATCAGGTACGCGCGCAGTGGATTCAATTCGGGTCCCTCCGTGGAGCCGTGCATTCTACCGAATTCGCGGTATCATGCTGATGGCAAACGAGCAGGGAATGGGGCGGCACTCGTCGTTGCGGAACTCGACGAGCGTGCCAAAGGACGGTATGGAGCTGACTAAAGATCAGATCGATCGGCAAATCGCATGCCATGAATGCGATGCGTTGCTGGATTTGAAGCCGCTGACGAAGGGCCAGCGCGCGGTGTGCCCGCGCTGTGGCGGTTTGATTCAGGTTGCCCGCGATGATCACCTGACGCGCGCGCTGGCGTTCGCGATTTCCGGTTTGCTGCTGCTTCCCATCGCCAATGCGTACCCGTTTCTTGGCTTCGAGCGTGGCGGTCTCGAGAATATGTTCAGGTTGCCGCAGGCTGCGCAGATTCTGTTCCAAAACGATGCCCAATTCCTCGGGATTATCATTCTGGTTCTCATCGTCGTGTTGCCGGCGGTGCTGCTGGCTCTCGTTCTGGGCCTGGTCATACCGCTGATTCGTGGACGCAATGCGCCCTGGCTGATTCCTGCCGGGCGGCTGTTGTACGGCATGAACACCTGGAACATGGTCGAAGTGTTCGTGCTTGGAGTGATCGTCAGCCTGGTCAAAATAATGAAGCTGGCGACCGTGGTGATCGGAATTTCGTTCTGGGCGTACATCGGGTTTGCCCTTTGTCTCATCGGCGCGATCAGCCATCTCGATCGCTTGTCTGTCTGGCAGGCAATCGACCGGGTGTCGAGTCGATGAGCTTTCCGGCGGGTACCGCAGCGGCGCGTGACCTGGCGTCCTGTCACACCTGTTGGAAACTTGTCGCCGTAGGCTCGCCCAGATGTCCGCGCTGCAATGCGCGCGTGCATCTGCGCGCGCACGACTGCGTGACGCGAACCGTCGCCCTGTTGATCACTGCAACCATTCTCTACATTCCGGCCAACCTGCTGCCCATCATGACGACCGAAACACTGGGCGTGTCTCAGGACAGTACTATCATGGGTGGTGTGGTGCTGTTCTGGAAGATGGGATCCTACCCGATTGCAGGGATCATCTTTTTTGCCAGCGTAATGATCCCGGTAGGCAAAATGCTTGCGCTGTTCGCGCTGAGCTGGAGCGTCTGGCGTAAACGCGCCACGCAACGGCATCAGCGTACCGTCCTGTATCGCATAACCGAATTCGTAGGCAAGTGGTCTATGATCGATGTGTTCGTGGTTGCGGTAATGGTAGCGTTGATCCGACTGGGTGGGGTGCTGACGATTCAACCGGGGATTGCCGCGCTGGCGTTTGCGGGCGTAGTTGCGTTTACCATGGTCGCCGCCCAAGGATTTGATTCGCGCCTGATCTGGGACGCGGGAGCTGGCGAAGATGAGTGAGGAAGTACAGGTCGTCGAGCCAAAGCGCCGAATCAATCTGGTCTGGCTGCTGCCGATCATTGCCGGCCTGCTCGGTGCTTACATGGTGGTGTACACCTACCTGACCGAAGGTCCCAAGATCACTATTGTGTTCTCCACCGCCGAAGGTATGACGGCGGGCAAGACCAGGATCAAAGCGCGCAGCGTTGAAGTTGGAACCGTCGACGAGATTGTCCTGTCTGAAGACCTGGAACACGTGGTGGTGAGCGCAAGCATCGATGCGGCGGCGGCGAAGCTGTTGCGCGAGGACACGCAATTCTGGGTGGTTCGCGCTCGGGTCGGGCCGGGCGGGATATCGGGGTTGGCGACGATTCTCTCGGGTGGCTACATCGAACTGGCTCCCGGAGAAGGCGCGCCGGGCCGGAAGCATTTCGACGGTCTCGAGGACCCGCCGGTAACGCCATCGGGGGCCGCGGGTTTGCACCTGATCTTAACCTCGACCAAAGCCGGTTCCGTGAGTGCGGGTGATGCGGTGATGTTTCGCGGTTACCGGGTTGGCCGGGTGGATTCTGCGGAGCTGGACATCGAGGCGAAGGTGATGAGCTACGGACTGTTCATCGAAGCACCTTACGACAGCTTGGTTGCCGAGGGCACGCGATTCTGGAATGCCAGCGGCTTGTCGCTGACCGCTGGAACCGAGGGGATCGACTTTGAGATGAGTTCGTTGAGTGCGTTGATTTCAGGTGGCGTCGCCTTTGCGGTACCCGACGGTGCCGATCCGGGTGGGCCGGTCAAGAACAACGCGAAATTTCGGCTGTACGCCAACCAGAGCAGTACTCGCGAGCAATCCTACCAACACAGCATCCAGTACGTCGTCCGCTTCGGCCAGTCGCTGCGAGGTCTCCGGCCGGGAGCACCGGTCGAATATCGTGGAATCCGGATCGGTACGGTTGACCGATTGCTGTATGAGGATTTGTTGCGGCAGAAAGGCAGGCGCGCTGGCGCTGGCGCACATCTGCCAGTACTGATCCGCATCGAACCCGGCCGCTTGGGAATTGGAGATAGCGAGGCAGCGACGGCGACGATGCGCGACATCATCAAGGAGGCGGTTGGGAACGGTTTTCGAGCAACCCTCAACAGTGGCAATCTGCTCACGGGCGCCCTGTACGTGGGGATCGACTACTATCCGGATGAGAAGCCTGCGTCGCTGGGCGAGTTTGGCGACTATACGACGATCCCCACGCTCCCCAGTGGCATTGCCCGGATCGAACGCCAGATCGACAACCTGCTCACACGGTTCAACGCGTTGCCTCTGGATGTCACGGTGGCAAACTTGAACGACACCTTGGAGCAGGCCGCCGGTGCGCTCGATGCGGTGCGCCGACTTGCAGGCAGTGAAGGAACGCAGCGCCTTCCCGGGCAGCTCGATAAGACCCTCGCACAATTGCGCCGGACGATCGAATCGTTCTCATCGGACTCTGTGTTTTATTCGGATCTGGAACGAACGACATCCGAACTCAATCGAACCCTGCAGCGATTTCAGGATCTCGCGCAGCGATTGGAAGACCAGCCAAATTCCATCATCTTCTCGACCAAGACCAGACCCGATCCGGAACCGAGGGCGACGCAATGAGAATTCTAGCCATTGTCCCCTTCGTCGTGATGTTGGGCTGCTCGTCGACCCCGCCGGACCGACATCTGTACCTGCTGCGTGGCGAGACTACGGGCATCAGTACGAATTCCGCGCCGGCCGAACGGGTGGGTATCGGCCGGGTCACGATCGCCGCGTACCTCGATCGAGCGGCCGTTGTGGTGCAGATCGGGGCCCGGGAGATTCGCCCGGCCCGATATCACGAGTGGGGAGAGCCGCTGAACAACGGGGTTCGACACTATTTGCGCTCGGAACTGGTCGATCGTCTGGGCTACGAGGTGGCATCGGACGTAATCTTTCGTGATGCCTGGGATTATCGGATCGACGTCTCGATCGAGACCCTGCACGGCAGTCTCAATGGTGGGGCGTGGATCAATGCGGGCTTCGTGGTTTCCAAGGTCTCGGGCAAGAAAGCGACGGTCGAGGGCCGCGTCATTGAACACGAGCGACTGACGCGCGATGGCTATCCCGGGCTGATCGATGCACACACTCGGCTGCTCGATCAGCTTGCCGCAGCGATCGAATCCGCGCTCATTGAACTGCGTGACGAAGGCGTGTAGGGATCCAACCGTTATGGAAATCAACGGGTTCTGTCACGAACGTTTCGCCAAGGTTCGAGAGACCTTCGAAACCAACTTCGAGCGCCGCGGCGACATCGGGGCCTCCTACGCCCTGACGCTGGAAGGTGAGATGGTTGTCGATCTATGGGCCGGGCACCGGGATGCCGCGCAAACACTACCGTGGGAAGAGGACACCATCGTCAATGTCTACTCGACGACCAAGACGATGGCGGCGTTGTGCCTGCTGGTCCTGGCGGATCGCGGGCAGGTGGAGTTCGACGCCCCGGTGGCCCGTTACTGGCCGGAGTTTGCCCAGAACGGCAAGGAAGACGTCCGGCTCAAACACTTCATGAGTCACTCGGCGGGTCTACCTGGGCTCGATGAGCCCATCGACCTCGACACCTTATACGATCAGGACGCTATGGCTCGGCTGCTTGCGGCCCAGGCGCCCTGGTGGGAACCGGGCACGAGCAGCGGCTACCACGCGGTTACCCAGGGGCACCTGATTGCCGAGGTGGTACGACGCGTAACGGGCGTCTCGCTCGGGACGTTCTTCGCCAGCGAGATTGCAGGGCCGCTGGAGGCGGACTTTCATATTGGATTGGATCCTGAGCACTTCGATCGGGTAGGCGAACTCATTCCCGCGCCGGGCGGCGGCAGCCTGACCTCCGGCCAGAAGAAAGATTCGATTGGATTTCGCGCTTTCGGCAGCATCCCCACGCCGGTAGGCGCGCTAACTTCCGACGCATGGCGGCAGGCCGAGCTACCCGCCGTGAACGGCCACGGCAACGCACGATCCGTGGTCCGGGCCCAGACGCCGATTGCCAACGGGGGCAGCGCGTTTGGAGTGCAGTTGCTGTCGCCGTCGACGGTCGAGGCGGTATTCGTCGAGCAGACCAGTGGCGTAGACCTTTGCCTGCGGCTGCCGATTACCTTCGGGATGGGTTATGGACTCAATTCGGCCGCATGGCCGCTAAAACCGACCGCGGAGCCGGATACCTGTTATTGGGGCGGCTGGGGTGGATCGTTAGTGATCGCGGATGCCGCGCAGAAGATGTGTTCCGCATACGTCATGAACCGGATGACCGGCACGACCCTCGGCGATCGTCGCGCCGCAGCATTGGCCTACGCCACCTACGAGTGTCTTGGCCTAAGTAGATGACCCCTGTCGTGTGGGATCCGCTGCGCTCGGATTCGCCGCTGATCGTCTACCTCGACTTCAAGAGCCCGTATGCGTACCTCGCCAAGGATCCGTGTTTTGCGCTGGAGGATGAGTTCGGCATCGCCATCGACTGGCGTCCCCTGACCCTCGACATTCCGAGCTATCTGGGCTCGGCAAAGGCCGACGAGCGGGGCAAAGTGCTGGAGAGCAAGCGCTCCCCGCGCCAGTGGAACGCGGTTCGCTATGCCTACCGCGACGCCAAGCGTTACGCCCGGCTCAGGGACATCGAGATCAAAGGCACGACCAAGATCTGGGATACCTCATTGGCTTCGATCGGGATGCTGTGGGTCAAGCGGCAGGGACGCGACATGCTGCGCCGCTACATCGACAGCGTTTACCGCCAGTTCTGGCGGCGCGATCTCGACGTGGAAGCCCCCGATGTCGTTTCGAGCGAGCTTCAGGCGGCCGGCGCAGACATGGCAGGATTCGACGACTATCTCGCCCACGCCGGACGGATTGAGCACGATCAGTTGATGGCATCTCTGCACCCTGCCGGCATCTACGGGGTGCCTACGTTCATCATCGCCGGCCAGCGCTACTTCGGTCGGGAACAGTTGCCGCTGGTTCGATGGCACCTCGGTGGCGAAGTCGGGTCTGCGCCTGACATCGCCTACGAATCGGCGAGCGCCGCGGCGTTGACTCATGAGTTCGGCGCCGGACCCTTTACTGAGCCAACGGTGTACATCGATTTCAAGAACCCGAAGTCCTACCTTGCCGTTGCCCCTACGCGGGCCCTGGAGCGGGAACTGGGCGTAGGGTTGCGCTGGCGGGGCCTGAACCTGTCCGCCCAGAGAACGCCGGACCCGGCTGCCGACGAGACTACCTCCCAGCGCCACTTCCGCGCGCGCACCGAATATAACCAAATGGAGATCGAGCGTACCGCGGCCCGAGCGCATCTGGGGTTGGGGTCCGGGGATAAAGTGTCTCGCGATCTCGACACCACCCTGGCATCCGTGGGTTTGCTGTGGGCCGAGCGGTGCGGCTGCGCAGAGTCGTACGTCGATCAGGTGTTTGCCGGGCTCTGGCAGGGAGTACTGGACGTGACCTCGGCGGAGGTGCTCGGCGAACTGCTCTCCACGCTGGGTGCCAGCGACTTCGCGGACTATCTCCCCGCGGGGCGCGACGAACAGAGAGAAATTCAGGAAACAGCCGAACAGCAGGGCATCATCGGCGTGCCCGGTTATCACATCGGCGAACACGTATTCGTTGGCCGTGAACATCTTCCACTGCTGCGCAGCTTGCTCGGTAAGGCCGTTCTTTCTGAAGGGCGAGATGAGTGACGCGGATCGGGCGCGTTGGGACGGGCGCTATCGGGAGGGTGCCTACCAGGATCGAACGAACCCCAGTGAATTCGTTAGGGAACTGACCGAGACACTCCCTCGCGGCGCGGCGCTCGATCTGGCGTGTGGGTCGGGACGCAATGCAATTTACCTAGCGTCGCTGGGTTGTCAGGTGGAAGGCTGGGACATTTCGGTGGAGGGACTCGCTCGTGCCGGCGCCCGAGCGGAGGCGTTGGGGCTGGATATCGTCTGGCAAGCGTGTGATCTGGACCAGGTAGAGCTGCCACGGTCCAGTTACGATCTCATCGTGCAGGTCCGTTACGTCAACCCGGCACTGACGGCATCGATCGCCGATGCGCTACGCCCGGGAGGCGTTTACCTGTGTGAGCAACACCTGGTCACCGACCGGGAGGTTGTCGGCCCGTCCAACCCGGCATTTCGACTGGAACCGGGTGAGCTGCGCGACTCGGTTGCGGGGCTCTGTATCGAAACCTATCGCGAAGAGCACGTTACAGACCCGGACGGACGCGCCGCCGCGCTGGTTCGCATGCTGGCACGTAATCCCGACTAACCGCCTAGTTCGAATCGTCGAGAAAATCGAGACTCGGACCCTGCCTGCCGAGTGCCCGATCCCGGACCAGGTCTGCGGCGCGGAACACCGTGTCATCGCCGAAGCGTTCCAGGAGTCCGTCGATGACCTTCTCGAGGTCACGTGAACGGCGCTCGTCATCGAATAGTTCAGGTTGCTCGGGCCCCTCGCGTCGTGAGAGGTCGAAAGCGGCGAGCCCGACCAATCGGAACGGGCCGAATGGGAGCAGCTCGTCCAGCAGAGGATGCGTTGCGTGGTACAAGGTATCTGCGACGTCGCTTGGTTCGCTGAGGCGCCGTTGCCGGGTCAACGATTTGAAACGGCTGGTCTTCAATTTGATGCGGACCCCTTGGG
>SMWF01000131.1 GCA_004357385.1 Gammaproteobacteria bacterium | reverse complement strand
CCGAATACTTCGAGATAGAGGAAATCATCGATCCGCGAGACACCCGCGCACATCTGTGCCGCTGGGTAGCCCTGGCCCGCGCCGCGCTCCGACCCGGCCCCGTCGCGTTCCCCTACCGGCCATGACAACCATTACCGGCAGATGCCTGTGCGGCGACATCGGCTACGCGCTCGACGGTCCGTTTCTGTCGATGCTCCACTGCCACTGCTCCATGTGCCGAAAGCACCACGGCAGCGCATTTCAAACCGAGGTCGCGGCACCCGCAAGCGCCTTCAGGTGGCAGCAGGGCGTCGACGGGCTCGCAAGCTACACGTCGAGCCCGGGGTTTGAGCGCACCTTCTGTCCCCGTTGCGGTTCGACCATGCCCCCGTCGGAGGAAGGTGGCGACGTGATCTTCGTCCCCGCCGGGAACCTCGAAGGGGATCCCCAGATAGCGCCCAGGATGCACATCTTCGCGGGTTCGAAGGCGCCCTGGCACACGATTACCGATGACCTTCCCCAGCACGAAACGTGTCCGCCCGGCTACGATGCCCCGAGGATCGACCGGCCGGTTCCGCCGGCAACCCGTCAGCAGATTCCTGTCGCGGCAGCTGTCTGTGCGGAGCCATCAGCTTTCGGTTCAGCGGCCGTCCCCGGGCCATGCGCAACTGCCACTGTTCCCGGTGCCGCCTGAGCCGCGCCGCTGCCCACGCGACCAATCTGTTCGTCGCGCCCGACGTATTCGAATGGCTCCAAGGGGAGGAACGCGTGCGGGGGTTCGATCTTCCTGGAACCGAACGCTTCGGAGCCAACTTCTGCGGTGATTGCGGAAGTTTGGTACCGCGCTGTCCGCTGTGGGCGTCTGGAACATCCCCGCCGGATCGCTCGACGACGATCCGGGCGCGGTTCCGGAAGGCCACATCTTTGTCGGCTCAAAGGCCCCCTGGTTCGAGATCAGCGACTCGCTTGTGCGGCACGACGAGTACAGCTGAATGGACCAGACGCTTCGCATCCAGGAATCGCGCGCCGAGTACCGGGGCAACAGCTAGGTTTCCGTGTGCCTCGTTTCTGTCATTTCGCGCCCTCCTGTGCTTCGAGAAATGCTCCGAACAGACCAGCGAGCCGTTCATCCCCCAACAACGCGCCCAACATGCGATTCGGGACGTAGCCAAAACAGGTCCGCGCGACGGTGTCGACGGTCACCATTGAACCGCCCCACCCTCCCCAGAATGCCGTGTCGCGATTGGCGCCCAGTGGCATCTCGGGCTGGGCGAGCCCGTAGCCGAGGGCGTAGCGCATCGGTTGGCCCAGAACCACGTCGACGCCCCGTAACTGTTCGGTAAATGCCACTTCAACGGCACGAGCCGACAGCAGCTCCACGCCGAATGCCGTGCCGCCACAAGCCATGGGTGTCTGGGCCCGGACCACGGAGCGGGCATTGCCATAGCCATTGACGGCGGGAAGCTCCGCTTGCTGCCATGCCCGCGTGTTGGCCTCGGCGGCGATGAGCGGCGGCCGAGCGAAACTGCGAGACGCAATCGTGTCCTGCCCGGGCGCCAGGTTCAGCACCTCTGCCCCCGGCAGAGGAACGACGTCGGCGAGCCGCTCGAGTTCACTGGCCGGAACGCCAATGTGCAGGTCCGCATTGAGCGGCTGTGCAATCTCGATGCGAAAATATTCCCCCAGGCTGACGCCCGCAACACGCCGAACCAGCTCGCCCAGCAGGTAGCCATAGGTAACCACGTGATAGCCACTTTGCGTACCCGGCTTCCACCAGGGCGCTTGAGCCGCCAGCAATCGGGCAATTCGATCATGGTCATACATTTCCTGGATGGTGACGTCCACATCCAGTCCCGACAATCCAGCCGCGTGACACAACAGGTGGCGCACCAGGACACCCTGTTTACCCGCCTCGGCGAACTCGGGCCAGTGCCGCGCCACCGGGTCGTCGAGATCGAGCCCGCCGCGATCCGCCAGCAGATGCACGCACAGGGCCGCCATCGGTTTGGTGGTGGAGTAAAGGTTGGCCAGGGTGTGTTCAGCCCAGGGCCTGCTCATCTCAGCGTCGGCATGCCCGCCCCAGAGGTCGACCACCAGCTCGCCCTCAACGCTGATTGCGACAGACGCACCCACTTCCAGGCCCCGATCGAAGTTGTCGGCGAAGATCTCGCCAACGCGTGCAAAGGCCGGGTCGCAATGTCCGTCAACTACCATGGTCGCTGGCTCCGCTACCTCCCATAGCCGGTCAGCTGCCAGGTTCGCCCCGGCCCGGCCAGATGTAGCCGGCTTTGACGACGCACTCGATTACCGCCGGGCGACCCTCGCCCGCGGCCGTCAACGCTTCCTCCAGAGCCGGCAGAAACGCATCCGGCTGTTCGACACGACGGCTCCAGGCACCCAGCGATTCCGCCAGATCGGCGTAGTGCCCGCCCTGAAAATTGGCGCCGTAGGCTTCGTGTGCATTACTCAATGCAACCGACTCGATTGCCATGATGCCGTTGTTGAAGATGATCGTGATGATCCCGATGCCGTTCCGGACCGCGGTGTCGATGTCCATACCGACCATGCCGATCGCCGAGTCACCCATGATGTTGATGCAGATCTTGTCGGGTTCCGCGAGCTTGGCGCCCATGATCGCGCCCAGGCCGAAGCCGAGTTGCGTGGTTTTACCCCAGCCAAGATAGCTGCGCGGGGTGGGCGCCTCCCAGAACGAGATGATCTGCTCGCGAGGGGTACCCGCATCGTGCGTGATGATGGTCGCGGCCGGATCCAGGCGTTGTTTCAAATCGGCAATGATTCGATATTGATTGATCGGCACTTCGTTCGACTCGAATTCGGGCCGCCACTTGTCGAGCAGCGCGTTCTTGCGCGTGGTCGCGTCTTCTGCGCGCGGGCCGGGCCCGCGGTCGACCCCGCGCGCTTCGAGTTCGGCAATCAGCGCGGCAAGCGTCAACTTGGCATCGCCTACCAGGGCGTGCTGCACGACGTAGTCTTTGTTGATGTCTTCCTCGCTATTGGTGGCCTGAATCATTACCTTCCCGGACGGCACGTTGGTGCCGTACAGGGTCCGTGTAAAGCTGGTGCCGATGCCGAACACGCAATCCGCTTCACGCAGAAAATGCATCATGTGATCGGGCTTGGTGATCGCCGAAGCGCCGATCGACAACGGATGCTGCTCCGGAAACGCGCTTTTACCCGGCATCGTGGTCAACACCGGCGCATCGAGCATTTCCGCGAACCGCACCAGTTCATCGCTGGCCTGGGCGTACAACACGCCCTGGCCCGCATAAATCACCGGTTGCTGGGCTGCCAGCACCGCATCGATCGCCTCTCGCACCGCCAATCCATCCGGTCCGAACCGGGAACCCACCACCGGTTCGTAACGCAACTCCCCATCCAGTTCCGCGGCGAGCGCGTCGAGTGCCGTTTCTACCAGTACCGGACCGCTTTTTCCGGTTCGCAATCGATAGAAGGCGTGCCGCAGGGTCGGGGCGATCCGATCGACGCTCGGCACGAACGCACGCCACTTGGTGATCTCCCCATAGTTGTCGTAGGCACTGAACACCGGTTTGATTCCTTGCCGCGAGGTTGGCTCGCCAGCCGGCAGCACCAGCAGCGGAACGTTGTCTGCAAACGCCTGGGCCACACCGGGAAACGCGTTCTCAGCACCGGGTCCGTGCTGCATGACGAACACCCCGAGGCGCTTGCCGTTGGTGGTGCGGCTGAAACCATCCGCGATGGCGATTCCGACCCGTTCCTGGCGACACACCACCGGGCGAATCCCGATTCTGGCGCACGCTTCGATCAGATCGTTGTGCGGATAGCAGGCGATGAACTCCACGCCCTCGCGCCGCAGCACCTCGGCAATGACATCAACACCTTTCATCGCAACCATCACATCCCCCCAATATCGCTGTTGGCTCTAGGACTCTTCGCCGAGTCGCAAGCGTACCCGTTCAATGAACTTGCTCAGAACATCCGCCGGCTGAGCCCCCGGGATCGAAAAACGACCCGCCAGCAGATACGACGGCACCCCAGTCACACCGGTGTCGTAGGCCGTCCGGATCTGCTCGAGCACCGCATCACGCAGCGCATCACTCTCCAGCACCTCCCGCGCGGCGTCGACATCCAGGCCAGCCTGGGCCACCGCTTCAAGCAGAACGTCGTGGTCACCGACGTCGGCGCCCTCTTGGAAGTAGTACCTGAACAGTACCTCGACCAGATCGCTCTGGCCGGGTCCAACAAAGCGTTCCACCAGTCGATGGCCATCCAGGGTGTTGGGCGTCTTGCGCATCGCCCCGAAGTCGAACTCGAGGCCCACCTCAGCAGCCTCGTCTCGAATCCGTGAGGGAACGCGCGTCGCATCCGCGTCGGCCCCGTATCGAGCTTCCAGCACCTGCTGGCGGTCCAGACCGCCCGGCGGTATGTTCGGATAGAGCTGGAAGGGGAGCCAGCGCAAGGAGATGCCTTCGCCAACGGGCGTCCGAAGCACCTGCTCGATGCGCCGCTTACCGATGAAGCACCACGGGCAGACCAGATCCGAGTAAATCGCGATTTCCACGCCTACATCCTATCCCGATGATTCCCGCACTGGCCATCCCGGGTAAATCACCCGATTATAGGTAAAACGAATCCATCGGGAGCGCACATGTTAGTTGGACTGGTCACGGGCAAATCGAATGTCGAGCTGATCGAGATGCCGGATCCACAGCCGGAGCCAGGCAAAGCGGTCGTGGACGTCGCGTACTGCGGAATCTGCGGCACGGACCTTCACGCCTACCAATCCGGCGAACCCTACAACCCGGCGATCTGCGGCCACGAGTGGACCGGCGCCGTGTCGGCAATCGGCCCGGACCTCCCGAGCACCGCAAACCTCAAGGAAGGTGACCGGGTGGCCATCGGCATCGCCACGGCGTGCGGAACCTGCCGGGCATGTGTACGCGGTGACCCCGGCCATTGTGAAACCGCGTTCATGGGCTTGATCGGCATGGGCCCGCTAGCTGCACCGCATGGCGGCTTCGCCTCATCCATCGCCATCGACGCGGGCCGCGTGTACCAGGTGGACGCGGGCCTGAGCGATGCAGATGCCGCAATGCTGGAACCGGCGACGATCGCTGTGCACGCGGTGCGTCGCACGGAGATCCGACTGGGCGACAGCGTCGT
>SMWF01000130.1 GCA_004357385.1 Gammaproteobacteria bacterium | reverse complement strand
TCTCGGAAATGGCGATGCTTCTTACCTGTCTTGGCGTCGTCAATCGACCAGAAGTTGATCATCTTCTCGCAGTCGATGAGCAATACTGAAGTTTCGCGCTCGGTGATGCCCAAAATTCCGGCTCCATTCATCTCCATATCGAACATTTCCGCCGGATCCGCGAGGTAGATCTGGTCGACATCGTTGAAGATCGCGCGGCCTTTCCCGCCCGCCAGGGTAGGTATCGCATACCGGTAATTTGTGAAGCCGGTCTTCCACCCGGCCCGGTCGAAGCCCTTGAGGTCCTTCATCATGTAGATTTCGTAGACGCGCGTGGGATCGCGCACCTGCTTGATCGACCAGAAAAAGACCCGCTCTGCACGGTACTGGCGAGGCTCGGTGCCAAGGAAGATGCGCACCGGGGGTTTGCCGCTCGCCCTAACACCCGGCTCCACATCAAAGCGCACGACCTCCGGTGCTTCACGAAAGCCCTCAGGTCTTTCGAGGGCCTTGCGGAACCAGTAGGCTAGTTTTCGATGATGCCAGTATGTCTTGAACTGCGGTTCTTTCTTGAACTTTTCCACCACAATCTCTCACGCCCGTTGACAGGGCGTCCTCCTGCGCAGTTTTCAGCCGAATGCCGCGATGCGGTCACACCATAACGCTATCCCGGACAACATTTCCAGATCACAGATCGATTTGCCGCAGACAAGCGTCATTCCTGAACCTTTCCCACTCTGACCGCAAAACCTCGCCGATGATCAAAAGATCGCCATGGTAATTCGACAGGAGATTCAGGAGGAAAGACAACTCCGTATCGCGGTTGTGCCCCGGCGAATAGGCATTGGGCGTTACCGTGTCGCCCGGATAGGAGCCGTCCCGGTGCTGAAAGAGATCAACTCCCGCGACTATCAGCCGCGCGGGCTGCAGCGCCACCGCCACGGCGAGCATCGAGGCGCCGTTCGTTGGGCGCAGCGTGCCCCATGGAAAAGCGCGCAACTCGGCGGTCATGTCGTTGGCATCAAAGAAACGGGCAGGGTTAAATGACGGGGAGAGTGTCCGGATCTCGGCAAACCGTTCCTCCGCGTACCTAGTCTGCAGTCCGAAGATTGGTCTACTAAGCGCGCGCATCGTAGTTTTGCCGCCAGTGAAGACAACATCCGTTCCGGTGAACAGGCCGCGTTTGAGCCAGGAATGGTTTACCCGGAACAGCGCATCGTAGCTCATCTCGGCAAGGATCGGATCCTCCGATGAAGGCCCATTGCCGAGACAAAGGATTGCATTCGGTGTGCCAAGCGTTTCGCGCAGCTCTGCGATGGTTGAATAACGCTGCAGCCGCCTGGCGGTAAGCCGGCGCCAACGCGGGTGCCCCGCGAGCGCCAGGAGAGATGCTCCCACCCCACGCCGCATGCGCGCCACCTGGCGCAACGGTTTCAAATCACGCGCCAGCAACTCGCCTAATAGATCAGCGGCCTCCTGGACAGAGAGCCGCTGGCAGCGCCCGTCTTCGCGCCCAATGTCGGGCTCGGCTTCTGCAATCTCGATGAAAGCCTCGCAGGCAGCCGCCAGCAGCCGATCGGATCGCAGGGGACCGGCGCCGCGCGCAGTGACTGCGAGCGTTGCGATCGCCAGCCGACTGAGGCCGGTCAAAAGAACTGCCGATGGATCAGCCTTGGGCTCCAGAAAAACCGCCACACGCACATTGCAGTGCTGAAGAAACAGACGAACGAAAAATGCGTGATCAGCCGGTGGTGGCAGAACCCGACATTCAGGAAATCGGCGGGCAAGCCTCGCACGCAAGGCCGGATAACTCGCAGACAGCAGGGTTTCCGATCGGGAATAGCGTTCTCCGATCGCTTCGATCGCGGCTGCCATCGCTTCGAACGCCTCAAACGTCTCGCCGACCAGCCAAAGCGTCCGCTCCGGCTTGACGGCAGGCAATCCCAGACGCTCGATCACCCAGCCTGAAAATCTCATGAAGCGGTCTCCGGCAGGCGGCCCAGTAGTGCCAAAAGGCGGTCGGTCAATTGACGATGCTCAAGCGGAGCACGCGGTGCAACAGTATTTAACCCGTCAGCAAACAGACCGGCCTGTCCTCGCGCCACCATGAGCGAGTGCATCAGGCTGAGGTCACGCGGTGGCGTGATCCAACCGCCCGCAAGCAGCGCGCGGCAAACTGCTGCCCATGAGCCGCCGCCCCCGACTCCGCGCCGCAGCCGCCCTGCGAGCCTCTGCTTTGCCGATTCAGGTTTCGGCGGGAGAGGATAGATCGTCAGTGGGCGCGCCGTCGCAGCGGCTTCCGCCAGCATTGATTCGCTCTCGCCTGTCACGACGATCAAGTCGGCTGCGGCAAGATAGGCAAGGTAAGGATTGTTGCGTCGGTCTGCCTGCCATTTGTGCAGATGCGCCTCCGGCGCGGCTAAGCGCATGGCCGCAACAGCTGCGGCTGGTGTACGCCGGCTGGTGACAATGGCAAGTGATCCGTTCTGTGCGTGGGCGGCGGCTGCCACCTCTCCCGCCATCTGCCCGGCTAAAGCGGCATCGAACAAATGCTGAACGGTCGGCCCGCCGGCCAACAGCAGAACGCGCGGTCGCGCCAGACCGGCGAGTGGATCACCATGGGCAGCATGCGCGTCTGCAAGCGCTATGCCGTCGACCTGGGTCGGCGGAACGACCAACTCCACCATCCTGTCATGCGGCAAAAGTTGAAAATGAGCGCAGGCGACCGACAAATCGGCCGCGCGCGAGTCATTCGCTGCCTTGCGCCCGAACAGAACGACGCGGCTGCGCCCCCCACTTTGACGCTTGATCCAGCACGCGATCGGAACCACGCGCCGCCCCATACCAATAACAAGATCCGGGTAGGGTGCCGTCAATGGGTCGCTCTTCGCCAAGGTGAGCGACAGAAGCGCCGCGCCGAGCAACGGGTTTGGCAGTCGATTGAGCCAGTTGAAGACGAGCCTTTTCTCGACCGCCGGCCAACCGAGCCAGCGAGCAAGGCCTACGACCTGCGTACGGTGGCCCGGCCGGTCGTCGATCAAAAGCCATACGATTGGAGCCTGATCAGAGTTGTGGTCAAGGGCCTTAGTCGGCGGATCAATGGGCAGCATGCGGTGTCCCAGCCTGGATTCCATCGTGCAGTGCAACACAGTCAAGCGAAGCGCATTCTGACATCTCTGCCAAGCTCATGGAAGATGGCCTGGAGGGGCGTCAGGAATCTGAGTCACTTCCTTGGGGTGAGGTTGTAGGTCATGACAACCTCCTGCAGGTCTTCGTCGGAGAGGTTGTCGATATTAGCCTGTCGGGGAAGCCAGCGCCTGAGCCACCCGTTTGTGTTCTCGATGCCGCCCTTCTGCCAGGACGCATAGGCGTCACAGAACCAGGTGACCATATCGAGCATGACGCGCAGCAGGGTATGGTGGGTAAAAGCGGTGTCATTGTCAAATGTAATGGATTTCCTGAGTTCCGGATCGAGGTGGCGAAAGATGGCCATGATCACGGATGCCGTCTCTGCGGCCGACTTTCCGGTCAGGCGGGCAGCCAAGGTGAGGCGGGGCTTGCGCTCGTGCAGCACCAGCACCGGTCGCATGCGCTTGCAGATGATCAGATCACCCTCCCATTGGCCCACAACCTCTTGGGTTTCCACGGTTTCCGGTCGTTCATGAATGGAACTGCGGTCTCGGATAAGTTCCCGGGGTCGGCGTGCCCGTAGCGGCCGGCGTGTTCTGCGGCGCCGCACGAGATAACACCACAGCTCCTCGGCCTTCTGGCGGGCCCGGTAGATGAAGCCATAGATCGTCTCCATGCACAGCGCGCGCAGGCCCGTCTCGTTCCCAGCCTTCAACCATCCGGCGATCTGCTCTGGCGCCCAGCCTTCCGCCAGTCGGTCGCGGACGAACTGCGCCAGTCGCCCATCCTGCTCGAGAACAGCGTCCCGCTGTCTCCGGAGCATATACGCCCCGTCCGCCGATTGCGTGGAATACCGCCCGGACGGCAGCGCATTGCGCCGGAGCTCGCGGCAGATCGTTGACGGCGAGCGATCCAGGGCTCGCGCAATCGCGCTGAGCCGATGGCCAGCCGCCCTGAAAACGGCGATCTCCTCCCTGTCCTCCCGCGACAGGTGTTGGTAACTTCGCATCGCAACACTCCTTTTAGATGGAACACCCAAATTAGATGGAACACCCAAACCGGTATCACACCGGCTCAGGAATGTTGCACTTCGCTCTGGAACTCAGGCTAGCAGGATTTCGAAGCGGGGTAGCAATTGTATTTCCTCGAGGGAACACTATAAGCGCAGCGCAACATTACAGGAATGCGCCGTCATGCCAACACTCGTTCTGCTGCGTCATGGCACCACCGTCTACGGCAAGGAAAACCGGTTTGCAGGCTGGGCCGACACGCCGCTGAGTGCGACGGGTCTGGCTGAAGTTGAGCGTGCCGCGCAGATATTGAAGCGCACCGGACTTGCGTTCGATCTTTGCCTGACCTCACGCTTGGCACGCGCACAACAGACCCTTGCCGTCATACAGGCCACACTGCGCCTGCCGAACTCCGTGATCCGATGTGACTGGCGGCTGAACGAACGCCACTTCGGCGGCCTGCAGGATGAGACGCGGACGGCCATGATCAAGCGATTTGGCAATGCACAGGTCGTCGCTTGGCGACGGTCTTATGATGCACGTCCGCCACTTCTCGATACGGAAGATGCACGCTTTCGCGAGCAACTTGCAAGATTTCCAGATGTCCATCCGCAGCATCAACCGCGTAGCGAATGCCTGCGCGATGCAGTCCTGCGCGTCAGCCCTGTGTGGCCTGAACTGATCGTGCCGGCGCTGAAGTCAGGCAAATGTGTTCTCGTCGTGGCGCATACGAGCACTTTCCGTGCGCTCGCTAGGGCCATTGAGGGTCTCAATGACGAGGAAAGCGCAGCATTTCGCATCGCTACGGCAGTTCCCAGACGCTACGAATTGGATGGGGCTTTGGGTGTCATCGGCCGAACCGACCTCCGAAAGGGAATGAAATCTAACCTGCGGTATTGGGCAATCCGGCTCAAACCACGCTGGCTGGGCGGCCTCTGATACGCGGAGCAGCCCCCAACTGAGTTCTCTAATTGCATATGTCAAGCGCTAGGGTCCAAACCCAATCAACCTGTTGAAATGCATTAAATAGCGTGATTCACTGCCTCCGAACTACAGGAGGCATAGCATGGCGAACGAGTTTTGGCTTTCAGACAGCGCGTGGGCGGCGATCGATCCGCTCCTTCCGAAGAACCAACCCGGGGCGCGGCGGGTGGACGACCGGCGGGTGATCAGCGGGATCGTTCATGTGCTGAAGTCGGGCTGTCGCTGGAAGGACTGCCCTGCGGTCTACGGCCCGTCGACGACGATCTACAACCGCTTCAACCGGTGGAGTTGGCGCGGGCTCTGGGGTCGGATATTTGCAGAACTGGTCGCCCAGGCGGATATCCCAGAGGACCTCAGCATCGACTCCACGGCCGTGCATGCGCATCGCTCCGCCCACGGCGGAAAAGGGGGGCGAAAATTCAGGCCATCGGGCGTTCGCGCGGTGGCCCGACCACCAAAGCCTGTCCCCGCGTAGGCGGGGATCCACGCTCTGACAGACGGTTGCGGACGCGCGGTGGCGCTCCTGCTCACGCCCGGAAACATCGCCGACATCTCCGCCGCCCCCGGCTTGCTGGCCGCCATGCCGCCCGCGCGGCGGCTGATCGCCGAGTTGCCATTGGAGCGCCATTGGTCCGAGTGACAATGGCGACGGATACGATGCCAACAGCCTGCGCGGCACGCTCGCCGCACACGGAACCGAGGCGGTTATCCCCTCAACCGCGTCGCGCAAGCGCGCCATCCCCTACGACGCCACCGCCTATCGCGACAGGAACATGATCGAGCGCGCCTTCTGCAGCCTCAAGGACTACCGGCGCATCGCCACCCGGTATGACAAGCTTGCAAGAAACTTCCTGTCCGCCGTCGCCATCGCAGCGATCATCCTATGGTGGACCTGATTGAGTCTCGACCCTAGTGCGACACTGTCATTTTACTCGCGCACGGTGGACGTCTCATTCTGGTTTACGAGGCGCTCTATGGATATTCGCTTGGGGTGCAGCCGGACGACTGCTGAAAATCACTACCTACCGCTACCCAGCTGTCGTCATGGAT